>NZ_RPSJ01000048.1:0-496 GCF_003946765.1 Bacillus sp. 2D03 | reverse complement strand
AGGGCCATCGCTCAACGGATAAAAGCTACCCCGGGGATAACAGGCTTATCTCCCCCAAGAGTCCACATCGACGGGGAGGTTTGGCACCTCGATGTCGGCTCATCGCATCCTGGGGCTGTAGTCGGTCCCAAGGGTTGGGCTGTTCGCCCATTAAAGCGGTACGCGAGCTGGGTTCAGAACGTCGTGAGACAGTTCGGTCCCTATCCGTCGTGGGCGTAGGAAATTTGAGAGGAGCTGTCCTTAGTACGAGAGGACCGGGATGGACGCACCGCTGGTGTACCAGTTGTTCTGCCAAGGGCATAGCTGGGTAGCTATGTGCGGAAGGGATAAGTGCTGAAAGCATCTAAGCATGAAGCCCCCCTCAAGATGAGATTTCCCATAGCGTAAGCTAGTAAGATCCCTGAAAGATGATCAGGTTGATAGGTTCGAGGTGGAAGCATGGTGACATGTGGAGCTGACGAATACTAATAGATCGAGGACTTAACCATATAATATG
>NZ_RPSJ01000005.1:0-362716 GCF_003946765.1 Bacillus sp. 2D03 | reverse complement strand
TTCGCTCGACTTGCATGTATTAGGCACGCCGCCAGCGTTCATCCTGAGCCAGGATCAAACTCTCCAATAAAGTTAGTTTGTCTAGCATCTAAAATAAAAATTGACGTTTCACGTTGTTTGTTTCGTTCAGTTTTCAAAGAACTACTTGGTCGCTCATTTGCGACTTCCTTATGTTAACATCTTCGTTTTTCGATGTCAACTAAGTTTTTCAATTTCTTTTTTGTCGTTTTCTGCGTTTCCGCATCAGCGACGGTTATTAATATATCATGGTGAAAAATGAAATGCAACACCTTTTATAAACTTTTTTTAAAACTGCCCACATTTCTTTTTTTATATCATATACTTAAACGAAATATCTCTTTCATGTATGAGCAATTCCTACATATATTTTATATAAAGTTACTCTATCAAAAGACGTTTCTTTCTATAATAAGCGTTTTATTCATATAGCATATCATACAAGGAGGAATATATATGGACTATACCGATTTATTAATCAAACTAGGTCTCTCGGCTATTTTAGGATTTGCCATTGGTTTAGAACGCGAATTAAAACGGAAACCACTTGGTTTAAAAACGTGTTTAGTTATTTCTATTATTAGTTGCCTCCTAACGATTGTCTCTATTAAAGCAGCTTATAACTTACCACATACCGATCATATGAATATGGATCCACTTCGACTTGCCGCTCAAATTGTATCAGGAATTGGTTTTTTAGGTGCTGGCGTAATTTTAAGAAGAGGCAACGATAGCATTGCAGGGCTCACGACTGCCGCTATGATCTGGGGTGCTTCTGGCATTGGTATTGCTGTTGGGGCCGGATTCTATATTGAAGCGATATTCGGAATGTGTTTCCTTATGATTAGTGTCGAACTTATACCACTCGCGATGAAATATGTAGGCCCTAGATCATTTCGTCAACGTGATATCGCTGTGAAACTTGTTGTACGAAATATGGACAATATCCCAATCGTAATTGAAGAAATAAAAGAAATGGATATAAAAGTTAAGAATATGAAGCTTAAAACATTAGAAAACGGTTCTCACTATTTACATCTTAAACTGTCCATTGATCAAAAAAGACATACTGCTGATGTTTACTATGCTCTCCAGCATCTTGAAAGTGTCCAACAAACTGAAGTGGAAAGTATGTAACGTAAAACAAACTCTCTTTAATTAGAGAGTTTTTCTTTTTTCTATAATGGCAACAATGAATGTAGTCCTACAAAGTAAGGAGGAATAGGCAATTGAAATCCCGTCCGAATTTAGTAGATACATTTCGCGATTCCATTATTTTCCGTTTAATTTGTTTTATTATTGTACTGACTGCTTTTTCCGGTTTTCTTATACATAGATTAGAACCTTTTCATTTCACTACATGGTTTGACGGAATTTGGTGGTCAATCGTTACCATTTTTACAGTTGGATATGGCGACTTTGCTCCCCATACGACGCTAGGAAAACTAATAGGTATAAGTATTATTTTATTAGGAACTGGCTTTTGTTCTTATTATATGGTGCTGTTTGCTACTGAAATGATTAATAAACAATATATGAAAATTAAAGGTGAAGAAGCCGCTACTTCTAACGGTCATATGATTATCGTTGGCTGGAATGAGCGCGCAAAACATGTTGTAAAGCAAATGCACGTATTACAACCAAACCTTGATATCGTTTTAATTGATGAAACACTTTCTTTACTCCCAAAACCATTTCATCATTTAGAATTTATAAAAGGTTGTCCGCATCACGATCAAACTTTATTAAAGGCTAATATTGCAACGGCACACACCATATTAATAACAGCTGATAAAGAAAAAAACGAAAGCTTAGCGGATACACAGTCCATTTTAAATATTTTAACTGCAAAAGGGCTCAACCCAAACATTCACTGCATCGCTGAACTTCTTACTTCTGAACAAATACAAAATGCAACGAGAGCTGGCGTGTCAGAAATTATAGAAGGAAATAAATTAACGAGCTATGTATTTACCGCTTCTCTTTTATTCCCTTCCATTTCAGGTGTACTATTTTCACTTTACGACGAAATCTCTGATAATAAATTACAACTGATGGAGCTTCCATCGTCCTGCACCGGACAAACTTTTGCCAATTGTAGCTATACTCTTTTAAAGCAAAACATTCTCTTACTAGGTATAAAGCGCGACGAACAATATATGATTAATCCAGTTCATTCCTTTGTTCTCATTGAAAGCGACATATTCATTGTTATTCACCATTAGTAAAATGACGCTCTAATTCTTGCATGAGCACTTTCCCAATATTGATATATTTTCTTTTCACATCTCCATCTGGATCTTTCGGCTCAGCAAATTGATCCATTCCACTTGTTCCAGCTGTTAAAGTATTCACATTATCATCTAGTTCGTCTTGATATACGTGCGAAAGAATATACGGCGTTCCAAGACGAACTATTACGCCTGGTACATCTAGTTCTCCATCAATGGCTGTAAATGGAACTCGTAAAAATTGATACCCATCTTCTTCATCGATTTTGTAATCAAAGCATCCTTTATCATAATCCCAATTACCACCAATGCTATATCCAAGTGGTTTCATAATCTCTTCTAACTTATATAACGCATATGTACGTCCTTCTAAATTTGATTGAATCGGAATCAAGCCCATCCCTCCTAGACTTTTCCTTTAGCATACCCACTTTAGTTTGAATATACTGATGGACTTTTCGATAAAATAATAAAAAGCGACCGGAATCCGGTCGCTTTTTATTATTTTAAACGCTCTTCTAATTCTGCTTTTAATTCTTCAAATCCTGGTTTACCAAGTAAAGCAAACATGTTTTTCTTATATGCTTCTACTCCAGGTTGGTCAAATGGATTCACGCCTAATAAGTAGCCGCTCATCGCACATGCTTTTTCGAAGAAGTATACAAGGTAACCGAATGTGTACTCATTTAATTCAGGAATATTGACGATTAAGTTTGGTACTCCCCCGTCGCTATGTGCAAGTAATGTACCTTCGTATGCTTTTGTGTTTACGAAGTCTACAGTTTCACCAGCAAGGTAGTTTAATCCGTCTAAATCGTTTTCTTCTGATTCGATTGTTAGTTCATGTGTAGATTTACCTACTTTAAGAACTGTTTCAAATAAGTCACGACGACCTTCTTGAACGTATTGACCTAATGAGTGTAAATCAGTTGAGAAGTTTGCTGAAGATGGGAAAATACCTTTTTGATCTTTTCCTTCACTTTCACCAAATAACTGTTTCCACCACTCAGCGAAGTATTGAAGTGCTGGTTCATAGTTAACAAGCATTTCAATTGTTTTTCCTTTATTGTATAAAGCGTTACGAACTACTGCATATTGGTAAGCTGGATTTTCTTCTAGTTCTGATGTTCCGAAGTCATCACGACCAGCAGCTGCACCTTTCATCATCTCTTCAATATTTAAGCCACTTACTGCGATTGGTAATAAACCAACTGGCGTTAATACAGAGAAACGACCTCCAACATCATCTGGAATAACAAATGTTTCGTAACCTTCGTTATCAGCTAATGTTTTTAATGCACCACGCGCTTTATCTGTAGTTGCATAAATACGTTTGCGAGCTTCTTCTTTTCCATACTTTTCTTCTAATAACTTACGGAAGATACGGAATGCTAGTGCTGGCTCTGTTGTTGTACCTGATTTGGAAATAACGTTAATAGAGAAGTCTTTACCTTCTAATACGTCCATTAAATCTTTCATGTAAGTGGAGCTAATGTTTTGTCCAACAAATAGCACTTGTGGAGTTTTACGTTGTTCTTTAGAAAGCGTGTTGTAGAAAGAATGGTTTAACATTTCGATTGCTGCACGTGCTCCTAAGTAAGAACCACCGATACCTACAACAAGTAAAATGTCAGAGTCATTTTTAATTTTTTCTGCGCATTTTTGAATGCGAGCAAATTCTTCTTTGTCATATTGAAGCGGAAGGTCTACCCACCCAAGGAAATCGTTCCCAGCTCCAGTTTTTTCGTGGATTGCGTGATGTGTTACTTTCACTGCATCACGTAAATAAGTGATTTCATGTTCACCGATGAAGGATAACGCTTTAGAATAGTCGAACGTTACATGTGTACTCATCTTTTTCCCTCCAATTATGGATATGTATTTCTGTATTCACTTTAGCGAAACTGAAGTTGTAAATCAAGCGATTCAAACATTGTAAACGTAACCAATATATATTTTTTAGAAAAAGTTCATTTTTTGCATAAAAATTCGTATTTTTCGGTATAGATGTATATACATCTTCTTTCAAACATTTTTTATGTATAAAAACAACATAACTACCCCATTCTATAAAAGAGTTAATTAACTCATCGCTTGCTCATGCTTCACAATTAAGGGGGGCTTTTTCATGAGTACTTTACAACGTATCGCATTAGTCTTTACTGTAATTGGCGCTGTGAACTGGGGACTAATCGGTTTTTTCCAGTTTGACTTAGTAGCAGCCATTTTCGGTGGACAAAATTCAGCTCTTGCACGTATTATTTACGGCATCGTTGGTATATCTGGGCTTATCAACCTTGGTTTACTGTTTAAACCATCTGAAAATCTTGGTACGCACCCAGAAACAAACGAAATTCGATAATCAGTATGTCCTTTCACCTCCGACATACGAATATGATTGCATGCAATCATATTTGCAAATATATATCATAAGATAAAGTAAAAGAGGAACGCTCATATGCGTTCCTCTTTTACTTTGTTAACTCGGACTCTTCAATCCATTCTGCCAACTTTTCTCGCAGCGTATTAAATCCGTTTTCAGATGGGTTCGGTATAAGAATCCTTCCTTGTTTTCTTTTCGCCGCTTTTAACGATAAACTCATTTTTCTGTGCTCTTCATCAATTGAAAGTACCTTTACTTCTACTGTATCGCCGACCTTTAAAAAGTCATGAATATCCTTTACATATCCATTTGTAATTTCAGATATATGCACAAGCCCTTGTGTTTCTGCATCTAACGCTACAAACGCACCGTAATCTTGAATTCCAGTCACTTTCCCTGTTACAACCACTCCTGTTGTATATTGTTCTGACATATGAAACACTCCCATACGTTTACCATTCTCTCTACAATTATAGAGAGCAAAGCAGATATATTTATTTTAAATATCCGATTGGTTAGTACGCATTCTAGATAACGTTATCTAGAATGCGTATACCTTATATTAGTAAATTATACCACTATGACAGAACTCATTCAAAATTCATAAAAAATTTCCCTTAAAGAAGTATAATTATCCAATATTGGGATAGACTACTAACACATGGCTTTCTAGTATTCCCCCCCTTTTATGGACAAAACGTATTACGTTTTGTCCTTTTTTTATTCTCTACAAACCGTTCCATTCTCTTCATTGCTTCCATAAGTTGTTCAAGCGACGTTGCATAAGAACAACGAATAAAACCTTCACCACTTTCGCCAAATACGCTACCAGGGACAACAGCCACTTTTTCTTCCAGCAATAACTGTTCTGCAAATTCCGCTGAAGATAATCCTGTTGAAGATATAGAAGGGAAAACATAAAATGCTCCGCCTGGCACATGACACGTTAAGCCCATTTCATTGAAAGATTTCGTCATGAAGTTACGACGCTTCTTATAACTATCTCTCATTCGAATCACTTCATCGTTCCCTGCCCGTAACGCCTCAAGTGCTGCAAACTGAGACATCGTCGGTGCACACATCATTGAATACTGATGGATTCTGAGCATTAATTCTGAAAATTGAACAGGAGCTGCAATCATACCGAGACGCCATCCTGTCATCGCAAACCCTTTTGAAAATCCCGAAATTAAAATCGTATGCTCACGCATATTTTTAATACTCGCGAAACTTGTATATACTTCGTCGTATACAAGCTCTGCATAAATTTCATCAGATAATACAATTAGATTGTACTTCTCAACAATCACTGCTATTTCTTCAAGCTCGGATTTATTTAGCATTGCACCTGTCGGGTTATTTGGTGAACAAAGCAAAATCGCCTTTGTTTTCGCTGTAATAGCTGCTTCAATTTGTTCTGGTAGTACTTTAAACTCATTTTCTAAAGTAGTCGCCACAGGAACCGGAACTCCTCCAGCTAATGTCACAAGTGGTGCATAAGAAACGAAGCTTGGTTCAATAATGAGCACTTCATCATCAGGATTTATAATGGCGCGCATCGCTACATCTAACGCCTGGCTCGCTCCAACTGTAACAATGATTTCATCACTTGGGTCATAAGATACTGCAAATTGTTTTTTTAGATACTTTGCTATTTCTTGACGGAGCTCCAATAATCCTGCATTTGCTGTATATGACGTATACCCTTGTTCCAAAGAACGAATACATGCTTGCCTTACATTCCAAGGGGTAACAAAATCTGGCTCTCCTACCCCGAGGGAAATAACACCTTTCATATTTGCTGCTAAATCAAAAAATTTTCGAATACCAGATGGTTTTAAAGATTCTGCTGATCTAGATAGTTCAAATTGCTTCATGGTGTCACCACAATTCGCTTATCATCATCGTCTTTTTCATAAATAACGCCCTCATGTTTATACTTCTTCAAAATGAAATGAGTAGTTGTAGAAACGACAGATTCAATTGTTGCTAATTTCTCAGAAACAAACATCGCTACTTCCCCCATCGTTTTCCCTTCTAATGTAATAGAAAGATCATATGTCCCTGACATTAAATAAACGGATTTCACTTCTGAATAACGATAAATTTGTTCAGCAACCGCATCAAACCCCACACCGTGCTTTGGCGTAACTTTCACATCGATCATTGCCGTTAAACCTGTATGTTCTTTCACTTTCGTCCAATCGATATGTGTTACATAATCCACAATAATCTTTTCATTTTCTAATCTCGCAACCATCTTCTTTACTTCTTCTACTTCTATATTTAACAGCTTCGCTAATGTATCTACAGATAATCGACTACTCTTTTCAAGACAAGCTAATAATTCTAATTCTTTTTCTGTCACCATATAAATCATCCTTCCTTTTCGTTTGTGTCTAAATTATACAAATACCCTTTCCAGTTTGAAAAGAAGATTTTTCTATTGAATTATGTCAAAATAAAGTGAAACTTTAATCAGCGAAATGCTTCACCCCGCTGACTATTAGCCCGCACCAATCGGGCTTTTACGGACAGTTGCTCTCCCACCTAACCTCTTTACTTGAGCTGCTTTTTGAGGTGGGAGACTTACTGTCCGTTAATGTGGGGTAAAGTGAAACTTTAATCAGCGGAAAAATACGTGATAAAGCGAAAGGGGATGGAACCGTGAAACCAAAAGTTTATATTGCTGAACCAGTTCCAACATTTGTAGAAAACTATTTATCAGAACACTGTGATTATGAAAAATGGGATCAAAATGAGAAAGTACCTCGTGATATTCTATTAGAGAAAATACAAGATAAAGATGGGTTATTAAATTTCGGATCTGCTATTAATGAAGAATTACTGACAGTAGCTCCTAACTTAAAAGTAGTGAGCAACATTTCTGTTGGTTACGATAATTTTGATTTACAAGCGATGAAAAACCGAAATGTTATCGGAACGAATACACCATACGTATTAGATGATACAGTAGCTGATCTCGTTTTCGCCCTTATGCTATCAGCTGGGCGCCGCGTTTGCGAACTCGATTCTTACGTGAAAAATGGTGAATGGAACGCTGAAATCGGAAAAGAACACTTCGGACTAGATGTACACCATAGCACAATTGGTATTATCGGTATGGGCCGAATTGGAGAAGCCGTCGCAAAACGAGCAAAATTCGGATTTGATATGAATGTTCTTTACTATAACCGCCGTCGTAAAGAAGAAGCTGAACAAAAATTCGATGCTACATATTGTGATTTACAGACGCTACTGAAGCAGTCTGACTTTATTGTTCTTCTTACTCCATTAACAGATGAAACATATCACCTTATCGGAGAAAAGGAATTTTCATTAATGAAAGACACAGCAATCTTCATTAATGCTTCTCGCGGGAAAACAGTAGATGAAGAAGCGTTAATCCATGCTTTAACAGAAAAGAAAATCTTTGCAGCAGGTATCGATACATTTACACAAGAGCCGATTCGAAAAGATAATCCACTCTTATCATTACAAAATGTTGTGACTTTACCACATATCGGATCTGCAACATTAAAAACTCGTCAGCAAATGGCCATGACCGCCGCTGAAAATTTAGTTGCAGGGTTACAAGGAAAAACACCGCCTAATATTGTTCGCGGGTAATACTGAATAAACGAAAGGCAAGATGACATCGTCATCTTGCCTTTTTTTGTTAACATATTTTCTTCTTCCTTGGAGATGATATGAACAAAAATCAATGGAGTGACAAAAAATGAATCATAAATATACTTGTCCTTATTTCACTTTTTCCACTCGCGGCACTACCGTTCATTACGAATTGTATGAACATGATAATAAAACAGAACGTCCTACTTTCATACTCGTTCACGGCTTTTTATCTTCCTCATTCAGTTACCGCCGTCTCATTCCTTTACTATCGAAGGAAGGAACAGTCATTGCTCTTGATTTGCCACCGTTCGGAAAAAGTGATAAATCTCATCTGTTTAAGTATTCTTATCACAATTTAGCAACGATTATTATTGATTTAATTGAACATTTATCTCTCTCAAACATTGTATTAGTTGGGCATTCTATGGGTGGGCAAATTTCTCTCTATGTAAACCGTATACGTCCTGAACTCATTTCAAAGACGATTTTACTATGTAGCTCGAGCTATTTAGCTCGCGCAACCTTACCTTTACTATACTCTTCTTATTTACCGTTCTTTCATTTATACGTAAAGAACTGGATTATAAGGCGCGGCATTGTTCATAACTTAATGAATGTCGTTCATGATCACTCATTAATTGACGATGAAATGAAAAAAGGTTACTCCGCTCCTTTTTATGACGACCGTATATTTCCCGCTTTAACTCGCATGATACGAGACCGTGAAGGTGACTTATCTTCAACTGAATTACAAAAAATCGAAACACCTATCCTACTCATTTGGGGTGAAAAAGACCGCGTCGTCCCTGTACATGTAGGTCATCGTCTACACAAAGATTTACCGAATTCAAAATTTATTTCTTACGAAAATACAGGACATTTACTACCTGAAGAAAAGCCTGAACATGTTTATGAAGAAATTATCGCTTTTTCCGCGCAATAAAATGAAACTTTAATGAGCCCCCACCTAACTTCTTTGCTTCCGCTGAATTTTGAGGTGAGGGTCTTACTACCCAGCAAATAGCGGGATAATATAAAAAAGGCTGTCGGAAATCCCGACAGCCTATAATGAACAGCTTCCACCTTCTTTTATTACAAGTAATTCCACAGCTAATTTCTCACATTTTTCAAGCGCAGGTACTTCCTCGAAAGACATAAAGTATATATGTTGAATCTTCTTTGCGATGTATTTTGGATCGTCAAACACACTTATGACGCTCACAACATCGCTCGCCTCTGTTTCATAAAACTCCGGTCCCATTTGAAACGGATCCCAATTCTTCACAACCTCTATCATCTTTTCATATGTACCCATTCGCTTCCCGCCTTTTCACTTTTTAATACTTTTCTTTATCCTATCACATCAGCTATTCTATAAGAAGAGAGAGAACTTTCATAACTTATTGGTTTTACAGAAGAAGGGAGCAAACTTATGCAACTATTTCATAAAGCAATCAATCGACGTGGAACGCATAGTATAAAATGGGATACATATAAAAACGAAGAACTTATCCATGCTTGGATTGCTGATATGGATTTTGAAGTACCAAAACCAATTCAAACTGCCTTAAAACAACGAATCGAACATCCGATTTTTGGCTATACACTTCCTCCCGAAAATATTGGAAATATTATTTGTAACTGGACAAAACAACAATACAACTGGGATATTCAAAAAGAATGGATTGTCTTTAGCGCCGGAATCGTTCCAGCTCTTAGTACGAGCATACAGGCTTTCACCAAAGAAAACGAATCTGTTCTCGTACAACCACCTATTTATCCTCCATTTTTCGAAATGGTCACAACAAACAACAGGCAGTTATGCGTGAGTCCATTACAGAAACAAAATGATACATATGTGATAGACTTCAAGCATTTAGAAAAGCAGTTTCAGCAAGGCATCAAACTCATGCTTCTTTGTAGCCCTCATAACCCAATCGGACGCGTTTGGACGAAAGAGGAACTTGTGCAGCTCGGATCATTATGTACTAAATATGACGTAATCGTTGTGGCGGATGAAATTCATTCCGATATCATTTATGCAGACCATACACATACACCGTTCGCTTCCTTATCTGAAGAATTAGCAGAGCGCACTATCACTTGCATGGCTCCAAGTAAAACATTTAATATCGCTGGATTACAGGCGTCGATCATTATCATTCCAAACGAAAAGCTCCGTCATGCCTTTACAGCTATCCAGTATAGACAAGGCTTCCACGGGTTAAATATCTTCGCTTATACAGCGATGCAAAGCGCCTATACAGAATGTAATGATTGGCTAAACGAAATTCGATTATATATAGAAGATAATGCTCAATTTGCTTGTGAATATATTAAAACTCACATACCTGCTCTTTCCGTAACGAAGCCAGAAGGTAGCTTTTTATTATGGATTGATTGTTCACGTCTAAAGCTTTCTCAAAACGAGCGTACCGCACTACTTGAGGAAAAAGGAAAAATCATCGTTGAACCTGGTGAGAAATACGGGTTAGGTGGCGAAGAACATATTCGAATTAACATCGGCTGTCCACGATCTGTTTTAGAAGAAATTTTAAACAGACTGCGTCATACGTTTTCATAATAAGAAAGGAGTCTGTCCCGAATCATTCTTGGGCAGACTCCTTTGTCATATTTTGTCGGTAAGTCGATATATTTCAATAATCGCTGATATATTTCAAGTTACGGTCGATATATTCCAATAATCGCCGATATAATTTGAGTTACAGTCGATATATTCCAATAATCGCTGATATATTTTCAATTACATTTCACAAATAAAGCTACCATTCACGGTAGCTTTTACTTTTTCTTCATATCCGATGCTTTTTTTACAATTACGCCACAAGCAATTCGATCCCCTGATTTACCTGTCGGTTGTGTCATACCATCATCAGGGTTTTCTGTAATAATAATAGACGCTCCATCTTTTCTATGAATCGTCGTTTTCCCTTCTTCAAGTGTAATGTGGGGTGCATCGATTTCCGCTTTAATCTTTCCAGAACCATCTGCAACTACGTTCGGTAAATCACCGTTTTCTGCGCCCTTCGGATTAAGAAGACCATGTTTTTTATCATCAGGATTAAAATGATTCCCAGATGATTCAAAACGAGGTGCCTTACACTCTCCGATTTCATGTACATGTAGTCCGTGTGGTCCTGGCGTGAAACCTTCCCCTTTAATCGTAATTTTCACTCCACTTGTTTGCTGAACTACTTTCGCAGTCCCTACTTCATCTCCTGAAGCATTATGTAATTTCACTTCAATTTCTTTCGGCTTTCCTTGGTCACAACCTGCCATCAGAAATAATAAACAACAACTGAAAAAAAGCCGTTTTTTCATTTTATTCCCTCCAAAATATATTCTGCCCTTAGATTGTCCGAGCATAGAGGGAAACATACAAAAATGCGTTACTGTTTCTTTTCAGCTAATAGTTTTTCTTCAACTTTCTGTAATCGGTCTGCTTCTCTTTTTGATATACGAATAAACATGCGCCACGTAGCAATAGCACCGATAATAAATAGAACACAAACAATCCCTGGAATAATATATTCTGTTTTATCTTCCGGAAAATATAAAGGCATCATATAGAACACTCCTTATTATAGGATTTATAAAACATCAGAATTTTCTGTTATATCATTTTAAATTATAGTGCAACCTCCCCATATTCTCAAGGGGCGTTCTGAAAACGAAGGATTTCTTTGACTCCTTCCCTCACTTTCCTTACTATAAACTTGAGGTGAAAAATATGAGAGAAACATTTGAAATTGGTGAAATCGTTACTGGTATTTATAAAACAGGAAAATACATTGGCGAGGTTACAAATAGCCGCCCTGGCAGTTACGTCGTAAAAGTATTAGCTGTTTTAAAACATCCGGTGCAAGGTGACTTACATAACGTAAAACAAGCTGACGTACCATTTTTCCACGAAAGACGTGCTTTAGCTTTTCGTGAGCAAACGAATATTCCAGAACAAATGGTGAAGAAATATGAAGGAGAAATTCCGGATTATACAGATTCACTAAAATTAGCATTAGAAACTCAAATGAATTCATTTTCTGAAGATGATTCACCTTTTGCAGAGCGTAGTCTAGAAACATTAGAGCAGTTAAAGAAAGACTACAAACTCTAAAAAACAAAACGACCAAATTACATAATGTGCAATTTGGTCGTTACTGTGTGCTCACTTTCTTTAACACTTTTGAAAAATCAACAAGTTCTCCTAATGTTGGAGGTGCTGGTTTTACTAAATACTCTTTATCTTTTTCTACTAGTTTAAAAATATTGTACGTCGTCATTGCATCATCAAGCGCACAATGATGCTTCCCTGTCCCTACTTTTCCATACGCCTCAATTGCTTTCCATAATCCTGTTTGATTTCTTTCTCCAAAAAACTTCTTATACTCAAGCGATAAATCACGACACTGTCCGAAGAATGGAAAAGCTATCCCTGCCATTTCACAATTATGCTTCAGCACTTTCATATCCATATTTCCCCACGTTACAATTGTCGGTTTACATTTCGTTTCGTATTCTGAAAGCTTCTTAACGAGTTCAGGAAATGAAATCCCTTTATCCACGACTTCTTGTTTTATTCCTAAAAACTTCTTACATCGATCCGTTAAAGAGGGAAATGTTTTCGGCCTGACATGTGATGAATACGTATCTTCTACCTTACAGCCAGCAACTGAAACGAGTCCTACCTCAATAATCTCTGGAAAAAATCCTTTCGGTTTCTTTCTATGCTGGGGCATCGTAAACTCAAAGTCTAAAAATAAAAATCGTTGTTCATCCATACGATCCCTTCCTTATCATTTTTGTCATTCCTTTCTATTTGACACTCCTACACGAACAAGCTCGAATGCTAATTCCATTTTAAATATTCAGATTGGATGTATCTTATATATATGTCAAATGCCCACAAATATTTTAAAAAATAAGAAAAAATGACCTATGCAGAAAATATGACAAAATCTCTCCTTTCATTTACATCCGCCATTTTCCTACTTTATAATGACGTTATGTGTGTTTCTTCTAGAGCATTTTTGACACACTAAGAAAAAGTGAATGAAAGGAGATGAGATTTTTGCACGAAACAACGCAAGAACTCGCTAACTGGCAGTATTATTTTGCTATCGCAGTCTTTTTAATTACATATGCCATTATTATTTCTGAAAAAATTAATCGCGCTGTCATCGCACTTCTTGGTGCAGCACTCATGGTAATTGTGGGGGTCGTCGATTTACATAACGCCTTTACGAAACATATTGAATGGGGAACGATTACGCTACTCATCGGTATGATGATTTTGGTGAACATTACGAGTAAATCAGGTGTCTTCCAATACGTTGCCATTAAAGCGGCAAAAGGAGCGCAAGGAAATCCAATTAAAATTTTAATTTCACTTTCCTTACTTACCGCGCTTGGCTCCGCATTTTTAGATAACGTTACAACTGTACTTCTTGTTGTTCCAGTTACTTTATCTATTACGCGCATACTGCAAGTAAATCCTGTTCCTTATTTACTTTCTGAAATTATTTTTTCAAACATTGGAGGAACAGCAACATTAATTGGTGATCCACCTAACATTATGATTGGTTCTGCAAATAAGCATTTAGACTTCAATGCTTTCCTATTGAATCTAGCACCAATTGTAATTATTATTATTGCAGTTACAGCGATAATACTTTACTTCATGTATCGCAAACAATTAATTGCCGATCCTGTACAAGTTAAAAAATTAATGAGCTTAGATGAAAAACAATACATTAAAGACCCAGTATTAATGAAAAAATCTTTAACTGTACTTGGACTTACGATTGTAGGTTTCATGACTCATTCTATTTTCCATATCGATGCCGCTATTATCGCCTTAACTGGTGCTACTGTACTTATGTTAATTGGTGTGAAAGAGCATGAAATTGAAGAAGTATTTGCAAGCGTAGAGTGGGTAACAATCTTCTTCTTCGCAGGGTTATTCGTACTTGTTGGAGGACTTATCGATATCGGTCTTATCAAAATGTTAGCTCAAAAAGTAATTGGTATAACAGGTGGAGATATTTCTTACGCATCCATCCTTATTTTATGGGTATCTGGTATCGCCTCTGCAACAATTGATAACATCCCATTCGTCGCAACAATGATTCCACTTATTAACGATATGGCAGTTGGGCTAGGCTTATCACCATCTGACGCACAAATCGATGTATTATGGTGGGCATTAGCACTAGGTGCTTGTCTGGGCGGAAACGGAACATTAATCGGAGCTTCTGCTAACGTAATCGTTGCAGGTATCGCGAGCCGCGAAGGACATAAATTTAGTTACATGGACTTCCTAAAAGTCGGTTTCCCAATTATGATCGTTTCATTAATCATTTCTCACATTTATATTTATTTACGCTACCTTATGTAGTAGAAAAAGCGCTCTGATAATCAGGGCGCTTTTTTACTTATAGCTACTTATCAACAAAAATGAAAAATCTACTCTTTATATCTCACCGGTTCATTTCGAATAATAAATAAGTGAATCGGTAAGAACACCGAAAATGTGATTACATGAATAATCGTAAATAATATAGAGTTCGTTCCGTATCTGTCTAAAATAGCGTAGATAAGATAAATGGACAATACAATCGATACAGCTGTTGCTAGTAAACTTATAATTGGTACGAAATTAAAAATGAAACATGCAACATATATGCCGAATACTTTCCACCCTGCTTCTTCTTTCAAAAAATCTGGTAATTTATCTTTCGCTAAGTCCCCCCACGTCTTACTATTCAAAAACGGAATAAACGCAAGCACCCCGTCCGTTGCACCATCATTTTTCGCCATCGAATAAAGTGCAAAAGCCGTTAACAAATATGAAATAATTGCCCAAATCAATATAACAAGAATAAACGCAAAACTAAGAGCAAAGAAACCTGCTAGTACGCCTTGATCCTCCATCTTATCCTCTCCTCTCTACTTTCAACATATTTCATTACATTGCAAGTTATGTTTTAAAATTTATCCAAACTCTTTGTATAATAAGAGAAGAAAGAGAATAAGAGAGGAGAAACACGTATGCATCCATTTGTAAAAGCATTACAAGAGCATTTTACAGCTCATCAAAATCTTGAAAAAGCAGAACCTATGGCTCGTTATATGAAAAATCACTTCCCATTTCTAGGTATTCAAACACCGGAAAGACGCCAATTATTAAAAGACATCATTCAAATACATACTCTTCCAGATAAAAGAGACTTCCAAATTATCGTACGTGAACTTTGGGACTTACCAGAACGTGAATTCCAAGCGGCTGCACTTGATATTATGCAAAAATATAAAAAGCATATAAACGAAACACATATCCCCTTCTTAGAAGAATTGATTGTAACAAAATCTTGGTGGGACACTGTCGATAGCATCGTACCTACATTTTTAGGTAATATCTTTTTACAACATCCAGAATTGATTTCTGCCTATATCCCAAAATGGATTGCATCAGATAACATTTGGTTACAACGTGCCACTATTTTATTCCAACTCAAATATAAACAAAAGATGGATGAAGAACTTCTTTTCTGGATTATTGGACAACTACATTCTTCAAAAGAATTTTTCATTCAAAAAGCAATTGGCTGGGTCCTTCGTGAATATGCAAAAACAAATCAGGATGTAGTTTGGGAATACGTGCAAAACAATGAGCTCGCTCCATTAAGTAAGCGCGAAGCAATTAAGCATATTAAACAAAATTACCGAATAAATAACGAAAAAATAGGCGAGACTCTATCATAGATAGACGCGTTCCTCTATTGAGATTTAAAAAAGAACGTGTTAGAATATGTTCATTATTATTAATATAAGTAGCGATGACGGACTTATAAGTACTTGCATAAAAAGCGATTCAGGGATAGTGAAAGCCTGAAGCCGCAAGGAAACGGCAGTCCTGAGCAATACATGATAAAGTGGATGCACCTTTTGTGTATCAACTAGGGTGGAACCGCGGGCAAACGCTCGTCCCTAGGCAAATAAGCCTTGGGATGAGCGTTTTTTTATGTTCTTTTTAGCATATACTGCTCGTTTCCAAAGTATCAGAGTATGTCATCGCCAATACGTTAACTTTCAAAAGGAGGATTTTCTTATGTATTCAATGGAACAAGTTGTAAACTTAGCGAAACATCGCGGTTTTGTTTTCCCTGGTTCTGAAATTTACGGTGGTCTTGCAAACACTTGGGATTACGGTCCACTTGGAATCGAATTAAAAAATAATGTTAAAAAAGCTTGGTGGAAAAAATTCATTCAAGAATCTCCACACAACGTTGGTTTAGACGCAGCTATTTTAATGAACCCTAAAACTTGGATCGCTTCTGGTCACGTTGGTAACTTCAACGATCCAATGATCGACTGTAAAAAATGTAAAGCTCGTCACCGTGCTGACAAATTAATTGAGGATGCTTTAGATGCAAAAGGCATCGAAATGGTTGTTGACGGTCTTACTTTCGACCAAATGGCTGACTTAATGAAAGAACATGAAGTAAAATGTCCTGATTGCGGTAGTGAAGAATTTACTGAAATCCGTCAGTTCAACTTAATGTTTAAAACATTCCAAGGTGTTACAGAGTCTAGCACAAACGAAATCTTCCTTCGTCCTGAAACAGCACAAGGTATTTTCGTAAACTTCAAAAACGTTCAACGCTCTATGCGTAAAAAGCTTCCATTTGGTATCGGCCAAATCGGTAAGAGTTTCCGTAACGAAATCACGCCTGGTAACTTCACATTCCGTACACGTGAATTCGAACAAATGGAACTTGAATTCTTCTGTAAGCCTGGTGAAGATTTAGAGTGGTTCGCATTCTGGCGTGAAACTTGTAAAAACTGGTTACTTTCACTTGGTATGTCTGAAGAGAGCATGCGTCTTCGTGACCACGGTGAAGAAGAGTTATCTCACTACAGTAATGCAACAACTGACATTGAATTCAAATTCCCATTCGGTTGGGGCGAACTTTGGGGCGTTGCATCTCGTACAGACTTCGACTTAAAACGTCACATGGAACACTCAAACGAAGACTTTAACTATATCGATCCACAAACGAATGAGCGTTACGTACCATACTGCATCGAGCCATCTTTAGGCGCAGACCGCGTAACATTAGCATTCTTATGTGATGCATATGAAGAAGAGCAATTAGAAAACGATTCTCGTACAGTTCTTCGTTTCCACCCTGCTTTAGCACCATACAAAGCAGCTATCTTACCATTATCTAAAAAGCTATCTGAAGGTGCTACTGAAGTATTCGCAGAATTAGCTAAAGACTTCATGGTAGACTTTGATGAAACTGGTTCTATCGGTAAACGTTACCGTCGTCAAGACGAAATCGGTACACCATTCTGTATCACATACGACTTCGACTCAGTTGAAGACAAAGCTGTTACAGTACGTGACCGTGACACAATGGAACAAGTTCGTATGCCAATTAGCGAACTAAAAGGTTTCTTAGAGAAGAAAATCCAGTTCTAATTATAAGAAAAAGAGGCTGCTCATAAGAGCGCCTCTTTTTTATTTTTCACGTTTTTCTTTAATTGCTACTGTACATCTTGATATACATAGTAAATCATCATTTTCATCAATAATGCGAACATCCCAAACCATTGTCGATTGTCCTCTATGTATTGGTGTTCCAATCGCTGTTACAATTCCATCTTTCTTTGAGCGAATGTGGTTCGCATTAATTTCTAATCCGAAACAAATACATTTTTCTTGATCAATTAAATTATATGAACCAACACTTGCCACTGTTTCTGCTAATGCAACCGATGCACCACCATGTAAAAATCCAAATGGCTGATGCGTACGCTCATCAACGGGCATCGTAGCAACCACCTTGTCTTCTGTCATCTCTAACAACTCAATTCCAAGTGAATCCATTAAAGTTTTTGCCATATCGCTTCCCCCTTCTCTTACTTTAATTAAATGTATAATTTTACCTATTTATTTTCAAACTACTTATAACACATATATAAGGAGGCTTCACCTAAATGAAACAGAAATTTTGTATATTACTGCTTATGTTCTCCTTGCTGACTATTGTACCAAATTGTGCAATAACAGCCAAAGCATCTAACCTGACAATCGATGTTAAGACTGTAACACAAAAAGGTAAGAAACCTTATATAGAATATCAAATAAATAGGCCTTCTTTTCACAACTTTTCTGACTCTAAATTTCAAAATAAACTCAATTTATACTACAAAAAATCCACTGACAAATTTAAAAACAAATTAGAAAAAGAAGCAAAAAAATATTATAAAGAGACAGAAGGATCTAGTACACCATTTCATCCGTACGTAGCAAATGTTGATTATAAAGTCTCTTTAAACAAACCACCTTTTCTTAGCCTATATGTGAATTACTATCAATATACTGGCGGAGCACACGGTCTTTATACGTGGAAGGCAAATACATTCGATTTAAACGTAAAAAAGGTACTGCACTTAGACGATTTATTTCAACAAAAGGATAAATATAAAGATGTAATCCGTGCGGAGATTGTACGACAAATTAAACAAAATGAAAGCATTTATTTTCCTGATGCAACTGAAAAAGTAATGAGTATGAAAAAATTTCACTTCTTTTTAGAGCCAGACAATCTCGTCATTTATTTCCCTTTATATGAGATTGCTCCCTATTCAAGTGGAATTCCGCAATTTCGTATTCCATATACGTTGCTAAGAGACTATTTAAAGCCTTCTTATCAAAATATTTTGATTGACAACAAGTAAATATTTTCGCTACGATAATGTTAACCTAAAAACAACAGGAGGTTAACATTATGAGAAGATTTCATGTTTTAGATTTAGCATTAGCTGCCATGTTCGTTGCTCTTATGGCAATCGGTGCAAATATTGTATCTTGGGCACCATTCCTTCAAGTAGCAGGCATCCCATTATCTATGCAACCATTTTTCGCAATTTTAGCAGGTCTTCTTCTTGGAAGTAGACTTGGTGCCTTATCCATGACTGTATATATGCTCGTTGGCGTAGCCGGCGCACCAATCTTCGCTAACTTCAAAGCTGGATTTGGAGCACTGTTAGATCCTACTGGTGGTTTTATTATCGCATTTATTATCGTTGCTTACGTATCCGGAAAACTAGTAGAACAAAAAGAAAGACCAACATTCATTACATTTGCAATTGCCTCTTTCACAGGAATTATTTTAACTTATATAATCGGTACTACTTACATGTACGGGGCAGTCAATCTCTTTATGGGCGGTAATATGAGCTATAAAGCTGCTTGGATGATTATGATGTGGTTCGCAGTAAAAGATATTGCATTTACAATTATCGGTGCTATTATCGCACCTCGCATATATTATGCTGTGCGTCGTTCTGCTTATCAGCATTCTCATTCGACGATTTCATAATAAAAAAATGAGTTATTTCAGTATACTGAAATAACTCATTTTTTATTAAGACTCTTGATTCGCTTGTTCTTCTAAAATTTTCTTCATCATCGCAACCATGTCATCACGTAATTCTGGGTGTTGCAGAGCCATTTCGATTGTCGTTTGAACGAATCCTAGCTTTTCACCTACGTCGTAGCGCTTTCCTTCGAAATCGTAGGCAAATACACGTTGGATTTCATTTAAGCTTTGGATTGCATCTGTTAACTGAATTTCACCACCAGCACCGACATGTTGCTGTTCTAAGAACATAAAGATTTCAGGCGTTAAAATGTAGCGCCCCATAATCGCTAAGTTTGAAGGAGCTGTACCTTGTGCTGGTTTCTCAACGAAATTGCGAACTTGGTAACGACGACCTTCTTGTTCTAATGGATCGATAATTCCATAGCGATGTGTTTCCGACTCTGGAACAGTTTGTACACCAATAACAGAAGAAAGTGTTTTTTCATACTCATCCATTAATTGACGTAAACATGGTTTCTCAGCTTGGACAATATCATCACCTAGTAACACTGCAAACGGCTCATCACCAATGAATTTACGCGCACACCAAACAGCATGTCCTAGTCCCTTCGGCTCTTTTTGACGGATGTAATGAATATCTACCATTTTTGAAGAAGCTTGTACTTTTTCAAGCAACTCATATTTTTTCTTCTCTAATAAGTTTTGTTCTAGTTCAAATGCATTATCAAAATGATCTTCAATAGAACGCTTTGTTTTACCAGTAACGATAATAATATCTTCGATACCCGATTTCACTGCTTCTTCTACAATGTATTGGATCGTTGGTTTATCTACTATCGGTAACATTTCTTTCGGCATTGCTTTCGTTGCTGGTAAAAAACGTGTTCCTAATCCAGCTGCTGGGATTATCGCTTTTCTTACTTTTTTCATCACAAAATACCCTCTCTCCTGTCGGAATCAATAGCAAGCATTTCCTACATAAAACAAAAGGGAGATTTCGCTCCCTTTTGTTCCTTACTACTTAAAATTACTTTGTATTATAAACGATTCATAATGTCTTCTTTAATAGTAAGTAACTTTTGTTCACTATTTTGTAAAGAACTATCTTTCACACCAAAGTAAAACTTAATCTTCGGCTCAGTTCCAGATGGACGTAGGCAGAACCATGAACCATCCTCTAATTGATATTTTAACACATTTGATTTCGGTAAGTGAATCTCTTCTTTATGTCCATCTTGTAAAGATGTAACAACGCTTGCTTTATAGTCTTCAACTGCTACGACTGTTAAGCCCGCCACTTCTTTCGGAGGATTCTCACGGAACTTTGCCATCATCTCTTGGATTTTTTCCGCTCCATCTTTTCCTTTTAACGTTAACGATACAAGGTCTTCACGGAAGAAGCCGTACTTCTCAAATACTTCTAATAGACCGTCATATAACGTTTTCCCTTGTGATTTGTAGTATGCAGCTACTTCACATGCAAATAGAACAGATTGTACTGCATCTTTATCACGGCAGAATGGGCGGATTAAATAACCATAGCTTTCCTCATAACCGAATTGGAATTCATATTGTCCACTTTCTTCATACTGTCTAATTTTCTCACCGATAAATTTAAATCCAGTTAGCGTATCAACTGTATCTAAACCGTATGCTTTTGCAATTGTACGACCAATTTCAGACGTTACGATTGTTTTTAATACGACACCGTTCTCTGGAAGCGTTCCGTTTTCTTTCTTTTGAGATAGTAAGTAATCAAGCATTAATGCACCTGTTTGGTTTCCTGTTAATACTTGGAACTCACCATTATGATTACGCACTGCTACACCAAGGCGGTCTGCGTCAGGATCAGTTGCGATTAATACATCTGCGCCTACCTTTTCACCGTCACGAATTGCATACTCAAACGCTGCGTGCTCCTCTGGGTTCGGTGATTTTACTGTAGAGAAGTTTGGATCTGGTAACTCTTGTTCTTTTACAACTGTTACATCTGTAAATCCAACTTCTTTTAAACCACGGCGTACAGAAATATTTGATGTTCCGTGTAATGGTGTAAAGACGATTTTTAAGTCTTTACCGACCTTTTCCACCATTTCTTTATTAATGATGACATTGTTCAATTCTGCAGCATATGCATCATCTACTTCTTGTCCAATAATATGTAATAAACCGTCAGCTTTTAATTGCTCTACATCAGCGACTTCAACTGTTAATTCATCTTCTACTGCATTTACGTAGCTAATTAACTCATCTGCCTCTTTTGGAGGTAACTGTCCACCATCTTCACCGTATACTTTGTATCCGTTATATTCAGGCGGATTATGGCTTGCCGTAAGAACGATTCCACTTACTGTATGTAAATGACGAACTGCGAAAGAAAGTACTGGCGTTGGACGTAAGCTTTCAAACACATATGTTGTGATACCACGTGCACCAAGTGTAGCAGCAACTTCCATTGCAAACTCAGGTGATTTATGACGAGAATCATAGGCTACAACAACACCGCGTTTTTTCGCTTCCTCACCTAACTTTTCGATAAAGCTTGCTAATCCTTTTGTTGCTTTACGAACTGTATATACGTTTAAACGGTTCGTACCAGCACCAAGTTCACCACGCATACCACCTGTGCCAAACTCTAGATTTTTATAAAAGCTATCCTCGATTTTCTTCTCATCTTGCTTCATATTTTCTAGCTGTTCTTTTAATTCTGCATCTAATTGTGCGTAAGAAAGCCAGCGACTAAATTCTTGTTTCCAATTCATTCTTCTCTCTCCTCTCGCTCGTCATACCTTTATTATATGAAAAAAACATGCTGTATCTCAATATTTTATAAAATCTAACAGGATTTTACTAGGAATATTTGTATACACTATTGTTAAATACTCCACTAAAGGGAATGAGGATTATGCACGAATGGGGCTTGTCAGAAGAGCTCAAAATACAAACAAAGCAAATGATTGAAATTGCTGAAAAAGAACTATCGATTATGAGGAACGCAATCGATAAAGAAGACGAATGTATTTTATGCAAAATGGAAGATATTCATCATATGTTAGCAAATGTACAAACATTGGCAGCTACATACTATATTCAGGCATATTTATCACCTTATACGGAAAGTTCATCTTTTATTACGACAGCTATCCAACATTTAAGCGCCAGAAAACATGGTGCTCTTATCGTCGTGGAACGAAACGAGACGCTTGAAGCTTTCATTCAAACTGGAACGACATTAAACGCTCATTTAACTGCGCCATTACTCGAATCAATATTTTATCCAGGTAACCCTCTTCATGACGGTGCCGTTCTCGTAAAAAATAATCATATTGTCTCAGCTGCTAATATTCTTCCTTTAACGAAAAGTACAGAAGTTGATCCTGAGCTAGGAACACGTCACAGAGCTGCAATTGGCTTATCAGAAAAGAGTGATGCACTTATATTAGTTGTCTCTGAAGAAACGGGCCGTACTTCTTTTGCTTTAAATGGGGTTTTGTATACGATTTCTTTATAAACACATTTTTCAACAGCGTAGTGACAAACGAAGTTATATCCAATTACCAACAAATGGTTCTACTATACCAATAAAAAAAGGCTGCCTCAAAAATTTGAGACAGCCTTTTCTTCAAAAAATTATTCTTCTCCAAAACGCTCCACAAGTGTTGCAAGTGTACGTACCATTGCGCCAGTTGCTCCAGCTGGACCTAAGTCGTGCGCACCTTTTGTTTCTGATGTTCCAGCGATATCTAAGTGTACCCATGGTGTATCTTCAGCGAATTCGCCTAGGAATGCACCTGCCATAACCGCATGTCCTTCACGGCCTGGTGAGTTATTTAAATCAGCAAACTTACTGTTTCTCACACGTTCTTTATCACGATCAAAAATCGGTAGTTGCCAAATTGGCTCATCTGTTTCCATAGAAGCCTCTAGCACTTGCTCAAATAACTCTTCATTATTTGTCATTGCGCCTGTCGTATAGTTTCCAAGTGCAACAATTACACCGCCTGTTAATGTTGCAACATCAACAAGGTAGTTTGCACCAAGTTTTTTCGCATACGTAATACCGTCAGCTAAAGCTAGACGACCTTCTGCATCCGTATTTAATACTTCAATTGTTTTTCCGCTCATAGATGTGATTACATCGTCTGGCTTAAATGCCGTACCACTTACAACGTTATCAGTTGAAGGAATAACAGCGATCACATTTTGTTCTGGGCGAAGTTCACCGATAATTTCCATCGCACCTAATACAGCAGCTGCACCGCCCATATCACCTTTCATACCAACCATGCCTTCACGTGGTTTTAAAGAATAACCACCTGTATCGTATGTAATACCTTTTCCAACGAACCCAATGACATCTCTCCACTCTTCTTTTCCTTTATAAATAAGAGCGATCATTTTTGGTGGCTCTACACTACCTTGGTTTACTGCAAGTAACGCACCCATACCAAGGTCTTCCATCTCTTCTTTCTCAAGAACTTTATAGTCCATATCATACTTCTCCGCTAATTCAACAGCATACTCAGCAAGCTTTGTCGCTGTTAATACGTTTGGCGGCATATTTACAAGTGTACGAGCTGAATTTGTTGCACGTCCATGTACGTAGCCAACTGTTAATGCTGCTTCAATTTCTTGTGCATCTTCCGCTGTAATAGCCGTGAACTTCTCTAACTCTACACGATCCTTTTTATCTGATTTATACGTTTGTAACTCATATGTACCAAGGCCTTGTACCTCTGCCGCAATATGAGCGACATCAATCGCGTCTAATTTCTCTGTTACGAAAGAATCAAGTAAGATTGCTGCATCTTGTACTTTTGCTGCTTGCAGTGTTTTAAACGCCTTACCAAGAGCCGCACGTAACGTTTCTGTCGTGTAAGATTCTTTCTTTCCTAAACCAACAAAGTAATAACGTTTCACATTTGTTTTCCCTAAGCTATATACTTTCGAAATGGCCTTTTTCTTCGTAGATAATTCTTTCTCTTCTAGTAAAACTTGTAATTGCCCTTCAAACGCTTTGTCCAGTTCTTGTACAAAACTACTCATTTTCTCTTCTTCAAATAAAGCAACAATTACCGCTTCATGACCTGCTAATTCTTTTTGTACTTGAAACATGTTCAGACCCCCTAAATTTCTCTACCACCATTATAACTTTATTTTCGATAAAATGCGATAATTCTAACTACAGTTATATGGCGTGTAAAATCGCAGATCCAAAATCTCCTCTATCATGAAATAAGCCAAGAAAAAAAGTCTAGCGTAATTACGACTAGACTATCTTTGATTTAAATATTGACCACGAAACACTTGCATCGTTTCGTCTTGATTTAACATCGTTAACTCTTCTTCTGTAAACTTACCATTTCCTACTTTTACTACGTACACATTTACTTTTTTCTTACCCCATTGGCTATAAACATCTTTCACCGTATCATAATATAGATCAAGACGGTTTCCTTTTATTGCGCCGCCCTTATCAGCTACTACACCATACCCGTAACCTGGCACGAAGAGAATTGTTCCAATCGGGAATACGCGTAAGTCCGCAGCAATTGTGGAATATAAATCCCTTTTCACTTTGACACCTGAATATGTAATACCATACTCTGGATGCCCTGGCCTCTTACCAGTTGACTCAATCCCCGATGTATAACCTGTTGCAGTCATTTCAATTGAACGATATTTAGACCAGTCGTTTGCCTGCTCTAAAGCATTTATCACTTCTTTACTCGGAGCAACATTTCTCTTAACTTCTGCTGCATGTACTTCTTTTGCACTCATTCCTTCATATATCTTTACAATCTCTAATAAAGAAACTCCTGTGAAAGCATTCCATGTTACGCATAATGCAATTGCAAGTAAACAAGTCATCATAATGCGAATACAATATCGTTTTAACATTTTTATATTCCACACTCCTTCATCGTTAATCATTCCCTATACGATGAAGGAATATGCAAAAAAAATAATCTCCAACTTAATTGGAGATTAAAACATTTGATATCCGCTTTTCCGAAGTTTCTTGATTACGACTCCTGCTAAAGCAGCCCCTACTAATCCAGTAGATAGAATAAATACGTCTGCTTGTCCTAAGTGCGATACACTTGTCCCAAATGAAGAAAATGTTTCTTTCGGTTTTGAAAAATAATCCCACATACTCGCTTTATTAATAATAAGCATACAAACAATCGGATACACAATAACCATTACCCAAGTAGCTCGCAAAATCATGTTGAGTAAAAATCCAATTCCAAAGAACAAAATAAAGAATAACATCATTGAAATAAGTAGTACCGGTATACTCACTCTTTTCCCCTCTCCTTCGCACGTGCCGTAAATACGTGATAAGCTGTATAACCAAATGGTTCACCTGGATTTAATGTTTTGTCCACTTCAAGATGTAGTTCTGATCTTCCTTCTAACAAATATTTAATAAGCACAGACGTATTCGGATCGTCTACAATCTTATCCGGATGTAAGAACGCCACTTCAGACAATTCTTTCTCCTGTACAATAATATTTTCTCCTTCAGGTTCCAAAAGGAAAATAATCATATTATCACTAATCTCATTACGAATAACACCCGATCGAACACCAATAATCCCCTTCACATGAGCGACAATGCCTGTCTCTTCTAACACTTCGCGTTTCACAGCTTCATCAACCGTCTCACCTTCATTTACAAAACCAGCCGGTAAAGACCATTTCCCTTTTAATCCACTGTATTTCTTCTTAACAAATAGCCACCTACCATCTTTTGTAGCTACTAAACCACTAACAGCTAGCCATACCTTCCCTCGTTTCTCCATGATGTAATAACCTCCTCCATCAGAACGGACAGAATATTCTTTCTTTTTTATATATTATACTATATTTTTAATATGAAAAAAGCAGAAACAGCTCTTAGCCGTTTCTGCTTTTTCTACTATATATTAAAAGAACTTTAATTTACCTTTTTTAAGAACTAATAAAGGTCCACCTAATAAGAATAGGTAACGGTTATCGATTACTTTCTTCATGAAGGAAGCTTTCCAACCTGTTAACTTTTTACCCATAACAACGCCCATTGCATCGTCATGACCTAAAGAACATACAGATCCTTTATTATCGAATGCGAATTTCTTCATTTCGCCCTTGCCACGAACTAATACAGTTAAGTTGTGTGCAATATTGTAACCTTGTTGAATTGCAATTTGTGCTGTTGGTGGGTAAGGACGGTTAATTTCTTCATTAATGATTAACGCTGCGTCACCAACCATGAATACATCTTCGTATCCTGGAGCGTGCATGTACTCATCAACTTTTACACGTCCGCGCATCGCTTCAAAGCCAGACTCTTCCACAATACCATTACCACGAACACCTGCAGCCCAAACTACTGTTTCAGACTTAATTAATTCAGTGTCATCGCCATTCGCAACGATAATACCTTCTTCAGTTGCTTCTTTAATTGCTGTACCGATGCGGAATTCTACACCTTTTTTCTCAAGTTGTTTTACAGCGTATTCTACTAACGCTGGATCGAAACCTGGAAGTGCTGTTGGAGCAGCTTCTACACAGATGATACGTGCTTTTTCACGTGGTACATTATACTCTTTGCAAAGTTCAGGAACACGGTTTGCAAGCTCACCTACGTACTCGATACCAGTAAATCCAGCACCACCAACAACGATTGTTACTAACTCATCGCGTTGTTCAGTTGCATATTTAGAGAAACTAGCTTCCATATGCTCACGAATTTCACGAGTTGCATTAATGTTAGCGATTGAGAATGCATGCTCTTTTAATCCTGTAATTCCGAATGTTTCTGATTCGAAACCAAGACCAATTACTAAGTAATCATACTCTAACTCGCCATCTTTTAAGATAATGCGTTTTTCAGCAGCTTTAATTTCTACTACTGTGTCTTGTACAAAGTTCACTTTATTTGTATCAATAACGTCTTGAATATCTAGACAGATTTTTTCATCTTGTAATGTACCAGCTGCGCTCTCATGTAACCAAGTCGCTTGGTAGTGATAGCTGTTGTTGTTTACTAGCGTAATTTCAGCTTCATTTACAGATAATGCTTTTTGCAGACGAACAGTCGTAATCATCCCGCCATAACCTGCACCTAAAACTACGATTTTTGGAGTCTTCACCAAATCACAACCCTTTTCTTTATATAATAGTAATGAAAAATAATACCAAGTACTAAAAACTCTATTTGTCAAGAATGTGGAATTTATCACATTCTATATCATAACAAAACGCAGTCAAAAAATCGTACGAATTTTGTCATAGAAATTTAACATAATACTTCCCTATATTAGTCGGTTTTATTCCAGAATTCAAGCGTCTGGAGAATTATCAATATTTTAAAATAACATAGCGTTTTCAAGGGTTTTTTAGCCTTTTTTTCATGTATTTTCCTTTCTGTATATTTTATACAATAAAAAAGAACCTATGCGAAAACTTACACACAATTCAGTCGTTTTCAGAAGTATTATGAACTCAAATATGCTATCATTTATTTGAAAGTATCATCATTTGCAGGATTTTCGTGTACATATGAACAATATATGAAATCAATATCAAAATTCCATCTATAGGGGGAATGAAAGTGGCAGAAAATCAAAAAGTTTACGACATAACAATTATTGGTGGTGGTCCAACGGGACTGTTCACAGCATTTTATGGCGGTATGAGACAAGCAAGTGTAAAAATCATTGAAAGCTTACCTCAACTTGGCGGACAATTATCCGCACTCTACCCTGAAAAATACATTTATGATGTGGCTGGATTTCCAAAAGTGCGCGCACAAGAATTAGTTGATAACTTAAAAGAGCAAATGAAGAAATTTGATCCAACTGTTTGTTTAGAAGAAGCTGTCGATACGCTTGAGAAACAAGCTGACGGTATATTTAAAATTGTTACGAATAAGCAAACTCACTATTCTAAATCAGTTATTATTACTGCTGGCAATGGTGCTTTCCAACCACGCCGCTTAGAATTAGAAGGTACAGCGAAATACGAAAAGAAAAACTTACATTATTTCGTTGATGATATGAATAAATTTGCTGGTAAGCGCGTCGTAGTATTTGGCGGTGGCGACTCAGCAGTAGACTGGACAATGATGTTAGAACCGATCGCTGAAAAAGTTACAATCGTTCATCGTCGTGATAAATTCCGTGCGCATGAACATAGCGTAGAAAGCTTAATGAATTCTCGTGCAGAAGTAAGTACACCATACGTTCCAGTAGAACTCATTGGTGATGACAAGATTGAACAAGTCGTTCTTCAACATGTAAAAACGGAGGAAAAAATTATAATCGATGTTGATGACGTAATCGTAAACTACGGCTTCGTTTCTTCTCTTGGCCCAATTAAAAACTGGGGCTTAGATATACAAAAAAACAGCATCCTTGTAAATTCAAAAATGGAAACAAATATTCCTGGCATTTACGCTGCTGGTGACATTTGTACATATGAAGGAAAAGTAAAACTTATCGCTTGTGGATTTGGCGAAGCACCGACAGCAGTAAACAATGCAAAAGCTTACTTCGATCCAAATGCAAAACTTCAACCGATGCATAGCTCAAGTATGTTTTAATATGCAAAAATAAAGCTCCTTCCATACGTGGAAGGAGCTTTCCTTTTATATAACATAAAAGCACACTGAGTCCAATAAACTATCGAACTCAGTGTGCTTTTCGTCTAAAAAATTATTGTTTTCTTCTTCTACCTAATACGAATAATACTCCGCCAACTAAGAATGAAATTCCCGCACCAACTGACATCATCCATGAATGTGCTGCCCCTGTTTTCGGTAATTCTTTTTCTACTTTTACTTGCGGTTCTTTAATTAACTTTTCCAGTCTTACTTCCGGTTTCTCCGGTTTCACTTCTGGTTTCTTCAGATCTTTCGGCTCTTTCGGATCCTCCGGTTTCACTTCTGGTTCCTTCGGCTCTTTCGGTTCTTCCGGCTTCACTTCTGGTTCTTTTGGTTCTTTCGGATCCTCCGGTTTCACTTCTGGTTCTTTCGGCTCTTCCGGTTTCACTTCTGGTTCCTTCGGTTCTTTCGGTTCTTTCGGTTCTTTCGGTTCTTTCGGTTCTTTCGGTTCTTTCGGCTCTTCCGGCTTCACTTCTGGTTCCTTCGGTTCTTTCGGCTCTTCCGGCTTCACTTCTGGTTCCTTCGGTTCTTTCGGTTCTTTCGGCTCTTCCGGCTTCACTTCTGGTTCCTTCGGTTCTTTCGGCTCTTTCGGTTCTTTCGGCTCTTCCGGCTTCACTTCTGGTTCCTTCGGTTCTTTCGGCTCTTCCGGTTTCACTTCTGGTTCTTTCGGTTCTTTCGGCTCTTCCGGTTTCACTTCTGGTTCTTTCGGTTCTTTCGGCTCTTCCGGTTTCACTTCTGGTTCCTTCGGCTCTTCTGGTATCTTAAGATCTTCTTTTGTTTTCGGTAAAATTGTAACTGTAGGCTCAAGTGGTGGATTTATTTTATCGTCCACTACCGCTCTATTTGTTATCCCTTTACTTGGTGCTGCTTTTACCTTCACTTTAAAAATAATACTACGTTCTTTCGTATCTGTAATTTCTAGATACTTTGCTATTACTTTTCCAAACTCCATTTTTAACTCTATTGGATTTTGTTCAGCCCCTTCAAATCTAATGCTATCTTGCACGTACTCTAAACCGGCTGGAATTTCATCTTCTACCTTTACCTCTGCTAGTTTACCGTTTTCTACCGTATTTTTGAAACTAATTCGGTATTCTACTTCTTCTCCTAGCTTCGGTTCTTTATTATTTACTGTCTTCGTCGCTTTTAACTTACCATCTTTATATTCTGGCTTTATTGTCGCTGTCGGTTCCATAACTGGATGATTTGGATCATCTACATGAATGATCGCTTTATTTGTTATTTCCTCTCCAACTTTTACTGATTCTTTTACCTTTACTTTAAAGATGATACTTCTTTCTTTCGTATCCGTAATTTCTGGATACTTCACTGTTACTTTTCCATTCTCGACTTTAAGTTCTGTTGGTACAGGCTTATCACCTACGGCCTCCAGACTTTCTTTCACATACTCTAAACCAGACGGAATTTCATCTTCAATCTTTACATCAACTAACTTCCCGCCATCTACTGTGCCGTTAAAAGTAATTCGATATTCGATTTCTTCCCCTAGCTTTGGTTCATGGTTACTTACTTCTTTCCTTGCCTCTAGTTTCCCATCTTTATATTGAGGTGTAATTGGTATAAGTGACTCAACTGGTGGATTTGTCGGATTATTATCATCCACAACCGCCTTGTTTATAATTTCTTTTCCTACTTGTACCGTTTCTTGTACTTTCACTTTAAAGATGATACTTCTTTTTTTCGTATCCGTAATTTCTGGATACTTTGCTATTACTTTTCCATTCTCAACTTTAAGTTCTACTGGATTTGGTTCCGGCCCATCAGACTTTATACTATCCTGTACGTATTCTAAACCAGCTGGAATTTCGTCCTCTACTTTTACCTCAGTTAGTTTGCCGTTTTCTACCGTATTTTCAAAACTAATTCGATATTCTACTTCTTCTCCTAACTTCGGTTCATGGTTACTCACAGTCTTTTCAGCTTGTAATACACCCTCTTTATGTTGAGGTTGTATCGCGACATTCGGTTTCTCTGGTGGATTTATAGTATCTTCCACAACCGCCGTATTCACAATCGCTTCGCCAATTTTAGCTTTTTCTTTCACTTTCGCTTTAAAGACGATACTTCTTTCTTTCGTATCCGTAATTTCTGGATATTCTGCGAGTACTGTGCCGTTTTTCACTTTTACATGCAACGGTTTTGGATTATCCCCCTCAGCTCTTTCGCTACCTTCTACAAACTCTAAACTGTTTGGTAATTCATCCTTAATTTTCACCTTCGCTAATTTTCCGTGCTCAACTACGTTACGGAACGTAATTCGATACTCTACTTCTTCTCCTAATTTTGGAGCTGGGTTATTTACTGTTTTCTCAGCTTTTATTTTTCCATTCTTATACTCCGGTGTAATAATCGCTTCTGGTTTTTGCGGAGGATTCTTCGGATTATCATCATCCACAATTGCCGTATTCACGATTTTCTTCCCGACTTTTACTGCTTCTGTTACTTTTACCTTAAAGATAATGCTACGCTCAGCTGTATCAGTAATATTTTCATACTTCGCTGTAATTTTTCCAGCTTCTTCTTTTAACTCTACCGGATTTGGTTCATTACCTTCTGCTTTTAAACTATCCTTCACATACTCTAATCCATTTGGTAGTTGATCCTCAATTTTCACTTCTGCTAGTTTTCCGTTTTCTACCGTATTTTTAAAACTAATTCGGTACTCTACTTCTTCTCCTAGCTTTGGATCTTTTTTACTTACCTTTTTATTAGCTTTAAATTTACCATCTTTATGCTGCGGTGTAATATCTACTTCTGGTCGCTCTGGTGGATTTTTTGTATCATCAACAATTGCTTTATTTACAATTGCCTTGTCCACTTTAACGGAATCTTTCACCTTCACTTTAAAGATAATGCTTCTTTCTTTCATGTCAGTGATATTTTCATACTTCGCACTAACCTTACCAGCTTCTTCTTTCAACTCTACTGGGGACGGCTTATCACCTTCTGCTTTTAGACTATCTTTCACATACTCTAAACCAAACGGAATTTCATCCTCAATTTTAACCTCTGCCAGTTTTCCATCTTTCACCGTATTATTAAATGAAATTCGATATTCGATTTCTTCACCTAGCTTCGGTTTATGATTATTCACCTTTTTATGAGCAGCAATTTTACCATCTTTATATTGTGTTGTAATTTTTGCTGTCGGATCAATTACTGGATGGTTCGGATCATCAACATGGATAATCGCTTTATTTGTAATGTCCTTCCCTATTGTAACCGAATCTTTTACCTTCACTTTAAAGACAATACTTCTTTCTTGCGTATCCATAATCTCTGAATACTTTGCCATTACCTTGCCATTTTCTACTTTCAACTCCACTGGTTTTGGCTCTTCACCTTCAGCTTTTTCGCTTCCTTCTACAAACTCTAATCCAGCTGGAATTTCATCTTCTATTTTTACCTCTGCTAGTTTTCCATCTTTCACCGTGTTATTAAAAATAATTCGATATTCGATTTCCTCACCTAACTTCGGTTCATGGTTACTTACTTCTTTTCTTGCCTCAATTTTACCATCTTTATACTGTGGTGTAATCGGTACATAAGGCTCTTCTGGCAGATTCTTTGTATCATCCACAATTGCCTCATTTACGATTTCTTCCCCCACTTTTGCGCTTTCTTTTACCTTCGCTTTAAAGACAATGCTTCTTTCCTCTGTATCTGTAATAGCTGGATATTTTGCCATTACCTTATTATTTTTCACATGTAGCTCTACTGGTTTCGGTTTAGAACCTTCTGCCGTGATACTGCCTTCCACATACTCTAAACCATTTGGTAATGCATCCTTTATATTTACCTCTGCTAGTTTTCCGTTTTCTACCGTGTTTTTAAAACTAATTCGGTATTCTACTTCTTCTCCTAGTTTCGGTTTATGATTATTCGCCACTTTCTGCGCAGCAATTTTACCATCTTTATATTGCGGAGTAATTTCCACATGAGGCTCTTCGGGCTCATTTTTTGTATCTACTACGATTGCTTTATTAACAATCTCCTTGCCTATTTCTGCCTCTTCTTTTACTCTCACTTTAAAGATAATACTTCTTTCTTTTGTATCCATAATTTCTAGATACTTTGCCATTACCTTACCGTTTTCAAATTTCAATTCTACCGGACTAGGCTTAGATCCTTCTGCTTGTAAACTGTTCTCTACATACTCTAATCCAGCTGGAATTTCATCTTCTACTTTAACCTCTACTAGTTTTCCGTTTTCTACCGTATTTTTAAAACTAATTCGGTATTCTATTTCTTCTCCTAATTTCGGTTTTTTATTGTTTACAAATTTCTCTGCTTTAAGCTTACCGTCTTTATATTCTGGCGTAATTGTTACTTCTGAAGTTGTTGGATCTTTTGTATCATCAACAACTACTTTATTGACAAGGCCTTCACCAACTTTAAATTCTTCTTTTACTTTCGCTTTAAAGACGATACTTCTTTCTTCTGTATCCGTAATCTCTGGATATTTGGCGATTACTTTTCCATCTTTCACTTTCAGTTCTACTGGATCCGGCTTAGTACCTTCCGCTCGTAAACTATCTTTCACATACTCTAATCCATTTGGTAAATCGTCTTCTAATTTCACCTCTGCTAGCTTTCCGTTTTCTACCGTATTTTTAAAACTAATTCGGTATTCTACTTCTTCTCCTAACTTCGGCGTTTCATTATTTACCGTCTTCTTCGCTTCCACTTTTCCGTCTTTATGCTGCGGAGTAATTTCTGCCGTCGGTGTTTCTGGTTCATTTTTCGTATCATCAACAATTGCTTTGTTGACGATTTTTTTACCGACTTTCACTTCTTCCTTTACTTTCACTTTAAAAGTGATACTTCTTTCTTCTGTGTCCGTAATCTCTGGATACTTCGCCATTACCTTACCATTTTCCATTTTCCATTCTACTGGATCCGGCTTAGTACCTTCTGCTTTCACACTGTTTTCTACATACTCTAAACCTTCTGGTAAAGTATCTTCTATTTTCACCTCTGCTAGTTTTCCGTCTTCTACCGTGTTTTTAAAACTAATTCGGTATTCTACTTCTTCTCCTAACTTCGGCGTTTCATTATTTACCGTCTTCTTCGCTTTCACTTTTCCGTCTTTATGTTGCGGAATAATTTCTGCTGTCGGTGTTTCTGGCGGATGTTTCGTATCGCTCACAATCGCTTCATTAACAATTGAATCGCTCACTTTACCTTTTACTTTCACTTTAAAGGTAATACTTCTCTCTTTTGTATCTGTAATCTCTGGATACTTTGCCATTACCTTACCGTTTTCAAATTTTAATTCCACTGGATCTGGCTTAGAACCTTCTACTTTTAAACTATCTTTCACATACTCTAATCCATTTGGTAAATCATCTTCTATTTTTACCTCTGTTAGCTTTCCATGTTCTACCGTATTTTTAAAGTTGATTCGGTATTCCACTTCTTCTCCTAACTTCGGCGTTTCATTATTTACTGTCTTTTTTGCTTCAAGTTTTCCATCTTTATACTGAGGAGTAATTTCCGCTGTCGGATTAACTGGCTTATTTTGCGAATCATCAATAGTTGCTTTATTAATGATTTTTTTACCGACTTTTACTTCTTCTTTTACTTTCACTTTAAAAACGATACTTCTTTCTTCTGTATCCATAATTTCTGGATATTTTGCCATTACTTTACCGTTTTCAAATTTCAGCTCTACTGAATCTATTCCGGCACCTTCTGCTTTCAAACTATTTTCTACATACTCTAAACCTTCTGGTAAAGTATCCTCTACTGTCACGTCTGTTAGCTTTCCGTTCTTTACCGTATTTTTCATACTAATTCGGTATTCTACTTCTTCTCCTAACTTCGGTGTTTCATTATTTACGATTTTTTTCGCTTTAATTTTTCCATCTTTGTGTAATGGTGTAATTTTCGCTTCTGGTTCTTTCGGATCTTTCATATCATCAACAATTGCCTTATTGATGATTTCCTTCCCCACTTCCGCTTCTTCCTTCACCTTTACCTTAAAGACAATACTTCTTTCTTTCATATCCGTAATATTGTCGTATTCAGCAATAACTTTTCCATCTTTCACACTTAACTTTAATGGAGCTGGTTTATCACCTTCAGCCTTTTCACTGCCTTTTACATACTCTAAACCGTTAGGAATTGTATCCTCTATTATTACCTTTTCTAGTTTTCCGTTTTCTACGGTGTTCTTAAAGCTAATTCGGTATTCTACTTCTTCTCCTAGTTTTGGTGATGGATTATCTACTGTCTTCTTCGAATCAATTATTCCATCCTTATGTTGCGGAGTAATTCTTTCCTCCGGTTCAATCGGTGGATTTTTCGTATCATCAACAATTGCTTTATTGACAATCTCTTTATCTACTTTTACTTCTTCCTTCACCTTTACTTTAAAGACGATACTTCTTTCTTTCATATCCATAATATCGATATACTTAGCTTTGACTATCCCATTTTCAACAGCTAATTCTACTGGTCCAGGTTCTTCTCCTTCGGCCTTGATGCTATTTTCTACATATTCAAGACCTTTTGGAATTGTATCTTCCACTCGCACCGTTTCTAGTTTTCCGTTCTCAACCGTATTATGAAAACTAATGCGGTACTCGATTTCTTCACCTAACTTCGGCTTCTTATTATTAACTACCTTTGTAGCAGCAATTTCACCTTTTTTACTTTGCGGTGTAATAACAACCTTCGATTCAACAGGCTCATTTTTCGGATCTTTTGCAATTGCTTTATTTACAATTGCCTCCCCTACCTTTGCCGAATCTTTTACTTTCACTTTAAAAACAATACTTCTTTTTTCTGTATCCATAATCTCTGGATACTTGGCCATTACTTTGCCATCTTCCACTTTTAGTTCTACTGGCTCTGGTTTTATACCTTCAGCTTTCAAACTATCTTTCACGTATTCAACACCTTTTGGTAGTGTATCTTCTACTAGCACCGTTTCTAGTTTTCCGTTTTCTACCGTATTATAAAATGTAATTCGGTATTCCACTTCTTCTCCTAGTTTTGGTGTTTGATTCGTTACGTTTTTTTCTACATCCACTTTACCGTATTTATAATTCGGCGTAATCTTTTCTTCTGGATGCTCAGACTGTCCATTTGGCTCACTCACAACTGCTTTATTAACAATCGTTTCTCCCGCTTTTGCCTCTTCTTTTACTTTCACTTTAAAGGCGATGCTTCGCTCTTTTGTATCCGTAATCTCTGGATATTTTGCGATTACCTTACCATTTTCTACTTTTAACTCTACTGGATTTGGTTCAGTACCTTCAGCCCTCTCACTGCCTTGAACAAATTCTAAGTTAGCTGGAATTTCATCTTCTATTGTAACTGCATCTAGTTTTCCGTTTTCCACCGTATTTTTAAAGCTAATTTGATATTCAAATTCTTCTCCTAGCTTCGGCTTCTTATTTGTTGCTTTTTTCTTTGCATCAATTTTACCGGCCTTATGCTGTGGTGTAATCTTCTCTTCTAGATCCTTTGGTGGATTTGTTTTATCACTAACGGTTGCTTTGTTAACAATTTCTTCACCAATTTTTGCAGTTTCTTTTACTTTTGTTTTAAAGACGATACTTCTTTCTTCCATATCCATAATTTCTGGATACTTTGCAATTACTTTGCCATTTTCAAACTTCAGCTCTACTGGCTCTGGTTTTACACCTTCGGCTTTCAAACTATCTTTCACGTATTCAAGACTACTTGGTAATTCGTCTTCAATCGTCAATACATCTAGACGTCCATCTTTTGTCTTATTTTTAAATGTAATACGATACTCTACCTCATCACCTAACTTCGGTGTTTTATTGGAAGCTATTTTTCTCGCCTCTATTTCCCCTGGAACTTCTTTTGGGGTAGTAACCGTAACATTTGCATCGTCCTCAGTTTCATACTTTATCTCGGCACTATCTTGTCCCTTTACAACAACGACATTTGTTACTGTTGTATCTGATTGTACAGAATCTTTCACTTTTACTTTGAATGTAATAACGGTACTTTCACCTGGCTTTAAAACACCACCGTTTTTAGCATCTGCACCTTCACCAACACGGAAATCAATTTGATTATTTACAAACTCTGCTTCATCATCGTTTGCATCATCTGTTTTTTGTCCTTTATTGCTTCCAGTAACATATTGAATGGATCCCGGGACATACTCTAAACGATCATCTAACTTATCAAATCCCTTTACATTCGATACCGGTGCTTGGTTATTTTTCGTATCATTTTTCACTTCAATTTGATACGTAAACTCTTCACCAGCTTTAACGTCCTTAATTTCTTTTCCGGCACTATCTAATGCCTTTTTATCAACTTGTAAGTTTGGAGCATTATGTTCTGTAACGAATGTAGCGTTATTTAATACGTAAATATCACCGCCACCACCATATGCTCTAAAACGCATTTTTGCTTCTTTTAAATCATTTTTCACTTGAGTGGGTCCTTCAAGGTGATACGTATGAATATCTGTACTGAAAGAATTTGTCCAATCTGGATTATATCCTGGGTATTTTTTCGTAACAAATTCGTTAGTACCATCTACTTGTACTTCTGTCATAGATGAGTCATTAACATCATTATCTTTACCTTTAATATTTTTAAACTTTTGATACCCTAACCCAAAATCATACTCTCCATAATCATAGGCATATCCATCATTATCAGCTGGATCACCTTGCGATGAAAAATAACTAAATTTTGCCTTAAAAGCGCCTTCTTTTGGTGTGTTTATTTTATTAACACTAATATCTGTCCAGGCTGTACTTTTTTGAGAGACTAGCCCTTCCCAAATCTTCATGTCTTTTACTGTTTCTTTATAGTTTTCATAAACTAATATAAGATTCCAGTTACCCCAGTAATAGCCGCTCCCTGTTACATCTTTAATTTGTGGCACATTCGCAACTGTCAACGTTTGAGAAATCCCTTGTTGTGCAACTACATTTGTTACATCTGCATACGCTACATATCCAGCACCACTACCTGAGTAATTGGAAATATAAGGTAAATAATCAGCTTTTCGTATGCTATCAGCACTTACCTCTGCATATTCTTTATTTCCCATCTTCATTTTGACTGGTTGCCTTACTTGATCCTCAGTAACCTTTCTATCAGCAATATTTCCTGGTAACCCCATTGCTGCTGTCCAGAATAAGTAAGCCTTTTTCACTTTACTTCCAGCAGGAATGTTAGGAAATGCACCTGTTGACGAATTAAAAGTACTATCATCGTTATCAACGTCCACAGTCATTTTATTCGTTTTATAACCCATACTTTGTCTGCCATAATGATCAGATGTCAAACCAAGCGTCACATTACCAGTCTGTACTAAATTACCAGGAGCAATTGTAGAATACAACGGGTCTCCAAATCCTTGTTTATCTCCTGTTTGGATTTGAACCTTCGAAGCATTTTCTGATGCAGCTTGTACTTCTGCATCACTCTGCTTTACTGCTAAAGGTGATTGCTTTTCCTCTTTTTCTAGTTGCTTTTCAGCTTCAGGTTGTTTTACCTTCTCTATTTCTGTTTTTTGTGTAGATGTATTTTTATCTTCTACAGATACTTTTAATTTTCCATCCACTTCTTTAGTTTTTGAATTAGTTATTGATCCGACTTCTTTCTTACTACTGTCAGCCTCATCATCGGCATTCGCTTCAACCTTGTCTTCAGAAGGAATCCCTTCAACATCTACAGACATGTTTCCTATTTGCACTTGATCTTTTTGCACACTAATTTTTTGTTTGAACTCTTTATTAAAATGCTGCGTGCGACTAGCTTTTATTAACACAGTCATTTTTTCGTATGATTTTAAATCTCGAATTTTAAGATTAGAAGAAAGAAGCTTTCCTCCCTTATCTTTTTCCTCTATATAGAAATCACCTATCTTATTTTCAGGTAACTTCTCTCCGTTTACTTTCACAGATTGAGGAAGAAAAATAATTTCATTATCATTATTTTGCTTAATCACCAATTCTTGAATTGGTTTATCTCCCGTATTTTCAATCGTATATTGAAATACGTGCTCCCTCTCAGCTACTTCTCCCCTATACATTTCAGCATTCACTTTCTCTGCCTTAATTTTCACATCATTTCCTTGTAACTCATCCCAGCTTTTTTTATTTATCTCTGTAGCAAAAGCACTGGGCGAAGGCAATATGATGGATAGGAGAAGTGTAATCATTGTTACGACATTAAAACACTTCAATACTTGCTTCATATTTTCTACCTTTCTCCTTTCTATATACTTGCTATCCGTCTACTTAATTTCAGTAACCCTTTCATTTAGTAGCCGAATACATAGCAATATATATCCACTCACAACAATCCGACCTACGAAAATGTATCGTTGAAATCCAAATGTCAACAATATAAATCTCATAGAATATTACTATTTTAATTTATCAAAAATAGCATATATACCGGACACTTATACAAACCTTTACCATACTTTTAATATAGTAAAAACACCGTGCTGTATAGGTTTATATAACAGTTAAAGGATACTTAAAAATTTTAACATACTCCTCATCCTATTTATACATACAATAGAAAATTTACCATTTTTTAGTTATTTTCAGTTTGTTTTTTATGATTAAAATTTTCTAAAAATAACAACCGTTACATGTAAAAATATGTTATATTAAAACAAGAACAAACGTTCTTTTTTTAAAAGAAGGAGGAATTTTTTATGCTACACGAACCTATTATCGTAAAAAAAGAAGCTTTCCACGCAATCGGCGTTTCGGTTACGACGACTAATGAAAAAGAGGCATCTACTGAAGGAAACATTCCACAACTTTGGAACCGATACTTTCAAGAACAAATGATGCATCACATCCCAAATCAACAAACGAAAGAAACATTCGCTTTCTACTCAAACTACGAATCAGATGAAACTGGTACATATACATTTACAATCGGTATGCCAGTTTCTTCATTAGAAGACGTTCCTGAAAATATGACAACTTTAACAATACCTGCCGCTACATATGCGGTATTTACAACAAGAAAGGGACCAGTTGCTGAAGTCGTTTGTGAAGCTTGGGAATATATTTGGAAATGGTCGAAAGAAAATAAACGTGCCTTCACAACAGACTTTGAGCTTTACGATGAAAGAGCGTTAGATCCAAACAACGTTCAATTGGATATTTATATTGCGTTAGCCTAAAAAAAGATGCCCATTCGGCATCTTTTTTTGTCGTTAAATAGCTACTGGGCAAATTCATTATTATTGTCTACAATGAGAAAGTGCAGTATAGAAATATTAGAAACTGTATAAAACGATTGTTAATAAGTTTTTTAGTTTAAATTCGTCACATAGAAAGGAAGCAATATGGAGGAACTACAACAAAATAAAACTGCTTTAGAAGGAAGCGGAAAACCGTTATTAAAAAATACGAATTTCCTTTTTCTTTGGGCAGCTACTCTTTTTTCAAGCTTTGCTTTAGCCTTTTTTACTTTTTCACAAACGTGGTACATAGCAAAAACATTAAACCTTGAAGCTTCACTCGGTATTGTTTTCGTAGCCCTTAGTGTTCCAAGGCTTATTTTTATGATTGTCGGCGGCGCTGTAGCTGATAAATTCCCGAAAAAAAACATTATGTTTTACTCCAATATCATTCGAGCGATTCTTGTCGCAACCATTCTCACATGGTTCATTGTCGGTGATGTAACACTATATACATTTGCTTTATTCGCTTTATTCTTTGGACTTGCTGATGCTTTCTTCTGGTCAGCAGATGGATCTATCTTACCGGAATTGGTAGAAAAAAGCCGGTTAACACAAGCAAATTCACTTACACAAATGACGAACCAAGCATCGGTCATCTTAGGCCCTGTACTTGGTGGTATTCTCATTAAATTTACGAACTATGAGACAATCTTTTCCATTACGATTTTATTACTAATTTTCGCTGCCATACTCGTTCAAAAAATACAATTTACGATGCCAGAACAAAAAGATACAGATAAAGGTATGTTCACTTCCATTAAAGAAGGAATCTTATATGTAAAGGAATCGCCATTCCTTTCAACTTTCCTTATTTGTAGCGCTTTTTTAAACTTATTTTTAATCGGCCCGATGCAAGTTGGTTTCCCGCTTTTTGTTAAAAACGTTCTGCATGGTGATTCGCTCCAGTTTAGTTACTTAGAAGCATCTGTAGGTGGCGGAATGGCAATCGGTGCTATCATTGTAGGTTTAAAAAATATTAATCGTAGACGCGGTCTATTTTGTATTATCATGATGCTATTGTCTGGTATATTCTTCTTAGCCATCAACTTTAGCACCGTACTTTGGCAAGCACTATTAGCCGGCATGTTTTATGGTATTACAATCGCAATGGCGATTGTACCGCTTATGGCAATGATTCAATCGACAGTAAAAGAAGAAATGATGGGACGCGTAATGAGTTTACTTATGCTATCATCAATGGGCTTTATCCCGCTCTCTTATGCATTCACATCACTTGCACTTGCAATGGGAATTCCAATCGTAACCGTTATGAAAAGTGGTGCAATAGCTGTTATCGTCTTCGTACTATTTGTAGCGATTCGTGTTCCAGTTGTAAGGAAGTTCGATTAGCCACTTAGAGTCATGTATTATACGCATGGCTCTTTTTTGAATGGATCAAATAGTGATATTCCCTTACTTCTCCTTAATGCTGCTCCCCATTCTAATCCAACCTCTAAAAATAAATCTCGCACTGTACTGTATAAAAGTGCCCCAATGTCTTTACGAATTTCCCCATATTTATATGCTCTTACAACACTTTTCACGCGCCAAATTAAATTTCCATACACTTCTTCGTCAGCTAATATTTGCTCTAGTAAAACACCTTGTTCTAATAACCCACTCTTTTTATACGCAAGCTTGACCTTACTCCAAAATATATTAATTTTCTTCGGATTACTCGTCATCGGCACCAGTGCGTATATAAAAGGCTTCGGTATATCATGACGGGAATACGTCTCATCAAGCTCATACGTTCCTTTTCTTTTCTCTTTTATTTGCGAAATGTTTTTAGAAAGAATTGTTTCCCCAGCAATTTTTTGCTCATTTTTACTACAGCCAGTTGCATTATCCTCAGTTTTACAAGCGGACATTTTCATACGGTCATCCATGCGGTCAATCGCAGATGTAAGAAATACATATAAGTTTGCACTATACCCGCCGCGTTTATGCCTTTCTTTTGTTGCAACACGCTTTATAATTCCTAGTTCCTCTAACTTTGCAATTGAACGGCGTACTGTACGAATACTCTTTCCAACATTCGTCGCAATCGTCCCCATTAATGGACAAGCAACCCCTACTGTTTTTTGTTTCTCATTCACCGCATATTTTCCTAAAAAATGAATAATGATAGAATCAGTTTTATTCAATTGAAATCGGTAGCACTTCAAAACTTGTTTTTGATATGTATTAAACTCTTCTTTACTTCGAAATTCACTATATGGTTTCATTAAATTATATAAGCTTCCCATTTATATCACCTCATTTATAAGTAAGAGGCAGGAAGCGAAATTGGCGTGATAGTTAATATTTTTTAATGGAGATGAAAATATGATCGTAATTAGCGCTTGTTTAGGTGGGATTGCTTGCCGTTATGACGGGAATGACAATCTCGTTTCAAAAATAGAGGAGCTTCTGCAAAAAGAAGATACAGTCCTCATTTGCCCTGAAGTATTAGGAGGACTACCAACACCTCGTCCTTCCGCTGAAATTATTGGCGGGAATGGCGACGACGTTTTAGACGGAAAAGCGAAAGTGATAACAAAAAATGGTGAAGATGTCACAGCAGCTTTCGTAAATGGTGCTTATAAAGCATTAGAACAAATTAAAGATTTACACCCAGAATATATTATTTTAAAAGAACGCAGCCCATCTTGTGGTAGTTCTACGATTTACACTGGAGAATTTAACGGTAATAAGCAAACTGGTTTCGGAGTGACAACTGCTTTATTTAAAAGACACGGATTTAAAGTCATTTCAGAAGAAGAATTTGAAAACAAAAAAAGGAATTGACCCTGTTCGTCAATTCCTTTTTATCTGTCTTATTTCACACTTAGTTTTTCTTTCACTTTCGCTGGGAGCTCGTCTTTTTTCACTTCTTCCCAAGCTGTTACACCTTTTTTATCTGAGTGGTATACGCGTAGGAATGCTTCTTTACGAAGATTTTTTTGAGCTATGAATTCTAATTCTTTCTCTTTACCGTCTTTATCGAATCCTTTTAATTTATACTCGAAATATTTATGTGGCTCTCCGTTATCAAACTTCTCATTTTTTTCAATTCCATCAGCTGTAACTTGAACGTAATACTCATCTTTTCCTAAACGATTAATATCACAACCAACTAAAAGGCTTGCGAATACAACTAAAATACTAAACAGTGCAATATATCTTTTCATTTCCTTCACCTCATATGTTTTTTCTTATATTCTTATCTTAAAGCCCGGAGCTTAAAGAAGAAATTCAAAAACATGACATGAACATTACACTTTTGTAAGATAATAATTATTTCTTCACTTTAGAAATTGTCATTACATTAAATTTCTGTATAACGTTTTTGTTTCGCACGCTCATCAGCTACACTACCACCAATAACGTCTTTCACGCCAATTCTGCCACTTATCACGTAATTTCCTTATACCGTTTATTACGCCTTCTATTATGCCTTCAATTATAATCTCTATTACAAGATATCTTACTAAACTAATAACAGGTTTAATTACGTATCTCCTTATGAATTCAAGAATATCCTCCATCATATTTTCCTCCTTCTTTCAAAAGGAGGCTGCTACTCCTCCGCGTCCTTTTACGTCCAGTTACAATTGCTGCCCTACTGCGGTATATATCAACAAAGATAATACGACAACAACATCCACGATAACGCTATTGAATTTGGAAGAAACTTCGGTAAATACTAATACTGTAGTTAACATAGCTAAGAGAATTATTTTTTCACCTATATTCGGAGATGCTCCCAAAAACTTTATAAAATCAAAGACAACTTTACTACAATTCTTCCCGTAACTAATTTATTATCGTGGTAAACCGTCTTCCACTACATCCGTAACAGTTCCATTCGGTTCAAAGATTACACGTAATGATCCTTCTCCACCATAACCAGTATAGTCATATACTGAATAAGATTTATATTTCTCAATCACATGTGGCTGTCCAATTGCAGCTTTTACCTGATTCGCGGCCATACCTTTTTTGATTTTCAAATAATGATTGTAACTTACTGCTGCCGAATTGTTATTTACATCTTTATACCACGGTACACGATCGTTTTTTTCTTCATATTCCTTTACAGGCTCTTCACTACGTTTCGTAAATACCTGATTCTCTTTATCTGTATCTTTATCTTCATCCTTTATAGCAGTACGTTCAATATTTACAACATAACCATATGTATTTAATTCAACCATAATTTCATATGTACCATCCGTATCTTTTTCAGTATAAAATACGCGTTTTTCATGGTTATTATAATGTTTTATGTTCTCACCACCATAGTCAATCGTATTAAGAATATCCGTATACGTCATACCTTCCTCAATCTGTTGAAATTCATCATGAGAAATATAACGCTTTTGTGATGATGGTGCATCCTCATTTTTAATACTTTCACGTTTGCTCGTAGTCATAGGTGTTTTCTTCTGATCTTTTAGTACTTCACCTTCCGCCTTCGCTGGTTGCTTTGCTCCTGCTTTTGTTAATACGTCTGTATCGCTAGAACAAGCTCCCAAAATCGATACTGTAGTCAACGCCATCCCTACTATAAGTACTCTCTTAAATGACTTCACTCTAATCCCCCCGGTGTTTTTTTATATCTAGTAATCAACGTATTTTAATTAATACGGAACTATTCAGTTCTATACAATTTGCTATAGCCTTCTCGCTCATGCACCTTTTTTGTATAAAGTGAAACTTTAATCAGTGGGGGGTTTTCTTCTTCCCCACTGATTATTAGTTGAACCAATCGTGCTGCATAAATCTACCTATTAGTAATAACCGATGCATTTACAACTAGTCCGAACATAATCCCCAATCATCTTCGTTACAAATATTAACATTAAATATAACTAATAAATAGTATATTTTTGCTAATCATTTACATTTTTTCTACATAATCTTATCTTAAAATGAACAATATGAATCTCGAATTCACAGCATTAATCATATATACCATATATAATAACATTTAAATTAAAATCTAAAGTAACTTTACATGCATTTTCTGTTTTAACGCAAAAAGAAAAGACCTTTCTAACGATTTTATTCCATCGCTAAAAAGGTCTTTTCTTTTTTGGCTAAAAACTTAGCACTCTTCTGGCTTACCAGCATTCGATGCTGTACGGAAAGATGATCCACATCCGCATGATGCGATTGCGTTTGGATTGTCGATTGTGAATTATACGGTCAGTTTAACGCACATTAAAATGCGATAATATCAATGTTTACACGCATATAGCATGGTTGTTTTTCGCTCTAAAGGTTAATAATACCGCTCTTACTTAACGGTCTATTACGTTAATTCCATCATACCCAAACTCTGCCACAATGACAAGTAAAAATATATCTAATTTTATAAAAGAAATCCTGTATTCATGCGCCTTTCTAGTACTTTTCGTACCGTTCGTACTCTGCGCAAAACAACATAGAGTGCATTTGGACGCACACTAAATACGTTAATTCAATTATAATCGCCTTAAAATGCGAATCTCGGCGTACCTTTCTGCACTCACTCATATAAAAAAGGCACAGATTATAAAATCTTACGCCCATTTTCCCTTACAATTATTGCGCCTTATACTTCTCAAAGAACTCACGAAGCGCAGCCTCTATAATATCATCACGATTTAATCGATGCACATCTTCGAAAGTACCTAATTGCGAACATGTCTCCTTGTCGAGATTCACCGTCCTGCTAACCTTTTCTTTCGCTCCACTTTCTCTAATACGCATATACAACGAATGAAACAGAGTCGTATTGTTCTGAGAATCACTAGATTTCGAAACTTTCTCCTTTTGTTGTGAGATTTCATTAACTACGTCGTTAGGCGTCCTCCATTCATTTATGAGTTTTCGTAATGTATTCACTTCATCTTCCGTAAGGGTATTGCTTGTAGCTTCCGCCTGTACACCATCAGTATTTAATATAAATTCTCGGATATCCGCTTTCAAAGGTGGCTCACCCGCTGCCGCAAAATGCCAACCTAAATTGCGCTTATAATCGTAACCAGCTGCTCTGAGAGCCTTCGATAACCTCTTGTGACTTATCCCAACTTTTTTTGCTACTATCGCCACTCTATTATGTTTTAATTCTTCTAATATAGATTCTAAATTCATCTTTATTCCTCTTTCTTTTCGATGTCCTTTTTAATTATAATGTTTCGCAAAATGCGAAATAACTACATATGCATAATTTCATTAAAAAAGAGGCGCAGACTTAAATCCGCTACCTCAATTTCACTTCTCGTTAAATCCCCCTTGCTCGTTGTTTTTGGCGCTGTAATCTCGCCAATTCCTCTGCGATTCTTTGTACATCGGCTTCCTCTCGAACTTGCATTCCGTTAATTTCGAAGTGGTTACTGATAGTAGTTCCGCCGCCTTCGATTTGGCTTTGCTCCTTAATTGCGCTCATAGCCTTACCACCGTTGAACGTTCGAATCATGTTGAATAGATTCGCTTGCTGCGCTTGTGTTAATACCATTTCGTTTTTGAGTAATCGTACATCTACTTCATCGAACTTCGGACGGTTAGGACGTTGTGCGACAGGTGAACCTCCATTATGATACTTAGGTCTAATAGAGTTTACAGTACCGCCATTATGTCGCTTGTCTTTACTACCGAATACGGATTCCCATACCTTAACGAATACGTTTTTCTCTTCCGATTTCGATGCTTCACGGCTAAGTTCTAGTACCTTAGACATTGCGCCGCCTGTTTCCGCATCTATTTTCTTTGTTTTCTCTTCTAGCGCTTTTAAATCCGCTTCTGAAATCTTTGTGAGCGCATTTGTATTGTCGCCTAGAATTGGTTTAGTTTTCTTCTCTTCCGCCTTCTTGTTCGTTTCATTTATCTTTGCGAAAGCGTCGATAGGGTTGCCGAGTATAGGCTTTGTTTTCGATGCTTCGACGCCTTTGTTAACCTCTTGAATTTTGGCGTTTGCTAGCGTTGGGTTTCCGTCGATAGGCTTAACTTTCTTCTCTTCGGCTTTTAGATTCGTGTCGAGAATCTTAGCGTTAGCTACAGTCGGATTAAGGTCTAGCGGCTTCGTCTTACCTTCCTCGGCTTTCGCATTCGTGTTATCTATCTTGCCGTCGGCTTGCGAAGTGTCTGCGTTAACCTTCTTCGTCTTCTCTAGCTCTGCGAGTCTGTCTAAGATGCTGACCTCTTCTTTAGCACCTTCAGTCTCCGCATTAACCTTTTTATCAACAGGTTTATCTAAAACCTCTTGTAGTTCGCCTGCCTCTCGCTTACCATCACGTACTGTCATATTGAAGTTTTCTTGTTCGCTTTTATTTTGTTCGATAGCGCCCTTTAACTCTCCATACTTGCTTACATTTTGGTTAGCTGCGTCTAACTGCTTTTGTTGCTCTTCACTTAAATCACCATTCGCACTCTTAACTTCGTTGAGTTTGTTAATCTTTTCTTGCTCTCCCGCAATAGCTGCGTCGATTGCTTCGATTTCCTTACCCTTTTCGTAGTTAATGCCCGCTTGCGCCATTTTAATAGCTGAAATTTGGTCGAATGATGCGTTCCCCTTTTGTAACGCTTGTTCTGCTAAACTTACTTCTGCTTGTTTCGAGTAGATTTTCGCCTTATGCTCTTGTAACTCTTGCTTAGATGTATTTAGCTGATCTTTGGCTTTATCTACGATTTGCTGCTGTAATGCTATTTGTCTTTCTGACCCGTTCTGTCGCACCTTTGCCAAGACTTCCTCACGAGTAGCAAGGTTAGATTGCGCCTCTTCTACTTTTTTAACTTTGTTTGGTGTATCGTCGATAAGGTCATTTACTGTCTTTATCGAATCCTTGTATGTTGTTAAGTCTTTATGTAGATTTTTCATAGCATTAGCTTTCTGTAGCTCTAGCTCTGCTTCTTTCGCCTTGTTTAACTCCTCTACATACTGGCGTGCAGCCTCTGTACTTGTAGCGATGGCTTGCCCTCTATCGTTGAACGAGCGAGCTGTCCCCGGTGCTTGTTCTATAACCTTATCCGAAAGCTCGATAGTCTTTTGAATTTGGTCGTTATTTGCACCGCTCTTTTGTATAAGCGCATCTAGTGCCTGTTGGATTTCTTGTTTAGCTCTTGGGTCTGTTGCACGTTCTAAGTCCTGCTGTAAGCTGCGGTATTTTAAAAGCTCTTCGTTGCTTAGATTCACCTTACTTCGAAGATTATCATACTCGTCTGCCGTACTTTTTAACCCTTCGCTCTGTTGGTCTAGCGATTTATAAGTATCGAAAGATACCTCTTTAAACTCTTCGGTTTCCTTTTTTGCACCAACGAGAACACCCGTTAACGCACCTACTGCTACTGAGATACCCGCAATCCATGCTGTAGCTGGGTTACTTATTAGAGCTACACTAAGCGCACGTACCGCTGTAATAGCTTTAGTAACACCTACCGCAAACAACGCTACACCTGCTGCCGTGCCCGCTGCGGCTAAACCTGCGCTTACCATTTGCGGGTCTAAGCCTGCTAATACATCAATGAACTTTGTTGCGCCCTTCGTTACTGCTGTGAATGCTGGAAGCATCTTTTCACCGATTCCGATAGCTAGACCTTCTGCCGCCGAAGTAAGTTGATCCCATGCGCCTTTTAAAGTGTCCTGCTGAATCTTCGCTACTCGCTCGGCTGTGCCTGCGCTGTCTTCTAGCCCTTTCGAATAACTACGAAGACCTTCTTCACCGACTTTTAATAGGGCTACGAATCCACTCGCTGCCTCTGTACCTACTAAGTGGGCTGCTGTAGCCGTTTTCTGTGAGTCCGTCATGTCCTTTGTCTTCTCGTTTACTCGTCCGATGATCTCGGGTAACGGAAGCATATTTCCGTTCGCATCTTTAACGCTAAGACCTAGCTTTTCGAACTCTTTCTCTGCTGCACCTACTGGACTGTTTAACTGTAGTAATGCTGCACGTAATGCCGTACCTGCCATCGAACCTTGAATACCTGCGTCGGACATTTTCGCTACTGCTGTCGCTGTATCTTCCATCGAAATACCTAAACTTGCTGCTACTGGCGCTACGTACTTCATAGCGTCACCTAACATTGGTAAGTCGGTGTTTGCGCTCGTCATTGTTTTCGTAAGTACGTCTACGGCGTGTCCTGTATCATTCGCCGAGATTCCGAACCCAGTCATGATGTTAGAAACGATATCCGCACTTCGTCCTAAATCCAGTTGTCCCGCTGCCGCTAAGTTAAGTACTGCGGGTAATGCGTCGATACTGTCCTGTGCTTTAAAGCCTGCCATTGATAGGAAAGAAAGTCCTTCCGCTGCTTGTGTCGCACTAAACTGCGTACTTGCTCCGAGGTCTTTCGCTGTTTGTGATAGTGCTGCGAACTCGCTATCTGTCGCATTACTAATCGCCTTTACACGAGCCATTCCTTGCTCAAAGTTCGCTGCTGCTCCGACACTTGCGCCGATAGCCGCTACCATTGTCGTACCTACTACCGCACTAGCTGTAGCTAACTGCGACATACCTTGCGCCGTTGATGTAGCACCTTGTCCTAACCCTCGCATGTCGTTTCGGGCTTGTTGTACCCCTTGTCTAAACTGCGAGTTATCGAGGACGAGCCTAGCCCGTACCTCACCCGCATTTGCTGCTCCTGCCATTTAGTTTCCCCCTTGTTGTATATTTTTTACATAAAAAAAGACACGAGGTATTAACCTCCGTGTCTTCCCTAAAACCCTATTAATGTTTACGCTGCTTATATAAATCCGCATCGCATTTCTGAATACCACAACATAGAATAGCGTCCATTAATTCTTCATGAGTAGGATTCTGTATTTAAGAGAGAGCTGCCTTAGCGGCAACCCCATCACCTAGTTTCGTTAACCCTTTTTGCCCGTTCCGCCTCCTGCAATGAAAGCATCATTTAGGTCGTCGAATGTTTTATAATCTTTTCGCATTTCGTTTGCCCCTCCTTTCTGTGCTATCTGTTTTTATTCTGCACTCTGCCCTTGCGCATTGTATGCCGCCTTTACATGTACATATTGTACCTTGTCGCTCATGTGCTGCGAGCGTTGTGCGACCTGTGCCGCTGCGGTTACGTCTTCTCGTGTAAGTTTTTCATTGTTTCGTAGTTTGGCGCTTATTTCACTGCGCATTACGTTAATATTTTGCACCTTAGTTCCTCCTTAGTTTCTATATTTCGCTGGTACTTTTCTGTAATTTGTAATGTTGTACCAGTCCGCTTCTGTTGGGTGAATTTTTACGAAGTCCCAGATACTTGCAGGCTCATGCAGCACCGTATATCCATTATGGCTTCTATGTCGTTGTAACCTTTCACCGATACCACTATCGCTTAGAGCCGCTGAACATGCATTCTCTAAAGCTATTAAGTCTTGTACCGCTTCGTAATATGCTTTTAATCCTTCGTGCGCTCGTTGTTTAATATCAGCAAACTCGTTGCCACGAATTGACGGGCGCATATTACCGTTCCAGTCGGCTGTTAAATCCTCTAGCGTGATTTTCCCTCTTAAATGCTCGTTAGCGTAGTCATTCGCCTTACTATGTTCTTCTTCAGCTACTTTTACCGCAGCTCGTCCCTTGTCGATGTTATCTAATGCCTCTTGTTTCTCCGCTGCTACCTCTTCACCTGCGAACTCTCGCTGTAAGATAGCCTCATACGCCACCGTAGCAGCCGTTACATTTTCTTTCGCAGCTTGTACTTTTTGTTGATACTCTGCGATAAACTCCAGTGCCTTTTTATCCTGTTTCTTAAATTCCTCGTGTAATTTCCACTCTACTTTGTATTTACCCATTTTTCGTTTCCCCCTCTAGTAGTTTGATACCTTTACGCAGCCACTCGGTTAATATTGTGCGCCACTTCGGTATTTGTTTTATTTGTGTTATCTCGTTCGGATCTTTTAATTCATAAACATCTATTAAAGCGGTTTGTGTCCGCTCATCTTCTACGTGCCTAAACGTTTCACTCGTATCTTCCTTTGTTTTGTAGTGTCCCGTAATATCGGTTTCCCCTAAACATGCAAGGTAGATATCTTCTGTGCTTGTCCATATATCAAAACTAGGCAGGTCGTCGCAGTTACACCACACGATTTCCCGTAGCTTCTCGACTAGTGGCTTTTCTTCTAACGGTGCTGTAATCTGTGCGAGTAATTCGTTGTTACGATAGACATAAGCACATAAGAAAGAACGACCCCACAGTTCGTGAACGTTGCATACCATTAATGGACGCATTTGTATCACCCCTTAGTTCTTTAAATTAAAGATCATTTAGTGCCGCTATTACGGCAAAGTCATGCATAATTACAGCACACTCTTCACATGCTGATTTTGACTTCATTTGAGGCTTCGCATATAGACTAGATAACGAAGCTTTGTAAATATCGGCATTACAGGTATGTAAGTCGTATGCGGTTGGCTTTTCTCTCTCGCAACTTTTTTCTACTACTTCTGAGATTTTTCCAGCTATACTCTTGACTTCTTTCATCGGTGTTATTACTTTTCCGACTGTACACCCTTTATCATAGATGTGGGTTACTAATAAAGAGTAGCCACGATAGTTTTTAATATCAGCCTTCACTAGTGGGCGGTTTGTTTGAATTACGTTGTTAATCATTGTTTAGCTCTCCCCTTCCCCTTTTTACTACCGTCTTTTTTTTATTTATAGTTCGTACGGCTACTTGCGCCCTAACTGAATCTTTTAGCGCTTTTAGCTCCTGCTCGTACATGAATGCATCTATTTTCGCAAGAACCTCGTCACCTAATGCCGTTCGTATTCTTCTCACGCTATCTTTATTTGGGCTTTGTAAATTATTCTCCCATCGAGTTACTGCGAGCTGATTGACTCCCACCATATCTCCGAACTCAGTTTGAGTTAAATCTAGTAGTTGTCGTGTAAAGCGGATTGTTGCAGCGTTCATTCCTATCGCCTCCTATATCTGCGTATAATTTATATGGTTAATATGTAAAAAAATAACTAGAGATGTCCCTCTACTTATTTGTAGATAACATAAGGTGGCGCCAACAAACTTAGTGTTAGCGCCCGAGTACTTTTGGCATAAAGCTGCTTCAGACAAGGGTACTATCTCCCTCACCTATATGTACGGCTGCCAGTGGTTTTCTTGTATAGTTCCACGAAACTTTTTTAAAGTTTTTTCGTAGTGACTCTTTTTTACCCCTTTGTGTCCGTGAATTGAAGGTATAATCTCTTAATCTCACTTTCTAGCGGGTTATTTAATACACCTCTATCGCATACATACGGACTGATTACGTAACCCCGCCCCTTAACGCCAGTCTTCGCACCGCTTACCGATATCATTGCTCCGCCATTAATAAGCGTTGATAATAGGTTGCGTGTCGAGTTGCTTGCAATACCTAAAATCTTCGCTATATCACAAGAATTTAGAATCTCTACGTTTGACGGCTCGAACTCTTGCGGATTCTTGCATAATACATATGTATCCTTATGTGCGTATGGCATTAGTTTGAAGATAGCGCCCGCTTGTCGGTCTGATAGTTTCGATAGAAGTTGTTTTGCTTCTTCTTTGTACACCTTCGTAAAGTTGACGAATGCGCCGCCAGTGTTTCCGCATCTTACTAAATCCTCGTTTATATAGTAGAGCGTTGGGCGCTGCGAGTTATCACGAATGACCGCACCGATCTTTTCTAATTCTTCTAGCGCTTTAAGAGTCGATTTCTTACCTCGCTTTAGTAGTTTCTGCATATCCTTTGTTGTTAACGGTCGAATGCCGTACTTACCTCGCCCAGTATCGTGCATTAATAAACCACCCGCATTCATTTGCAGGTATAATGATAATTTGAAGAATGCGCCGAGCTGATTTAATGTGACATGACTATATCGCTCGCCCTCGTTTCCATTAACCATTACGAAGCGACGTGTATCTTCCTTACGTGACTCTTTGTATCGAATCGCATCTAGTTCTGCTTGTGTGCGTACTCTTTGAGCCTCTGCGATTGCTACCGCCTGTTTTAATACTGTTTGCTGTGCTTCTGTTAGTCCTTCGATTGAGCTGCCGTGTACAATGGCGCTTACCTCTTCGAATAGATTGCCTGTTTTCTTCATTGTGTTTCCCCCTTATTTGGTGTAATCGGATGTAAACTTGTCACTTATTTGACACCTTCGTCTCTGAATTTGTCACTTATTTGACACCTTCGAAAATCGACTTCAACCTTAGAGCCGCAAGCGATGTAAACAGATTCGCCTATCAAAGTACTCTGTTATCTGTGTGGATAACGAAACATCTTTTGACGCAGCAAATACATAGCGTCACGGCTTCCTTAACGTCGCCGATTAACGTTGTGGGTAATGCGTTTAATTAAAAAAGATCCTACGCAGTAATAATTGATGTGAGAGCTAATGCGAATCACTCGGAGCGAAGCGCCGATATATCTTTTATCGTTTTAACCCTCACACCGAAATAGGTGCAGCTCATGTCTGTAATTGGCTAGCTTCTGCGAAATTTTTTAAAATTAATTTTTAACGCCTTCGTATGTATAAGTGCGCCAGCAGTCGAAAAAAGGGCGATTCTATTAAATTAAGTTGTGCTGCGTTTTATCTTCTCGTTTTCATAGGCGCACTAAAGTCGCTGTATTGGTATCTTGCTGCGATAATATAGACACATTGAGTTTAGAATTTTGCATACGAATTTTTTTAGATGTGAGGATTACGGCATTATAGAGAGACTCAGGTAAACGTGAGGACGGCACTAATGACTGCGCTGAGATTCGAAGTGCTTCGATAGGTAATGTGCTAGAGGCATGCGTTAGGTGTTAGCGACTGTTACGCCCTGAGTTCAATTTTTGTATTCGTAGTTTTAGTACGGCTGCTGCTGGGGTTATTGGTGGCGGCATGGGGGGATGAAGCTTTTTCGATTGGGTGTGACACCGTGACGCCGTGGCTTGTCTTCGCTCAAACCAAACGCTAGCCACCACAAACAAGCGCTACTTTCCTTCCCTTCAATTTCAGGCGCAGAAAACAAACAAAGGAAAACAACTTCGATAACATTCAATAACTTTCAATGCGTTTCAATCAAATGAAGCACAACGAAGAAACAACTTTAATTATCTTTTATTTAATTACAATTAACTTCGCTAGACTTCGCAGCTCAATCGAAACAAAGAACGAAGCAAGAAAGACAACGAAGAACTTCACGAACTCAATGCGTTTCAATTAAAGAATTAAAGAAAGATCATAAAATGAAAGAGCGCAGCAATACTGCATGACTACATACCATACGATACCTATAGCGATGCTGTGTGCCGTACTGGTACGCTGTGACGTGTTAGCCTGCTGGTATATAGATGTGTCTCCTGTATCCTGTGATGTGCCTAGCGTTGTGACTATACGCATTAAGTAACATAGATAGAAATAGCGTGACATATAACGCCTGTGTATGTCAGTATAGTGCGGGCTGTTACGTCGGCTATGGTATCGGGATATTGGTCTATAGTGCGGTGTGTTGGTCGAATAGGTGCGGCTATGTGTAGTGGTGTATTAATGAGAAGGCATGTACAAGGGTATTCGTATGCAGGTGTGATAGTGGGTAAAACAAATATCGTATTCTTTTCTTTCGAGTATTGAATACACTTTTACAATGTGATAAGATAGGCACACGAAATGTATTCAAAACATGTATTCTTTATTCAACGCAGAATAAATAGAAAAGGATGATAACATATGACAGTATATGGGTACGCACGTGTTAGTACAGTAGGTCAAAAATTAGAAGTACAAGAAGAGGCGTTACATAATGCAGGATGCGAAGTTATTTATTCTGAGAAGTTTACGGGAACAACGAAGGAAAGACCGCAGTTTATCGAATTAATGGATAAGATTGGCGAAGGTGATACGCTAGTAGTTACGAAGCTAGACCGCTTTGCACGTTCAACAAAAGATGCGATAGAACTTGTAACAGAATTATACGAGCGAGGCGTAATTGTTAACGTGTTAAACCTCGGCACTATTGATAGAAGTACCGCAGCAGGTAAGCTAATGTTTAATGTATTCGCTGCGTTCGCTGAATTTGAAAGAGATATGATTGTAGAACGTACACAAGAAGGAAAAGCCGCAGCTAGACAAAAAGCTGATTTCCGAGAAGGGCGTCCAACTATAGCAAAAGCGCAGATAGATACAGCTATGATGTTATTGAAAGATAACTCTATTCGTAAAGTGGCGCAGATGACAGGGCTATCAGTATCGACAATACAACGTTATAAGAAGAAAAGAGAGGCGGCGCAGTAATTGGCGGTGTCTTTTTTATTTTTAGGTACGTAAAGACTAACCCCCCCTGAGTTTCAAGACCTCCCTCCAGCAGAACGAGCAGCAGGTGGATAGCCGCTATTCACAGCGCCTCACACACGCCAATCTGACGACATTTTCCCCCGTGACATCGCTTATTTTGTAAATTGTTGTAATCATTGGAGTTAGACGTAAATCATCGTAAACACTACAGTCGCAAGGGATTCACTATTTCAGCGCTAAGGTTACCCGAGTTTACATTGAGGTTAGCGCCAACGAAATGTTTATGCATAATTAATAAACATCGACACTATGCGACATACCTTCCGCCTTTTCTCATTCTTAGACTTTACTTCTACTACCGCTTTTCCATGTCTCTTTTCTCGTATAATTAACAAAACTGAACAAATAAGCGTATTCTCAACGTTATACAATACATATCACCAGCCGAACGTCCCCTTCGAAACAGGAAGTATACGCAAGTACAAGTGATTAAGACATATTTTATCAAAGAAGTACTAGGCTCGCTGTTCTGTTTTCTTTAAAGATGTTAAAATTAGGATATATCAGTGAGGGTATTTGGAGGGATTTATGTCATGGGAACTAAAATGAAAAATGATGTAATAAAACTACTTGAAGAGTCTCTAGATCAATTAGAGAATCAAAAAGGAAGTGTTTTAACAGGAGTGCAAAAACTATCTCGTGCTGCTAAAATTTTGGATGATAAAGATACTGTTATTTGGTGTGAAATCCAATTAGGAAATAAACAATATACAACAGATTTAATAAAGTTTGTAACGTTATTTAGAGAACATGGAGAGGATGGAAGACTCTCAGGTGATTCATTAGAAGAATCTTACAGAATTATAGATGACCTAGAGGCAAAAGGATTAAAAGATGAACTCCATTTCTCTTTAGAGGAACTAAATATAAAATTGAATATACGTGGAGGCGGTTATAAAGGAATCGGTTTTATTGAGGAAAGATATAATGACTTAGTTCGATTAAAGCGTTGGAACGATGGTACATTTCATAAAAGTAGCTTAATTACTCATATTAGTTATGTTAAGAGAGTAGCGCATGAAAAAGTGACGGCACTTTACACAAAAATTGCTTACACAGACAGTGCGCAAACGGCTTTTGATATTTTAAAAAATGAAGTAGACGATAGATTACTTGATTTAAACCCAGAATTAGCTGAACAATTAATGCTCGCATTTAAATCTGTATCAACTGATAACCCCGAAGAATGGTCACAAGCACTAACTACATGTAGAAGGTTTATCGAGGGTTTAGCAGATGAACTATTTCCACCAATAGATGAAGAGGTAAACGGAAGAAAATTAGGCAAAACTCAATATATTAACAGATTATGGGCGTTCATGGATAAATCTATTGAAAGCAAATCCAACAAGGACTTGGCGAAGGCACATGTCGATATTCTAGGGATTTATCTTCAGCGTGTACACAAGTTAAGTAATAAAGGAGTTCATGCAGGCTTAGAAAGAGAAGAAGCCGTTAAAACTGTATTTCATACATATTTAATGGTGGCTGATATTTTGAAATATCTTGACCCTTCAATACAAACTAAACAAGATAAGTTAAACATTAACACAGCAAGTTTAGATGAACTCGAAAGCTTACTAGGGATTTCACGTAATACAGCAAAAGAGATAATAAAATTGAGAGTCAAAGAAGGAGAATTAACACTAGAACTCCTAAGCAATATTAAAGGAGTAGGACCTAAGACAATAGCTTTAGCGCAAGAAGAGTTTGCTTTTGAGGCAATAGCTTAAAAGTGACATAAAAATCGAAGCGCTACGAAAAGCATACCAGACTTACAATGTAGTGAAAGAATTATAAACGAGGCTGCTGGTTAAGGTAGCCCCGTTTTTTTAATGTCCGTACTTCTAACGGACTCTATTACGTTTTTAAATTAGTAGAGAAAAATACAAATCTATTAAATTATGATTTTTATGGCAAATCGTCCAAATAAATGTAGCCTTGAACTCTATAAATCGGTATAATAGAGTCATGATTTAACGACAAAAAGCCTAATACGTATTGGTAGTACGTAATAAGCTCATCATCTAAGAAAGGTGGTGAGAGAATGGATTTACAAACAGTTATCGCTTTGTGTGCAGTTTTAACTGTGATCTTTACTGTAGTGTTCGGAGTTCTTAACCTACTAGTAAATATTCTCACCAAAAAATAGCATTTATTATTTATTAGCTTCTCAGTGTTGGTAGCACCGAGGAGCTTTTTCTATGGTTTATGTTTTTTAAATATGGAGTAAACACATCGTTTACTTTACGGTCATAAGTTGCCTTCATTTTTAACTTAGTAGCAAAGTTTCCTCTCAGGAAACCTATAAGTAAAAAAATAATACAATTCACTTTAACGAAACCTACCTAAAGTTTACTCTAAGTAGCCTTATATTGAAAAAAAATATCCGTAGAATCCGTAAAAGTTCTCTTTTTGCGAACATCTAGCTTAAAATTTTTTCCGATAAGAAACTTTAGCATCAGAATTTGTCATTTTGACAAAATTGATATTAAAAAAAATTGACTGTCAGTCAACCTATTAGCAAAGCGATACAAGTTGTATCACTATAGCGATAACTTTATTATACGTAACTCACCTCCTTAGCACAACCATTTTATGCACATTTCTCCGCTTCATTTTCAACGCACCTCCTGCGTGCCCTTTTTCGTTCATCTTCTGAAAAACTTTTTTCTTTCATTTTTTACAAAGTGTTTTTGACGCATTTCTAGTTCACAAAAAACAGCTTCTCTACATTACAATTTTTCGCACTATTTAACAGCACTCATTTTCGCCTCTCTGTAGTCACTTAATTACCAACTGTACTCCCGATAATTCACGTTAACTCTCATCCAACTTACCCGCTGTCTCACTTATCGTATATTCTTTCTGCGTTTCCTGCGACGTTCTGTTACAATCGCTGCACCTATCGCAGTAGATATCAATAGGAATAATACGGCGATAATATCAACAACAAGGCTATCGAACTTAGACGATACACCAACAAATACTAGAGCCACTGTTAATACCGCTAACATAATTAAAGATACTTTATCTTCGCCCATACAAATTCCCCGCCTTCCGATATATCTTGTTTTTATTTTATCGTATATCGTAGCCTTTAGGATATCGCTCCCTTACTCTTATGTTTAATGAATTCCTTCGCTAATTCTTCCATGACTTCGTCGAGTGTTTCGTAAGCGTCGCTAATCATATCATTATAATTTGCCCCCACGCCTTCTTTACTAAGTAACTTAGCATTCTCTTTTAATATCGTATTAATATCATACTTCTCCTCGGTAAGTGGCGACATCTTCACTAGCGCTGATGTTAGCGAACAAATAACCGCTAGTTGCTGTTTTCGATTTAATTTCAATGTAATTTCTTTCATTTCGTACTCCTCCAATTATTAAATAAATAGTGCGTTTCCTTTGTGATCTTATTCTTCCGTTTCATTTTCGTTTATCTCTATTTTGTCGTTGCTATATTATTTAAGTTATATACCTTCAAATCAGCCCTCTACCTCTTATAGCGCCTGTGTGTCCTACGATATTCAGCCAACTTCCGCTAGTGGAGTGGCATTCAATACCGAATTTATGCTATTGACAATCGGTGACGCATCGACTAGCAGAGGCGAGGCAGTCGTAGGAAGCTGGGCGCAGTTTGAACCCCTATTTCGCATAGATAAAAAAAATAACGAAGAGTTTAAACTTCGTCATAATTTCGTAGTTTCTATGCGAATAGAGGTAAGGCGTTAGCAACTAGCGTCGGCTCGTTGTGTGAGGTTTCAGTAACGCATTCCCCGTCCTTGTGCTTTCGCACATATCGACTTTCTACACTACAAAACGTCCCATAGTGCGTAAATCTTTCGATACACCCTGTTACCGTAGTAACAACGTATTTCCACCCTGACCTTTAACGGCAGTCACCACCTAGACCTATACGACGCACGGGGAATGATATGCGTTGAGTTGTATAGCGCTAGTGTTTGCGGCGGTCTAGCTATCCTTTTACGTTTTTATAGCGGTACGGCTTCCGCTTTTTGACTTACCGCAGCTGCCTAAAAAAGGCATCACTAAAGACAACTTGCACCCTTCGAATTTTTTCGATAGAATGAAGCTAGATGATATCGGACTGATACGGCTTGTCCTGTATTCAGTTTAGATGTGTGTATGTTTTGAGTCTCCAGTTGGCGCTGGGGACTTTCTTCTTTTTAGTAAACTCTTTTGGTAGCTTTCTGATAGAACTTTGTTATTGGTGAAAAATCGTCATGACTACGACGTATTTCTTCTGTATCCATTTGAATATATCTGCGCATTGTTCGCATATCAGCCCAGCCGCCCATTTTCTGTAATGTAAATGGATCACAGCCGTTTAAAATCATATTTTTAGCCCATGTATGACGATAAACATGCGCAGTTACCTTCTTACCTTTAATACCTGCCTTTTCTGCGTAATACTTTAAGCGCTTATTAAAATGGTTCGCTCCTAGTAACTCACCGAAACAAGAAAGGAATATGCGGTCTGTTTTAAAATGCGCTCTATTCTCTTCGATAAGCTGTAGTAAGAGCTTCGCAACAAATGCCGATATTGGTACGTATCTAGGTTTGCGGTTTTTATTCCGTTCACCCGTCAACGTTATAAAGCGTGTTTTAAAATCAATCTCTTCTACTCGTAAATTAAGAGCCTCATTAATACGTAACCCGCTATCTAATAACAAATTAATAATTACAAAGTCTCGAAAACCTACATAATCTCGTTGATTAGGTTGCGCTAAGACCGCTTTTACTTCATCCTCTGTTAAACAATTCGTAAGGTCTATGTCTTGACGTAACAATCTTACGTTGTCCATCGGATTGTACTCTATTAACTCTTCACGCTCTAAGTAATTCAACATTGAGCGGTAAGTACGCAGCCGTATATTAATTGTCGTTTCTTTTAACCCTCTTTCTTCTCGATTAGTAATAAACTTGTGACCATCGTAACGTATGGCATCGTACTGTAAATAATTAATATAGTTACGGAAAATATCTGCTGTAAGTTCGTTAACATACTCTATATCGGAATAATTTTCTGCAAGCCAATCGGTAAAATAGCCCCACATCTTCATATAGTCTGTTAGCGTTCGTTCTCGCAGACCCTCTGCTTTTTTACCTGCTATCGCTATATCGAGAGCTTGCTGTAAGGTTATCTTAGGATACGACTTGTGCGTAGTGCGCTCAGCTCGCTTCTTCTTACGTTTTAATGCCAATAAAAAAACCCCCTCAACGAATGAATTTTGTAATTCACCGTCAAGAAGGCTCGGTATTATTAATCCTTATAGATGCGCAGTAGGGTTACGTAGATACACTTAGTTACTTGTGTATGGTCGAATTTCGAGCGTTATCTACCGCCCTCAATTCTCCATCCTCACCCTATACGCTTCATGTTTGCGAAAAGATTTCACGCTAATATCTCGGTACTAAAAACGTTGATTTGACGCACTTTTTCGTACTTAGCACTCTTCTGGCTTACCAGCATTCGATGCTGTACGGAAAGATGATCCACATCCGCATGATGCGATTGCGTTTGGATTGTCGATTGTGAATCCGCCGCCAAGCATAGATTGTTTATAGTCAATTTTTACTCCTTTAACAATTGGAGCACTTTCTGTATCGATAACAAATTCAACACCGAAAAACTCAAGAACTGTGTCGTCTTCTTTTGGTTCTACTTCAAATCCTAAGCCGTAAGAAAGACCGCTACATCCGCCGCCGTGTACAGCAAGGCGCACATACTTCTCTCCATCTTCAGCATCTTTTAACATATCTTTAATTTGAAAAGCTGCTTGTTCTGTTACTTCAATCATGAAATACACCTTCCTTTCTGTTCTTAGTCCATTATACATCTTTACGCTTCTATCTTGTACTCATACACTCCGCGGCAAATTACTTCCGCAGGTCCTTTCATCAACACGTTTCCTTCTTCAGTCCACGCAATCATTAAATCGCCGCCAGCTAAATGGACTGTAATTTCCTTACCACGTTCCATCTTTCCATTTAAAATAGCAGCTACAACTGCAGCGCACGCTCCTGTTCCGCAAGCTTGCGTTACACCAGATCCACGTTCCCAAACGCGGAAGTTCATCTCGTCATCATTCAAAATTTCGATAAACTCAACATTTACTCGCTCTGGGAACATTTCATGTGTCTCGAGAACTGGTCCAAGTGTTGTAAGAGGTGCTTTTTCTACATCATCAACAAAAATAACCGCATGCGGATTTCCCATTGAAACAGCTGTAAATGCATAACGATGATTATTGTATAAGAAGTTTTCACGGATAAATGGTGTTTCACCTTCACCAAGCATCGGTATTTCTGCACGTGTTAGACGCGGTGCTCCCATATCGATTTTTGCTAATGTCACGACACCAGCTTCTACTGTTACTTCAGCCGTTACAATACCAGCTAACGTTTCAATTGTGAAAACTGTTTCTTCTACTAGTTTATGCTCATACGCATATTTCGCTACGCAGCGTAAACCGTTACCACAGCTCTTTCCTTCAGAACCATCATTATTAAACATACGCATCTTCACCGGAGCTACGTCTGAAGGGCAAATTAAAATCATCCCGTCTGCTCCAATACCAGTATTAATATTTGAAACCTTTTCGGCCACAAGGGCTAAATCTTCTTCAGGAATTTGCTCTTCAAACATATTTACATATATATAACTATTGCCAAGACCATGCATTTTTGTAAAAGAAAATTGGCTCATTTATATTCACTCCAAAAATAATTTGTTATGTTAAGTATAAAATGCATGCTTTTAGAACACAATATGAATGTCCCCCGTTTCTCATATTTGACAACGTTTGGCGATGAGCCACTCTTACACAATTTGTGTAAGAAAAAAGCCCTTCTAAAAAGGGCCTTTTTTTATTTATTCTACTGTTTTCGATTGGGGAAGACTAATACTCAGTATTAGTCTTCCCCACGAAATAAAGTTTTATCTAATGAAAAAGGTGCTGCTAATTCGCAACACCTTAAAACATTGGATTTTCATCCAAATACTCATATACATTATTAACAAGCTCTTCTACTGTTGCACCTTGTACAACTTCACCATTTACAAGTGCAAATGGTCCTTCAAAACAAATGCCACAATATCCTAAACAACCATACTCCATTACATCTAAATTCGGATCTTTTTCTAATTTTTCTAGAGCTGCTTGTGAACCACTTGCAAGGTTACCTACACAAAATTCAATTAATGGTTTAATCAAAATTCTCCCCCCTGTACTACAAAACAAATTACCTTTTCACTTTATCTATAAGAAGAAAACTAAGCTGTTTCTTGTTGTTTTCGTTACACAGTCTAAACTATTTAGTTACTTCATTACTTCACTTCAAAGTAGATGATTTCTTCTATATAACATGCTACTTACAATGAAAGAGTAACTTAAAAAGAAAAACAGTTTACTTTTCTTCTTATTGTACAACAGAGTATTCATTCATGCATTGTTATTTGTTCACAAATTCGATATAATTTGATTGAGTAAAGTCAAAATATTTTATTAATATAAAATTTTATGATTAGGGGATATTTCAACAGAAAAGGGGTAATCCATCATGAAACACCTCGTAATACTAGGTGGCGGCTACGGTGGAATGAGAATTCTGCAAAGGCTACTTCCAAGCAACCAACTTCCAGATGATGTACAAGTGACATTAATCGACAAAGTACCATATCATTGCTTCAAAACTGAATATTATGCATTAGTTGCGGGTACTATTTCAGAAACGCATATTCGTATACCGTTTCCTGAACACCCACGCCTCAATATTCAATACGGCACAGTAACAAATATTGACCTCGAAGAAAAAGCTGTTCATCTTGATGGCGGCGAAGCGATCCAATATGATGATTTAATTATCGGACTTGGCTGTGAAGATAAATATCATAACGTTCCTGGAGCTAGAGAATATACACATAGTCTACAATCAATTGAACAAACACGTAAGACATATGAACAATTAAATAGTCTAGAACCAAATGCAACAGTAGCTGTCGTTGGTGCTGGCTTAAGTGGCGTTGAAGTAGCAAGTGAACTTCGTGAAAGCCGTTCTGATTTAAAAATCTATTTATTTGATCGAAAAGATAGAATTTTATTCCCATATCCAGAGAAATTAAGTAGATACGTAGAAGAATGGTTTGTAAAGCATAAAGTTAACATTATACGAAACTCTAACATTACAAAAGTAGAACCAAATATTGTCTACAACCACGATGAACCACTTGAATGTGATGCAATCGTCTGGACAGCTGGTATTCAAGCAAATGAAGTTGTTCGAAACCTTCCAGTTGAACAAGATGGTAGCGGACGGGTTGTCTTAACTAAATATCATAATATTCCAAATAACGATCATGTTTACGTTGTAGGAGATTGCGCAGCACTTCCACATGCACCATCTGCCCAACTGGCTGAAGGTCAAGGAGAACAAATTGTCCAAATATTATTAAAACGTTGGAATAATGAACCACTCCCGGATGAACTACCTGTTATTAAATTAAAAGGTGTTCTAGGATCTCTTGGTAAGAAGCACGGCTTTGGTTTACTAGCAAACCAACCATTAATGGGACGTGTACCGAGATTATTAAAATCTGGTCTTCTTTGGATGTACAAATATCATAAAGGTTAATACTTTACAGGCTGTCTACTATGTAGGCAGCCTCTTTGCATCAGTTTTTAAAAATTATCAGACACATCTTTCTCAATATTTATAATGATTTATTTTTCATTTTCATATTAAAAAATATTGATAAACATTGTATGCTATTTGTAAGTTGTTTTATTATTTCCTTTAAGACCGAATTCATTCGGTCTTATTTTTTATGTGATAAATACTTTTGTAGGAGGCATTACATTCCACTTATGAACTTATCGAAACTAAACAATCGAATAGAAGCGAAAAAGAAAGAGTTAATCTATCTCGTTGAACGATACGGATTCACTCATGATAAAGTGATTTCTTTCAGCCAAGAATTAGATCGTTTACTTAACTTATTAATAAAACTCAAGACGAAGAAAAAACGTTGTTCGTTATAACCATTTTCCCCTCTTTTTTTGATACGATATAACTAGAATCAGAAAGGAGCGATTTATGTTTATATTAAAAGACGTTATATATAAAGATATACTACACATTCCTTATTTACAGATTCAAAAAGAAAAGATTACTTGTATTATCGGTGAAAGCGGAAGCGGAAAAAGCACATTACTTCGCATGTTAAACGATTTACAATCCCCAACATCCGGTACAATTGAATATAACGGAAAGTTAATTTCTGATTATCACCCTATTCAATTACGTCGTGACGTAGTTATGCTTGGGCAAACTCCACCTATTTTTGATGGAACCGTTAAAGACAACCTATTAATGGGACTTCGTCTTTCTGAAAAACCATTTCCAAATGATGATGCCCTGCGGAGTGCATTACAAACCGTTAGCTTAGACAAGCAATTAGAAGATAGCACCTCCTCATTATCCGGCGGTGAAAAACAAAGACTTGCCTTTGCACGTATCGTACTTATGGATCCGCCTGTCTATTTATTAGATGAACCCACTTCAGCATTAGACAGTGATACAGAACGCCGCGTTATGAAACAATTTACTGAACTAGCACGAAAAAAGAAAAAAACAGTTATCTTCATCACACACTCGCAACAACTTCCAAAAGAAATTGCAGACGATATTATTGAAATTAGCAAAACAAAGGGTGCAACTAGAAAGGAAGTGCTCTCAGTTGAAGGGCATTATTGAACTCCAAATTTGGCAACTTGCAGCTGCCTATATTTTCATTCTTATTTTAATTGGACTTGTAAAATTAAAAGGAATACCTCGCGAAAAACAAATCGCGCTCGCAACATTCCGTATGACGATTCAGCTCGTACTTGTTGCATATGTCCTTACATACGTATTTGAAAACAGTAATCCATTTTATACAATCGCTCTCATCACTTCTATTACTACCTTTGCAATTTTTAATATTTATAAACGGGTTAACATCCCAATGTCTAAAGAATTAAAACGAGTAGCCGCCCTTTCCATGGTCGCCGGATCAATTGGGCCACTTCTACTATTTATCTTTGTTATTATCGGTCATGACCCTTGGTATGCTCCGCAATATATCGTCCCTATTACAGGAATGTTAGTTGGGAATGCCATGACTGGTGTTTCTCTTGGTGCAAATACGTTCTTAAACAATATGAAATCGCAAAGAGGTCAAATTGAAGGTGCACTTATGCTCGGCGCAACACCGAAAGAAGCTGCTGCTCCGCTCATTCGAGACGCTTTTGACTCTGCTATTTTACCAACAATTAATTCTATGGTCGGAATGGGAATTATAAGCTTACCAGGCATGATGACTGGTCAAATATTATCCGGTGTATCACCATTCACAGCCATTCAATATCAAATCGCCATCATACTCGGTATTTCTGGAAGTACTGCCTTTGCTGTCATTATCTTTTTACAGCTTGGATATAAAACGTTCTTTAATAAGCGATGTCAGTTGAAAGAGGTTGACTATGATGCGAGGTAAATCGTAACTTTCGCTCAGTAAATGATGCATCGTTCTCGGTGAGTGAAATTATATTAACGATTTTTTCAATATATCTATCATAACTTGCAATATATCAACGATTTTTCAAATATATCTATCATAACTCAGAATATATCAACGATTTTGTACGAAATATCGACTTACCGACAAAAAGTGACATAATAAAAAGAGGAGGCTATTCGCCTCCTCTTCTATTTACTTATGCCTTCTTAACGAACTGTGATTTTAACTTCATAGCTCCGAAACCGTCGATTTTGCAATCGATATCGTGATCGCCATCAACTAGACGGATACTCTTTACTTTCGTACCGATCTTCACAACTGAAGAAGTTCCTTTTACTTTTAAATCTTTAATAACAGTAACAGCGTCGCCATCTTGAAGAACGTTTCCGTTCGCATCTTTTACAACTTTTGCACCATCATTATTTTCAGCTTCTGCTTCTTGGCCCCACTCATGAGCACATTCTGGACATACGAAAAGAACGCCATCCTCATACGTATATTCTGAATTACATTTTGGACAATTTGGTAAAGTAGCCATAAATTTATTTCCTCCGTTCATTATTTATACGTAAAAATCAAAATTGATGTTTACATCTCGATAAATAAAATTTGTATAGCATTTCTTTATAGTGCCATAGTCTCACGTTATTGACAACCCTACCTCAAATTCTCATTTTTTATTGTATTTTACAAAATTTCAATTCGTATGCCGTTTTTCTATTTGCTCTTCCACTAATTTTAAAAATCTTCGTTGTGCATTTTTATTTTTTTACGAGCAATCAAACCCTTAGCGAACTTTGTAGTTCGTAATAAATAACTTTCGATACTTCTCGTCTTCATATGTCATTCGAAACCATTCATACTGCTGCAAGTAACGTATGTTAACATCAATCTTTTTCGTGTGTAAACCCGTACTTAAACTAATAGATCCTATTAGAGCTTCTATTCATGCTGAAATCATTTCTCTCCCCCTAATAAACAAAAGAAGAACCTTCGCAAGATTCTTCTTTTCAAAATGAACGAGTTCCCTCTAGAACCCCCAATTATTTTCTTCAATGTAAATTTGATATTCTTCTAATTCTTCTTCACTTAACTTCTTATTATTTTCATATATCTCTTGCCACTCGAAATAATCTTCATCGAAATAAACAGCAAATTTAATTTTCACGTTTTTCTTCTCTGTATAATCATAACCAGTAAACTCTACTACGTCATAATCTTTTTCTTTCTTAACAAACTTCCAAGTTGGATTATCAGTCATAATCTCTAAAGTAACCCCTTCACCGCTTGAACGAACAACGTTTTTAATATTCGGTTCAGTTGGTAAAAAGGACAGCCCGAACGCAGCTAACCCAAACACAATCCCGACTATAACCTGTAAACCAATCATACCAGCAATACTCACGCCACCCTTTGATTGTAAGAAATACGCCTTCTCATGATCAGACGAATCTTCTCCCTTACGAAAAACACGAACAGCATGCTTGTAATATAAACGGTTTCCTTGCCATCCAGTAAATATCATCATTCCTAATTGAAGAGCTAAATTAAATGTTACATAAATCCCATCTGGAATATCTATAAAAGGGGGTATAACTATACTAGGTATAGCCAATAACGCAAATATAATAAATAACTTATACATTTTTCGATAAGCTAACCAAAAAGTTGGGAAGAAAAAGGCTACCCAATTCCATGTATTCCCTTGCGCTGGATTTTCTACTTTACCCCACTTAAAGTCATAATAAGCTGTATTCTTTTGAACAACTTTATGTAATTCTTGTGGAGAAATCGTTTCTTGTAAAACAGTGTCCTTCACGTACATCATCCTTTTCTTATTTCTATATACATTTATTGTATATGCACAAAATGAAGGAATCTAACAAAAAGTACACATATTTCATAAAAATGAACTTAAATCGAATATATTCCGACAATTATCCGTTTCTTATTTCATTTTACTTTTAAATATATTAAAATAATCATGTATCATATCTTTAATACACTAAGTTAATTATTTTATATATTCACTAAAAAGGATGCATCAAAATCATTTTTATACATCTTTTTTAGTGAATATATACTACATTTCCTCCCTCTTAATCACATTGAAATACTATTTTATTTCTCGCACATTCCCCTTCACTTTCTCAATAATATCTTCTATACGCTTCGCTATACATTCCAGCTCCCAGTCTCCCTCACCGTGCATAGCTGTATAAACTGGACAATTCTCATCATTACTATCTACAAAAATCGGGTCTCCAAGATATGAATCTATCCCTATTACAATCCATCCTTCTTTCCAATCTCCTTCTTCATTCCCGACTAAGCTTTGTCCTTCTTCATCAAAACTATAACCAAGTTGCCCTTCTTCTATTTCTTCACTATTAAACAATTCTATCGTCATAGGTTCAGATTCATACTCTAGCTCAATTTCATTATCATCAGCACGATCTACGTGTGCTAAAAGTTGTTTAATTTTATTGTGGTTCATCATAATAGTTTCTCCATTCCATTTTTCGGAAATTCCATTTTATTCATAATAAGCTGCTGCGAACAACATCTGGGCAATAAACTTCCATGGAATATTTTCTGGAAGCTTCTCCCCTTGATTTATATAAACACCTTCATAAGCACCTAACCAACCGTGTAATGCATCTAAATAATTCTCTACCTCTATGTTCTCCCATTCATCTTTATTCACTTTAAAATCTTTTTGAAGGTGTACAAGAAATTTCAATAAGTCTTCTTTAGAATTTACATGATCAAGGTATTCAAATACATCCATATTTTATTTCTCCCTCTATCGCTCGGCATTTAAACTAACTATAATATATGACATAAGATTCTTAAAACTATTATTTGAGGAGTTCCGATATGAAGACTACAATTTGGACAGAAGATGATTATTTAAAACTAGCACCTATAAACGACGAACTAATAAAAAAAGCAGAAGATGCACTGAACGTAAAGCTTCCAGAATCGTACATAAACCTGCTAAAAGAACAAAACGGAGGAACACTGCGCCTTGATGCTCACCCTACTTCAGAGCCGAATTCTTGGGCAGACGATCACGTTAATGTTTCTGGCTTATATGGCATTTCTTTTGATGAAAATGAATCTAGTATTTTAGAGAGCCGTTATTTAATTCAGGAATGGGAAATGCCTGAGAATCTCGTACTTTTATCTGGGGACGGACATACGTGGATTGCATTAGACTATCGCAATACTGCTGAAAATCCTCCAGTTATATTTATCGATAATGAGATGGAGCAAATTATTGAATTAGCACCTAATTTCGAGAGTTTCTTACAAAACTTAACTACGTACGAATATGACGAAGAGTAAGCCTCACTCTAAAGAGGAGAAAAATTTCATTACAAATTTGCACGCTGCTTTAAAACCACTTGGATTTAAGAAAAAAAGACATACATTTTGCAAAGCTGAAAACGGATTTTATAAGCTCATTAACATACAAAAAAGCCAGTTTGAAGATAGTTTTTATATAAACATCGGAGTTCACCCGCTCGGTCTCCCGCAGCTTATTACAGACCAGTTACAAATACAAGAAAACATTTCAATATTCGATTGCATTCTACAAAAGAGAATAGAGCCTATACATATGAACCAGAACCAGTTATTGCATAATGTTTCACATGAAACTATCAACATTCCGAATTACCTTTCTACTATTTTCGACTGGTTTCAAGTGTGGGCGTCTTATGAAAATTTAGCAAAAACAAATATACACGCTATTACTCCGGTGCTAGCTGTCGTTCCAATATTACAAGAAAAAGCATTCTTGCTTCTTACTTGTTTCTCTTTCTACAAATTAAAACAGTACGAACAAGCTAACCGCTATTTACAGCAATATTTGCATTGTGCTGTAAATCTTAATACCGAGGAAAAAGAGCAAGTATTCTTTCACGAAGTTGATATGTCTACTAGTGCTTTATATTCCTCTTGTAACTTTTTAAATTGTTCTTCATACTTTTGCATCTTTACCATATCCGTTTTCGAATTAAGGATTGGTCTTCTTCTCCCAATCACCATTATATTCTTTCCCTCTATTGCATCGTTCATATATACGTAAGGTCTGAAAAATTCACATTTCGTATATGGCAATGCTACAGATAATTTTGCATACTCTTCCACCTTAAATTGATTAGATAAACTTAACTCTCGTAAATTTTTCAATTGGATTAAAGGTTCTAACGAATCATCTTTAACCTTTAAGTTCATAAGAGTAAGTTTTTTTAAATTCTGTAATGCAGCGAGTGGTTGTAAAGTTTGTACTTTCATTGCTGTATTTATCCCACCGCCCATGTAAAAGGTATTGAGTTGCGGACACTTACTTAAAGCACTTAAATCTTCTAGCTTAGAAAAATCATCAATTAATAAGGATTTGAGTTTTTTATTATACGCGATATCCCATAACGTCTTCGCTTTTGTATTCCAGCACATATACAACTGTTGTAAATCTGATAACTTCTGAAGGCCACTTAAATCCTCTACCCGCATTTCGTAAACATATAATATATCGGGACGAGCATACGAAAGAATATGTTCAAACTGTTTTTGATTTACTGCGAAAACCCATAATTTCTTAACTTGTAAAGATGCTAGTCGTTCTATATTTTTTGTTTTCCCCTCAATCGCTAATTCTTCTAAATTAGCAGTAACATTTTCCAAGTCCTTTATAATCCTCGGCTGCTCACCAATCGGAAACATTTTATCCTCTCCTACAAAGCCCAAGTAATATTCATCTCTTCAAAAGAATCCTTACTAACTTCCAATCCTTCACTATCATCCGTTCCGATCATCGCCACTTCTTCTTTAGACAACATAATTTCCTCGTTTGGATTTTTAATTTTTCTCTCATACACGAGTTGTAAAAGCTCTATTTGCTCTTCTGTCAGCTCATATTCTTCTTCTAATCTTTCTATTGCTGATTGCAGGTCAAGTAGTGGGATTTCTAATAAAAATCCGCCATGCTCTTCCATCTCTTCAAATGAATCGATTGAATATGCACCGCTATCCTCAATCCAAAATGCTGTTGTAATGAAAGGTACAGTCTCACCTTCTACTTCTTCTAATATGTATTGAAGAGTTTCTTCTTTCGCAATATGTATCACTTCCGAAGGTGCTCCTTCAAAGTAATTTTCCGCATCAATCCACTCATCTATTCTCTCGCTATTCACATCTTGCAGACATACAATCGTATAATTCGGATGAAACGTAATTGTCCCTCGTCCGCCTTGAGTATCTTGCATACTATAGTTAAATCCGTCCCATGAACTTTCATGTGAGAAATCTGGACACTGCGCTACATTAATTGCATGGGCAATCGAATTTAAAACGCATCCTTTCCATAATTGTTCTCTATTTATATGTAATTTATATTTACTCATAATCTTCCCCCATACACATATTTTTTCTATTATCTTTCCTCTACATAATACTTGTAAAGTCTTTTCTATCTGCTACAAAATACGAAAGACGCCATTTTCAAAAAGGCGTCTTTTTACAATTGAAAATTTACTAATATAAAAAATGCATTATTTAATAAATGAATCCCCCATGGGACGAGTAAGTTATTTGTTTTCTTATACGTATAAGCTAAACATATACCGCCACCAAAAATATATAAAACACTCCCTACTGTAAGGGGATGCCCTAAAGTAAATATAGAAGCACTTATAACGGCACTACTAAGTATAGAGAAGCGCTGAGATAATTTCATAAAAAACATACCTCGGAATACAAGCTCTTCCCAAACCGGTGCGAAAATCGTGAGTACAACTACGTATAAAATAATTTCATTTTTAGTAGGCTCTATTACTATATTAGGTTCATCCACACGAAGCCCATGTGGTAAAACTAAATTTAATACTGCAAGATATATAAGCAGTACGATCATCGTCATTACTATCGTTACATAATGTTTAAAATTATTGAACTGTATTGATTTTACTAACTGTACACAGTGATTTCTTGCTGGTGAATATATAAAAATAATAGTAAGAAATGTTAAAGGTGGAATAAGATGATCTACATACCATGGGTATAAGGAAGAATCATATAAAAGGTTCAAAAAACCAATTCCATGCATGACCCCAAAAATAATTAATAGAATGCTAATTACTTGGCGCATACTCATTTGTTCATTCTTTTCTTCATATGTAGCTAATTCTATATTCATCCTATCCCCTCCAGTATAATTAAACTTTTTAAACCATTATATACCAAATTTAACATAAAAAAAGACAATACACCCCACTGTATTGTCCATTTTCTTCCCTACCATTTCTCTCTACACATCTCAATTAAATGCAGTAAGTACCTCTTCGTCATATCTGCCCTTCCCCACCTTGAGAGCATTCGCTTTTCTTTTGGACTCTGTCGTATTCTCGCTACTTCTTTTAATAAAATCTCCCATTCTTCCGCTGAACGTTCTGACAAGTATTGCAAGCCTCTATCTTTTGAAACGATTGTTTTATGATCTAGTGTATATAAAATACGTCCCATCGTAACGACAGCTGATTCTACCCACTCTTCTATAAAAAATAAATATGGCTTCTTCGCCTTTTCACTCCAGTACTGTTCTACGTTATATTTCATCGTATTTACTACATCATTCCATTGTATTTGCAGCGGAAGATCTTCTGCTTCTTTTCCGGTAACTGTAATGCCTTGATTTTTCAACGTCCACCATGTGACCGCATTAATGTCCCAATGACCAACATTAGCTTTACCATCTGCACAATACACATACTCGTTCATTTCATCATTGTATTTCCCTAAGTCAGCAAGCGAAATATACATACCGTCCATTCTTTTACCTAGCGTATTATCACTAAGTTTCTTATGTAGTTCCACAAGCTGCTGTTTTTCAGCTTCATTCACGGAATCATTTATCACTGTAACAAAATCAACATCGCTCGTTTCCTTATGAAATGCACCTAGTGCGATGGATCCGTAAATATATAACCCGACTATTTTTTCATCCAAAAAAATTTCTTTTAATTCTACTGTGTACCGCTCCATTAACTGCTCTACTTCCGTTGGTAACGCATGCTTCACTCCATTTTTCATATCTATCCCTCCAATAAAAAAAGCCTTTGCAAATTCGCAAAGACTTCTTGTTTTATAAATATTTCTCGATTTCTTCGTAAACATCCTTCAAACGAGGATTTCCTTCTCCAACAATTTCTCCATTTACAAGAACGACCGGATAAAATAAATCTTCTTCCACTACGCGCTCTGCGAATGCTTTTTTATCCGCATCTTCTTGTTCTTCTTGGAAATCAATATACTCGAAATTAAATTTATTTTCTTGTCCTTCATATTTACGACCAATTGCCGCTTGTAACCACTCAAACGTTTCTGTTGAAGATGGCATTCCAACGCAGCTCGCACAAATTACTTTCGTCCCATACACTTGAACATTAACCATTTCTTCTCCCCCACTTCTTGTCCCAACAGTATATTCAGATGTCTTATTACATAAGCACATCATTTTACAAACTTATTCCATACCCCTATACTGAAAAAACACGATACAAAATTTCGACAATAAAACAAGAAGAGAAAAAATAGATTTTCCCCTCTATCTTGATTATAATAAAACTGATGAAAGGAGTCGATAAAAATGGAAAACCCACATATGCAAGAACAAGTATTAGAAGTATTAGATAAATTACGTCCATTCTTACTTCGCGATGGCGGAGACGTTGAATTAGTAGACATTGAAGAAGGTATCGTAAAACTACGCCTTATGGGTGCATGCGGAAGCTGCCCAAGTTCTACAATCACACTAAAAGCTGGTATCGAGCGCGCGTTACTTGAAGAAGTACCAGGCGTTATCGAAGTAGAACAAGTATTTTAATTAAAAGCGGAAGCGGCTCGTTCAGAACAGGAGGTCATTGGAGCTCCTGACGAAGAGGCGCTTTTTGCCTCACAGGAAGGCGCGAAATGGCCGACTGTTCTAGCCGCTGGAGCTGGATATTATCTAGCGGCTCGTTCAAAGTCACTTGCTAAAAGGAGACCAAATTTGGTCTCCTTTTTTTATTCAAATCACATTTATCCGTTAACATCATAAAACAAAATTGGAAATCCCTCTCAAAAAATGCGATAATTAATACTATATAGTGAATCGTTCACACATATAAAGTAAAAAACATAGGGGGACGACAGATGCCAAAAATGGGGAACACTTTTTTAACAATTCAAGAACTAGAAAAGAAAAAAGAATATTTATTAGGCCTTTCATCCGTTATACCAACATGGAATACAAGCTATCAATTTTTATTTAAAGAAATTCAGCAAGAATTATTGGGTAAAGTAAATGAAAAGCTCGAAAGGCATCAATTCGTTTTAAATATATGTACAGATCAGCAGGTAGGGGCATAATGTATTACATAAAATTGTGGTATATAAAAAAGAGACCTCACTCGGTCTCTTTTTTATATTTTTAAGATAACCAATCTAATTTTCTAATCCCAAGCTTATCTACTGGTAAACGAAGTGAGCCATAAAAATGCTTCATAAATTGCTCTGAGCGGTTCACATCGTGTAAAATGGCTTCTAAGCGATCTCTATATATGCTTTTTTGTTCTTCGTTTCCAGTTTGGTAATATCGTTCGACCGTTTCAAAATAATGAAGCGGGAACAGGAGCCTTGCAAATAATAAGCGCCAGCCAAATGAGGATAGCGAATAATTCCGTTCATAATCTGTAACAAATTGAACGATTGTTTGCTCCCAGTCTTTCTTTTTTTCTATCGTCATATGGCGGATCCATTCTGCAATATCTCGACTCGGGTGATCATATACCCAATCAAAAGGGAGTTTGAGCCGCTTCATTTGATGCCATAATAAAGGTGTGAATCGTTCTTGGCAAATTGTTGCTGCATCCGTTAGTTGCGGCGTATCATCCATTTCTGTATCGACAACATATTGAATGGCATTTTCTGCAACTCCTAAGTAATACGGGAAGGATTCAATAAACAATTGATCGAATACATCTGAAGGGTGGTTCATCACTTGTGATTGCCAAAACTTTTCTAATTGATCGAGCCTTTTTTCCCATAACGCTTTCCATTCACCAATTCGGCTTAATTGCTCAATTTCTTCTGGAAAGAATGCACCTCGTTTATGGAATATAGAAAGCTCACTTCCTAATGACATAGCATGTCGTTCTAACGTGCGCATACCTTTTAATAAGCAGTAATTTTGTTCTTCTATCTCACTTACATAGTAGCCGTGTATAGTCGGAACGAAAGTCGCTACAGTTATATCCCCTTGCTGGTTCATATAATCACTGAGCTTTTTCATCTCTACAAGTACTTCTTCCTCCATTTCTCCAATTGGAACAAGTACATAAATTTTGTTGCGAATCCAAAAGCTTTTATAGGGGCCAAGGGGGATTAATTCTTTAACATGCATGTGATAATGCTCATAAATATGCTGAATCATCGCAGTCGCCACCTATGGTTTTTCTTTATATATATGAGCTTGTGCTCGCCTTTCATTCCTATGCACATGATAAAGCAACGAAACGTATACAAATACTAAAAAGAAAAAAAGGTGATAAACATGAAAGAATCAAATCAACTACAAGAAAGAGCATTAAAACTATTACAAGAACGCGGTGTAACAATTGACGATATTGCTGAACTTGTTCATTTTCTTCAAAAAAAATATCATCCAAATTTAGAGATGTCAGAATGCCGTTACAATGTAGAACGTGTACTATCAAAACGTGAAGTACAAAACGCACTGATTACTGGTATCGAGCTTGATGTCCTTGCTGAAAAGGGAATGCTAAGTGAACCGTTACAAGATATTGTAAAACGTGATGAAGGCTTATATGGAATTGATGAAGTTATCGCACTTTCTATCGTGAATGTGTACGGCTCTATCGGTTTCACGAACTTTGGATATATTGATAAATTAAAACCTGGTATTTTAGAATACTTAAATGATAAATCAACTGGAAAGGTGCATACATTCCTTGATGATATCGTTGGCGGAATCGCTGCCGCTGCTTCAAGCCGTTTAGCGCACCGAGCTGAGCACTCAGAATAATAGTGTTTTCTAGGCCGTCAGGTTCATGCTGACGGTCTTTCATATTCCATCAGCATAAATTCTCTTCCGCGACTCAAAAAAATAGGCCCTTGCTTAAATCCGATATTTTTATATAACGTAATCGCTCTTGTATTAAATGTCGCTACGCTTAATCGAAACATTTTTGCATTAAACTCTTTCGTGGCAAACGCTATTCCAGCTTGGAAGAATTCTTTCCCCATTCCTTTCCCGGTTAACGCCGGCTTCATGCCAAGTCCGATATCAATCACATCTTCTCCACCATATAAATGAGCATCTCTTCCACCTGGTACTTGTGCATTTGCTCCAAAACAAAAATAACCGATGAAGTCTCCTTGATCATCACAACAGCCATAATACGTTCCATCTAATAGCTCTTCCATTACTTCTTTCTCGCCTGAAAAACTATATAAATTATATGGTTCCTCGTACGTCCAAGTATTTATCTCATTTGCTTCTTCCTCTGTTAATTTATGTATATCCACTTTCTCTTTCCCCCTATTATATTTCTATTAACAATATTCGATATTCATCTTATAATTCATCTTTCTCAATATATTTTTTTAATTTCTCGCCTCATTTTTATGGAAGATTTTTCTTATTATGTTACGATTAAACATAATCATTACAAATAAGGTGGTGACAATTTGAATTACTTTTCTTATCTCTCCTCGGAAGAACGGCAAAATTTTTTCTATAAAGAACCTCTTGGTTTTTCAAAAAATATAGAGAAAGAACAACTAGCTTACGCACTAGGTGCCACACTATATACTCCTGGCACGAAAGAAACGATTGCGGAAGATATAATTAGAAGGAAACATGTGGATGCTATCTCAATTATTCTTTGTCTAGAGGACGCTATCAGCGATGAGGAAGTAAAACTTGCAGAGCAAAACATCGTCGTTCAAATACAGCAAATCGCTAACTTAGTCAGTGCCAACATACTAAATCAAGCAGACATCCCACTTCTTTTTATTAGAGTTCGACAGCCAAGTCAAATGAAGAAGATTGTTACTGAATTAGGTAGTGCTGTTCATTGTTTATGTGGTTTTGTCTTTCCAAAATTCACACCGATTAACGGAAAGACTTATATCGATCAGCTTGCATATATAAACGAGTTATACTCATTATCGCTATATGGCATGCCGATTTTAGAATCACCCGAAATTATGTATAAGGAAACACGGGCAGAATCATTATTACAAATAAAGGATTTACTAGATTCTTATCACGATTACATCTTAAATGTACGTATTGGTGCTACTGATTTTTCAAGTATATTTAGTATTCGGCGCAATAAATACACACCTATCTATCATATTACTGTTGTCCGTGATTGTATTTCAGACATTATTAACGTTTTCTCAAGGGCAACAAATGAATATATTATTTCAGGATGTGTATGGGAATATTTTTCTAATGATCATGAAGAAGGGCTTATTCAAGAGGTATCACTTGACCATGCAAATGGCTTAATCGGAAAGACAGTTATTCACCCATCTCATATTAAAGTTGTACAGGCAATGCACATTGTCACAATGGAAGATTATTTAGATGCGAGATTAATTTTACAAAATGCAGATACGTATAATGGAGTGCTAAAAAGCAGTTTTTCTAACAAAATGAATGAAGTAAAACCTCATTATGGCTGGGCTCGCAAAACCATTTTAAAATCTAATATTTACGGGGTGCTACATGAAAACAAACAATTCACCGATCTCCTTATTGCAAATGCAAAGCAACACGTATAACGTTTTAAATAATATACAAGTTCATGTAGAAGTACGTGATAATCCATATAATTTAGCGCTAGACAATCTTTTTCAAATGGCTGCGAGAATAAATAAGAAACGTAGTTTTTTATTTGTGAGTACAATCCTTGGAAAGCATCTTCCTACTAAACCTGCAGTCTCTCTATCAAGTGGAGTTGCTCTCGCTGCAAGATATATGGAAATACTACATAATATTTCTCATCCATTTCAAAAAGAAATTTTAAATCTCATTTCATTAGAAATTGATGAAATCCCAGAGGAAGTATTTCGTTATCAATATCCTCTGCAAGAAGAAGTTTTGTTCATCGGATTCGCTGAAACAGCGACATCACTTGGTCATTCTATGTTTCAATGCTTTCAAAATGCAAAGTATGTACATACAACTAGGGAATCGATACCCCACCTAGAATCTGTCATTACATTTGAGGAAGAACATTCTCATGCAACATCGCACCGTTGTTATATAGATGAAAGCTTTTTTCAAAACAACAATCCAATTGTTCTCGTAGATGATGAGATGACAACAGGAAAAACAGCATTAAATATTATTAGATCTATTCAAAATAAATTCCCACGAGAAGAATATATAATTGCTTCTTTATTAGACTGGCGTTCTCATACTAATAGAAAACAATTTAAACAATTAGAAGAAGAACTTCAAATTAAGGTTCATGTTATTTCTTTATTAGAAGGCAGTATTCATACAACTGGCCAACCATTAAATATTGCAAAAACAAAGATTCAAATTGAAGAAACAAAACCTGATTTCAAAAAACATACCCTTACCTGCCCAAAATCACCCTATACATCAAATTATATAAAATATACTGGGCGATTTGGCATTTCAGCATATGAACAAAAGCACATTCATTCTTTCGCCCAAGAAGCAGGAAAAACTTTAAAAAGAGAAAGAATTGGAAAACGAACACTCTGTCTCGGAACGGGTGAATTTATGTATATTCCAATGAAAATTGCTGCTGAAATGGGTGAAAATATTTTATATCAATCTACAACAAGAAGCCCTATCCATCCTGTTTCAAATGATGTGAACTACGCCATTCATAATCATTTCTCATATCCAAGTCCTGAAGATTCTACTATTACAAATTACTTTTATAATATTTCACCTCATGATTACGATGAAGTATTTGTTTTCATTGAGCGTGATTTAGGGGAAGAAGCCCTATCTCCTCTTCTACAGCAGTTACAAACAGTTATTCCTTTTATTCATATCGTCTCATTTTCAAATAGCATAGAAAAGGAAGGTTGATAATTATGGTAAAAGTAAATTCTCATATTAGTAGTTACAATCGAAATGATGCTATTTTTCTATTAAAAGATATTAGTGATTTAATGAAAGAAAGTTCCACGGAAACTAGAGAACAAGCAATTCAAGCTGGCACACATTATTCCGAAATGTTACCAATGGAATATAAACCATCTAAAGCATATATGGATTTATTCTTTTCTTCCCTTCAACAATACAAACACAAACTAGCCATCGCTGTTGGAGTTGTCGCCGAACAGATTATACAAGCTAAAGGAACTAACCTTATCCTCGTTTCATTAGCTCGTGCTGGTACACCTATTGGCATTCTTATCAAACGCTACATACGCTATCAATACAACCTTGATGTACCTCACTATTGTATTTCTATTGTTCGCGGACGCGGTATTGATGAAAATGCACTCCATTATATTTTGGAACATCACCCTAAAGAAACAATTCAATTCATTGATGGGTGGACTGGGAAAGGTGCAATAAAAAAAGAATTAGAATATGCAGTACACACATTTAACGAACGAAATAATACACACATTTCTCATTGTATGGCTGTGCTTGCTGATCCCGGTTACTGTACTTCAATTTACGGTACACGTGAAGATTTTCTTATTCCTAGCGCTTGCTTAAATGCAACAGTCTCTGGACTCATTAGCCGCACTGTACTAAATGACACCTATATCGGTCCAAATGATTTTCATGGTGTTAAATATTATAAAGAGCTAGAACAAGAAGACTTATCAAATTTATTCGTTGATGAGGTAACAGATTTATTCCCTTCTGTTCATTCTCATATAGATAATCAATTACGTTATATTACTTCAACTTACACTAATCCCTCTTGGCAAGGATTAAAAGATATACAGTCTATCCAAAATCACTTTGAAATTGACGATATTAACTTAATTAAACCAGGAGTCGGTGAAACAACTCGCGTATTACTCCGGAGAATACCGTGGAAAATTTTAATACGCAAGCAAAACAATCCCGATTTAAAGCATATTTTACTTCTCGCTAAAGAAAAGAATGTCCCTATTGAAATCTATGAAAATATGGCTTATTCATGTTGCGGGCTCATTAAGCCTCTTAAGAGGGAAACGATATGATTTTCGCCAGTGATCTTGATCAGACGCTTATTTATTCCCGGAAATCGTTTCGTGCCCCTATAGAAGATGAATCAATTCAACTCATTGAAACTTTAGATGGGAAAGAAATTTCTTTCATATCACATAAAACCATTTCACTACTAAAAAAATTACAACTGCACTCACATTTCATCCCAGTTACAACAAGAACTATTGAGCAGTTTCAGCGGATTGCTTTATTCCAAGACGAAATCATTCCCGAATACGCCATTACAAGTAATGGTGGTAATATCCTTCATAACGGGAAACAAGATGGTACTTGGAACAGGACAGTAAAAGAAAGACTATCGGCTGAATGTATAGAGAGAAACGACATACTAAAGGAATTTGGACAAATAGCTCATAAAGATTGGGTTATATCACAAAAAACAGCCGATGATCTATTCCATTATTGCATTATTAAACGGGAGAACATTCCTTATGATGAATTATCATCTTTTACTTCCTGGTTAGACAAACAAGGCTGGAATCATTCACTTCAAGGCAGAAAGCTATACTTTGTACCAAAACCAATTAACAAATGGGACGCCGTGCAATATATAAAAGAAATTTTGCAAATAGATACGATTATTACAGCTGGGGATTCTTTACTTGATTTATGCATGCTTGAAAAGGCGAACCATGCCTTCGCACCACTTCATGGTGAGTTAGGGGCAATGCATGATAACTTACAACCTCATATTTTAAAAACAGACGCAATTGGCATATATGCCGCAGAAGAAATCGTAAATAAATCACTTCAAATTATTCACAGTTCATTACCTACCCCATGATCATAATATGCACAATTGCATACGCACCACAATTAAACAAGTGGTACAATTTATTTGAATCGCTGTTGCTACACTTCTTGATTAAAGAAAAGGCGTTAACACGGAAATTAGCGTCTTATCAACCTCAAGCAATTGGCACATTTTGTCATCTTAAAAGACACTCCAAGAGTGTCTTTTTTTCTATATCTCACAAGGACTTACTCATTTCAAAGTATGCATACATAAAATAATGTAAATATTACACGCATGCATCACTTTCTAAAAGTTATAAAGTAGATTCAAAATAAAAAAGCACTCTTAACTAGAGTGCTTTTTACTTTCAAACAAGGAGGCTACATATATGGATAGTACTCTCGTATTTAACTTCGGCATTGGTATTGTCATTATTTTATTTGTCTTTTTTGTACTTTGTATGAGCGGGGTATAAAAAGGCGATTTTCGGGCGTCTTTTTATACATACATATGTATTACTTGACTTCTATAAAGGTAGTAACCATAATAGTTACATATATACAAATAACTATTCACATATCCACAAATAGGAGGAAGAAAAATGAAACATGTAATCGTTTATGCACACCCGAATACAGAAAGCTTCAACCATGCGATTTTAGAAACGGTAAAAAGTGAATTAGAAGGAAAAGGTCACGAAGTACGCGTTCGCGATCTATACGAATTAAACTTTAATCCAGTATTAGGCGCTTCCGATTTCATCTCATTTTCTCAAGGAAATACACCAGAAGATATTAAAAAAGAACAAGAACATATCTCTTGGGCTGACAGCATTACATTCATTTATCCAGTTTGGTGGGCGGGGCTTCCTGCTATTTTAAAAGGATACGTTGACCGTGTGTTTAGCCATGGATTTGCTTATGCTTACGGTGAAAACGGCATTGAAAAGTTATTAAGCGGTAAAAAAGGATTGTTATTATCTACAATGGGCAATACGAAAGAAGCATACACAGCAGGCGGCATGTTTGATGCAATGAAGAAAACAGCGGATGTTGGTATTTTTGAATTTACAGGCATTGAAACAATTGAGCATACATTCTATACAAGTGTTCCTTCTGTGGATAACAGTGTGCGTAAACAATATCTTGAAGAGGTTAAAGACGTTGTGAATCGTGCGTTCTAATAAAATTATATCAGTGATTTTCTAAATATATCAGCGCAACTCAGATTATATCAGCGATTTTCTAAATATATCGGCGCAACTCAGATTATATCGGCGATTTTTCAAATATATCGACTTACCGACAAAAATCGACACTAGTCACAACTGAATGTTAGCCCACACCAATCGGGCTGCCCGCAAATATTAGAAAAAAAGCTGTTCCAAAGTTTGGAACAGCTTTCTTCATTACATCTTCTCAATCCACTCCGTCAAGTTATGCACAACTTGCGTTGGTTGTACTTCGTATTCTGTTAACTTCTCCACAGTTGTGACTCCAGTGTGGACAAGAAGGGTATGCATGCCAGCATTTATTCCTGCTAAAATGTCTGTATCGTAGTTATCCCCAACCATTAATGCTTCATTTTTTTCTATGCCAAGTACTTTTAAAGCTTGTTCCATAATGATTGATTCTGGTTTTCCGATAAAGATTGGATCCACACCTGTTGATACTGCTACAACTGATGTTAATGAGCCGTTACCTGGTAATAATCCGCGCTCAGTCGGAATGGCAATGTCTCCATTTGTGGAAATAAACGTTGCGCCGTTACGCACAGCAAGACATGCTTTTGCTAACTTTTCATATGTGATGTCACGATCTAAACCAACAACAACGAAATCAGGATTTTCATCCACAAGTTCAAATCCTTTTTCCACAAGTGCATCGTGTAAGCCTTCTTCACCAATCATATATACAGTTGCGTCTTGTTTACGTTCATAAATGAAGTTCGCAGTCGCCATACTCGTTGTGAATACTTGCTCTGCTTTCGCTGGAATATCGAAACGAACAAGTTTTTCTGCCACTTGTTCTGGTTTACGCGTTGAGTTATTCGTAACGAATAAATAAGGAATGCCGCGCTCTCCTAATGCTTTTACGAAGTCGCTTGCCTCTTCAATTTGTTCTTCTCCGCGATACATCGTACCGTCTAAGTCAATTAAGTAACCTTTATACATCGATTATGTCTCTCCTTCTATGCTAACGTTCTCACCTTATCATACCACTCTTATATTACCCGCTTTTTCCAAAGAAAAAAACGCTTTACCTAAAAGCGCCCCATAACGTTCATTTTTTCTCTTTTACTTGGTAAGAACAACTACAATCGCCCTCACACATATTTGCTAACGTCTTTACATCTGCCCCTGCAAATAAACGCTTATACATCTCTTTTTCATCTTCGCATACTTGCGGGAATCTCTCTGCAATTTCCTTTAACGGACAGTTTTGTTTTTCAATTACGAAAGAATTCTCTCCATCTCTCTTTATTTGAACCATATAACCGTTTTTCTCTTGCATAGCTGCTATCTCTTGCACTTTATATGCTAAATTCTTTTGATTACTCACTCTCTTTTGTAACTGTTCTTCCATTCGCTTCGTTCTCTCTTTTAAAACGTAACGAAGTATTTTTTCATCACCCATTCGAGCTAAATCTTCTAGCATATCAATCGCAAATTGCTTATACTCTTTCGGGAATGTATCTTCTCCCTTTTCACTTAATCCATACAAATAAGTTGGTCTTCCGACATGTTGCCTTACCATCTTAGAATAAATAAGTCCGTCTTTCTCAAGATTACTTAAATGTCTTCGGATCGCCATTTCTGTAATCTCTAAAACGTCAGCTAGTTCCGCTACCGTGTGCTCTCCCTTTACTTTCAACAATTGTACAATTTCGTCTTTCGTAGTACGTGCTTCCCCCATACTTCACCCTTCTCCCTTTTCTTTCTCACATATAATATAAGATCCCCAAAAGGCATTCTCTGGGGATCTTATAAGCATAATTATTCTGGTACAAATGCAGATACAGGTCCTAATTCCTTTTCTAAATAACTGCGAACATTTGCTGGGTATTTCTCTACCACTGCAATATGTTTTTGAATCGTCTTATATAATTCATCATGATTCATTTGAATATAGTCTTGCGTAAGCATTTTTCGAAGAAGGATAATTTCTTTCATCCCTTGTCCATCTTCTTCACTTATCACTCGCTCGTCCATTAAAATATCAATAATATCTTCATAGCTTCCTGGATCGCGCATAATAAATCCATCAATCATCGCATTCCCGGCATCTAATACAGTATCAATAATAAGATGGGCTATGCGCTCTAATGCGTAAAATTCAAACTCGGTTTCATATATCTTTTTCTCTTGAAATGTACTTGTTGCTCGTTCTAAACATACTAGCATTTGTTCTATTTTCTTTCTGTCTACAAAATACATGAATGTCACCTACCTGGAAATTAAAGCATTTACATTTTAATTGTAACGCTTTCTTCTGAAAAAATCGACAATTTTTCGAATTCACCTTTTCTCCGTTATTTGTTATAGTTATATTTGTATGATTTTTGAAATTGGAGGAATGGAATCTTGGAACGTGAACTCGCACTAGAAATTGTCCGTGTAACAGAAGCAGCAGCCCTAGCATCCGCACAGTGGATGGGCCGCGGAAAGAAAAATGAAGCAGATGATGCAGCAACTACAGCAATGCGTGATATGTTCGATTCAGTAAACATGGCAGGTACAGTTGTAATTGGTGAAGGAGAACTTGATGAAGCACCGATGTTGTATATTGGTGAAGAACTAGGAACAGGTAACGGTCCAGAAGTAGACATCGCCGTTGATCCATTAGAAGGTACAAACATCGTTGCAAAAGGTCTTGCAAATGCAATGGCAGTTATTGCAATCGCAGACAAAGGGAACCTTCTTCATGCTCCTGATATGTACATGGAAAAAATCGCGGTTGGTCCAAAAGCAGCTGGTAAAATTAGCTTAGATGATCCAATTGAAAAAACAATTGAAATTGTAGCAGAAGCTAACAATAAAAAGATTCGCGATCTAACAGTTATCGTTCAAGAACGTGAACGTCATCAAGATATTATTGACCGTGTTCGTGCAAAAGGTGCACGCGTAAAATTATTTGGTGACGGTGATGTTGGTGCGTCAATCGCAACAGCACTACCTGGAACGGGTATCGACTTATTCGTAGGTATTGGCGGAGCTCCAGAAGGTGTTATTTCTGCAGCAGCATTAAAGTGCCTTGAAGGTGAAATGCAAGCTCGTTTAGTTCCAATGAACGAAGAAGAAGAAGCTCGTTGTCGTGAAATGGGATTAGAAGATCCTCGTCAACTTCTTATGTTAGATGACTTAGTATCTGGGGATGATGCAATCTTCTCAGCAACTGGTGTATCTGCTGGTGAGTTATTAGACGGTGTTAAATTCCTTGGTGGAGATTTAGCTGAAACATACTCTATCGTAATGCGTTACAAAACAAGAACAGTACGATTCATTAAAACGCATCACCATTTAGATCATAAACCACACTTAAACTTAGATATTTAATAAAGGAGCCATGTGTATGGAAGAACGTTTCTTTCTGTACGACGATACTGTCGCTACAAAAACTCGTTTCGTTAGCTTTATGGGAGAAAATGAGCGTCACGATTTAGCGCTTTTATACTCTGATCGTCATTACGGTAAAACAATTGTCCTTGATATGCAGCGCAATAAATTTGCAATCATCGGCGCTGACGATTTAAACGAACCAGGCTACTTAGAGCACGCATTTTCTATGACTGAAGAAATTGCAGAAGAACTACGCTCATTTTTATTTGAACTTATATAATTTATCTTAGGCACCAGCTGTTTTAGCTGGTGTTTTTTCATTGTAATTATTTTTAATTTTCAAACTAATATGTTATAATTAAGAATAAATCTATTTGGATAGAAAGGACGTTATCTACGTATGCCAACATTTACTTTGTAATGGACCAGCAATTGGATAGCATTACTCTCAAAAAAGCACCACGCTTTTTCAAGGGAGTAGTCTGCCCATTCCCATTACAAAGGAACGTAACGCATCTGTAGTATGATGTTTACGGAGGTTCCTAAGGGAACCTCCTTTTATTTTTGTCTTTTTCTCATGTCTTCATACTACAAGACATCCAAATAGCTGTATTACGTTTCTTTGCCACTACTATAAGAGGTGAAGAAAAATGCAGAAAGTACAACTTTCTTGGAGTTTATATGAAAATGAGCAAAACACAATCGAAAAGTATTGTAAAAATTGCAGACGCACTACCTTATTTACTGACACGAATATTCGTAGGCATAACGCCAACGGAAAAAACATATACCGCTTTGCCATTTATAAATGTCCGAAAGATCATACGTGGAATCAAAAACTGCGTATTTATAAATCATTTACTGATCACGTTGAAACAGTCGATATGACGCAGCAAGATCAAGCCGAAACAACTACTATTTCTATTATGCAACATAAAGAAAACGGCATAGCTGAAATCACAATCGTATTAGACATCATTTTGGGTTCCCACCGAATAGATAAGGCCTTATCCACATATATTTCCGACTGGAGCCGTACACTCATTGTGGATAAAATTAAAAACGGGGATATTCAATTGAACGGAAAACAAATGAAACCAAATACAATACTTTCTGAAGGCGATCATATCTCGATTTGTTTATAAATGAGAATATACAAAAAATCCTCTTACAATCGTAAGAGGATTTTTTTATTTCTTCATTTTTCGTAATACGAAATGTGCGCAACCGAAGTTACAGTACTCGTATAAATACTCCGTTAACGTACTAATTTTCGTATCATATGTCGCACGTTGGTTACTATCATCAAAGAATCCGCGCAATCTAAGTTGCTCATATCCCCAGTCTCCAACGATATAATCATATTTATTTAAAATTTCTGCATAGCGCTCTTTAAATGCTTCTTCACTAAAACCGTCACGAAAGTTTTTAATTACTTCGTACTGCACATTATTAATGCTCACCGTAGCATGAATCTCTTGCTTTTGCTCCATCATTAACTTCCTCTCTAAGCATTCTTCTTTTTATCGTATCACAAAGCATAACAACCAACAATTTCAAATACAAAAAATTGCAAATTAGTACATGCTATGGAGAAGGAGGTGATACATCGTGAAAAAACAAATTTTACTTTCCCTTCTCACTATTTCCTTATTTGCAGGCTGCCAATCAGCGAACAAAGCTGAAATGGAACGTGAAGAAGGAAGCCGTGTTCTTGTTTCCAATAAAAACGACATGTATCATACGGAAAATACAAATACACGGCTCACAAGAGTCGGCTATTCATCTAAACAAAAGCATGAAGTATCTAACAAACAAGTAGGAGCCATTAACCGTGAGAAAGTTGCTGAAATGATTACAAGTATGACAGTCAAACTTCCTGACGTTACAAACGCTGCTACGCTCGTTACCGATGATGAAGTATTTGTTGTATACCGTGCAAACACAACGGATCCAAAACTCGTAGCAGATCAAGTATATAGAGCTGCTTTGTCCATCGTCCCTCGCTATTATAAAGCATATGTATCAACAGACCAAAAGTTGATTTCCCAAATTCAAGGTCTTCAATCTGGCGCATTAAATGATACAGAATATACGCAAAGCCTCGATATGCTAAAACGTGAAATGAGTAAAAATCCTCATTTGAACAATACGGGAGATCAGACTTTGAATGATATGATTAAAAAGTAAAACAGGTGGAGAAAATCTCCACCTGTTTTACTTTTTATTTTTTATTACGATCCGCATAAACCTCCATCGCATCACACATAAACTGAGCTAACCCCTCACCAAACTTATCGATATTTTTCATGAAGCGCTCATCAGCGACATACATTTGACCGAGTCCTTTAAAAGCATCTAATGAATATGCACCGAAGTTTTGCAAGTAATCGTACCACACTCCGATTGCTTCTTGTGCCTCTTTAGAATCTGGTGCTCCGTGTCTAAGCGCTGCTAAATTTCTATAAATAGCATTAAACTCCTCTTGGTTCTCTTTTGACATACCTTTTGCATATTCGTTCGCTTTATCTACAGCTGCGTCTCCCCATTTTTCCCGTGCTTCTTCTTCATATGGGTTATGGCTGAAATCGAATCCTTCAAATTTCTCTTTATTCGTCATTTCAATCTCTCCTTTTGTATGCTGAATTGTTTTATCAATCGTCGCAATCACCTTATCTAATCTAGCACGCTTTTCAAGAAGCATTTTCTTATGAAGCTGTAGTGCCTCTTCGCGATCAAATGATGGACTCATGATAATCTCTTTAATTTTTTTCAAAGGGAAGCCAAGCTCTTTAAAAAACAAAATTTGCTGCAATGTCTCTAAATTTTCATTGGAATACAGACGATATCCAGACTCTGTCGTCTCGTCTGGGGTTAACAACCCAATTTCATCGTAATGATGCAGTGTGCGCACACTAATTCCAACTAAATCAGCTACTTCTTTTACTCTCATTGTCATTTGTATCTCCCCCTTAATACATACGATAAAGTATGACGCAACGTTAGAGTCAATAAGTAAATTCATTTTATCTTAAAAAGTTTCATCTCTCCTATATTTCATGCATAATAGATATGTACATATATTAGAAAGCGGTGAAAGTATGGTTTCAAATACTGTAATTGCCAGCATCATCTTTCAACTCATTGTCTCGATTCTGGTCCCAATTATTGTACTCGTTTATTTCCGTAAAAAATATAATATGAATTGGAAAGTGGTCGGCATTGGTGTTCTTATCTTTATCGGATTTACCCAAATTCTTGAAACACCATTCCACCTATTTATGCGCGGTAATCCAACAATCGCTCCATTTTTAGAAAATCCGTTTGTCTTCGCAATTTATGGCGGATTGACTGCTGGTATTTTTGAAGAATTAGGACGCTTCGTTGCCTTCTTCTTCTTACTAAAAAAATATCTAGAATATAAAGATGGCTTCGCTTATGGAATTGGTCACGGCGGAATTGAATCTATTTTAATTGGCGGTTTTTCTGCATTACAAGCATTAATCTTTGCTAATTCTATTAACGATGGTAGCTTCGCTCGACTGATTGAACAAAAACCCGAGCTGAGCATTTTACAGGACATGTTAATTCAGCAACCTGCCTACTTATACTTCCTTGGTAGCTTAGAAAGAATTATGGCACTCGTGCTTCAAATCGCCTTTACAATGCTTGTTTTATACGCAGTAAAACAGAAGAAATATATCTTCCTAGTATACGCTATACTATTCCACGCATTTGTAGACTTTTTCGCGGCACTTTACCAAACAAAAACAATCAATATCTTCGTTGCAGAAGGAATTACACTTCTTTGTACAATTGGCGCTGTCGTTCTTATTCGCAAAATGAAAGCGAAATTAATGAGTGTACCGGAGTAAAAAATAAACCACCGATTGGTGGTTTATTTTTTATGGATTGTCGCAATGCTGATAGCTTTTTCCTTCTTGCAGCTGCCTCTTTGTTTCTGCATCTATAACGATATATTTATGAAACTCTTCTACTTCATTTTGAGAAAAGGAAGTGAAAAAATAAACTTGGCGATCAGGATGAACAAAAAAATCTTGAAGCATCACACTACTCCGAAAACCCACGGCTGTTTTTTGTAGGAAAGAAAATTCTTCATCGGGCACTTCTTTAAATAAGATTTTTTTCGAACACTATATGCTGCATTATTGTATTCTTTATAGATTTTCTTATCTAACTGTTTATAAAAAATATCCTCACTCACAAATGACTTATTTCGATTGCTTGGATAATTTACTTTTTGATTCGACTCTGCATAAGTTGTGGACAAGTGTATAAAAAAACAAAGACTAACTACAATACATATCATTTTATTCATGATTGCACCTCAAATGTTCATTATCCACATTACTTTTCCACATATTTAAATCCATATGCCGTTTTCCAAGAAAAAGGAATTATTTCCACATTTGTCGAAGTATATAGCGTCAACTTGAAAGATGGGGATGAATTATGAAGAAAATTATTGTAATACGACATTGTTCAGCAACTGGGCAAAAACGTGATGCTGAATTAACGACCGATGGAAAAGACCAAGCAAATACCCTTGCTACATTCCTCTTAGAAAATCATCTACAAATCGATCATATTATTTCAAGCCCATTTGTCCGAGCTATCGATTCCATTCGGCCCTATGCGCTCCAAGCTAACTTATCTATCCAAGAAGATGAACGATTAACTGAACGCATATTGAGCAATGTTCCAATGGATGATTGGATGCAAAAACTAGAATCTACTTTTACAAATATAGATATTGCCTTTTCAGGCGGAGAGTCAACAAAACAAGCAACAGACCGTGCCATATCGCTTATTCAAGACGTTTTACAATTAAACCATACGACAACACTACTTGTTACACATGGCAATTTACTTACGCTCATTTTAAAGCATTTTGATCATACGATTGGCTTTAATGAATGGAGAACTTTAACGAATCCTGATATTTACGAAATTACAATCGACGAACAATGTATCATAAAACGCTTATGGGAAGCATCGTCCAAGTAATATCCCTTTCCAAAACATTCAGTTGACGCCACGAGAAGAAACTGTACTAATAATAGAAAGGGGTATCACTCCATATGTACGAAGATGTACTTGCTCTACTACATAAAACAAATGTTTCTTATGAAAAATTTGAACACGAACCAGTACTCGATTATGAGACAGATCGGATTGTACGTGAGAGACTCGGCTTACAAGGCACTCCAAGTAAAAGCTTATTTTTAAAATCAAAGTCTGGAGATTATTACGTATTTTTTACGTTAGAGGGCACAAGACTCAACCGGGGAGAAATGAAAGAACTAACAGGAGAACGGTTATCTCTCTGTTCTCCTGATGAACTGCGAGACAAAACTGGTTGTACGCCGGGATGTGTGGCTCCTTTCGGATATTCACACGATGTAACAATTATTGTGGATAACGCTATTTATACGTACGATAAAATTTTAATTACACCTGGTGTACCTGAATTTACAATTGAATTATCCACAGAAGAATTAAAAAAGATTTTATTAACATGTCCAAATACCGTTTTAGAGTATAAACAAAAAGAGAGCTAATCGTTAGCTCTCTTTTTTCATTATTTAGCTTCTGCTGTTTTTTCTTTTGCAGAACGTACTTGCTCGTCCGCATGGTAAGAAGAACGCACAAGTGGGCCAGCTTCACAGTGGCTAAATCCTTTGCTAAGTGCAATTTCTTTAAGCTCTGCAAATTCTGCTGGTGGGTAATATTTAAGAACTGGTAAATGCTTCTTAGATGGTTGTAGGTATTGCCCAAGAGTTAAAATATCCACATTGTTTGCACGTAAGTCATCCATTGCTTCAATTAAATCTTCTCTCGTTTCACCTAAGCCCACCATAATGCTCGATTTAGTTGGAATATCAGGCTGCATTTCTTTCGCTCGACGTAAAAACTCTAATGAACGTTCATATTTTGCTCTAGCGCGAACTCGGTCAGATAATCGACGTACTGTTTCAATGTTATGGTTTAAAATATCTGGTTTTGCATCCATTAACATTTTTAAGTTTTCTTCTACTCCACCCATATCAGATGGTAATACTTCGATAGACGTGAATGGATTTTTACGACGTACTGCTCGTACTGTTTCAGCAAAAACAGCTGCTCCCCCGTCCTTTAAATCATCACGTGCAACCGCTGTTATAACAACGTGCTTTAAGCCCATTTGTACTACTGAATCTGCCACGCGTTCTGGTTCTTGTAAATCAAGCTCAGTTGGTAAGCCTGTTTTAACCGCACAAAAACGACAAGCACGTGTACAAACCGCACCTAAAATCATAAATGTTGCTGTTTTTCTTACAGCCCAGCATTCATGAATATTCGGACATTTTGCTTCCTCACAAACGGTATGAAGATTTTTAGAACGCATCATTTTCTTTAAGCCTGTATAGTTTTCATTCGTGTTTAACTTAATTTTCAACCATTCGGGCTTGCGCTTATATTCTGTTTGTTTTGTCATGGTTATCAACTCCGCACAATATGAAATAGTTTACCGTGTTCGCTTCTTTCAATGTAACATATCTATTCTAACGTATGAAAGCGATTTGCTCAAATGAAGATTCTAAGATTTTTTCCAATCGTTCCCTATAATGAAATACTCCGTATATCCCACACTAAAAAGAGTGATGTTGTGAAAGGAGTCTATTTCATGCTTCGAAAAATTTCTCTTTTGCTTTCTATTTGTTTTCTTCTCCACCAAAACATCGCTTACGGTGAAGATAATCAGCAAAGCATATACGAAAAGCGCATGGCACTATATAAAGAAACCGAGCAGTCTTCAGGCATTCCATGGTATTACTTAGCTGCAATGGATCAATATGAAAGAAATATACGGAGCGTAAGAAAAGATATTCCGAAAAAACCAGATGCCATCATTTCCCTTTATTTCAAACCAGAAGTATGGGCTGGACCTATTAATAGTAACGATACTCTCCCCCATACAATTTCTCTATTTGGCGGAATAGGTTTAGATGGTGACAAAGATGGATTTGCAAATGCAAATAGCGACCGTGATCTTCTGCATACCGCAGCGACTATTTTAAGGAAACAAGGAACGTCAGAAGACCGTATTAAAATTATGCTCTGGGAATATTATAAACGTGCCAAAACAGTTGATTTAATTAGCGAATACGCCCAAATTTATAAACATTATGGACGTATTAATTTAGAAGGAAATGCTTTTCCTCTTCCGATCCGTAGTGACCATAGCTACCGTAGTACTTTCGGCGCTGGAAGAAGTTTTGGCGGCAGAAGGATTCATGAAGGAACCGATATTTTTGCCGGATATGGCGTGCCAGTAAGATCAACTTGCTATGGCATTATTGAAACGAAAGGTTGGAACCGCCTTGGTGGATGGCGCATTGGTATTCGCGACCTTCATAACAATTACCATTATTACGCTCATTTAGGCGGGTTCTCAAAAGAAATACAGCTTGGACAAATTGTTGAGCCAGGGAAAGTAATCGGATTTGTTGGTAGCACTGGTTATGGACCTCCTGGTACAGCCGGAAAATTTCCGCCCCACTTACATTTTGGCATGTATAAAGACAATGGCTATACAGAATGGGCCTTCGATCCATACATGCATTTAAGCCTTTGGGAGCGCAAAGAACGAGCAAATACAAAACGATAACCGTAGCTGCATTGCTACGGTTATTTTTTATCCAGTAAAAGCCTGACTGAGCCGAGTTTCACTTTATTTACAACTAACTATCTGTTTTCTTTTTATCAGGTACAGCAACACTTCCGCTTCCATAATACGTAGGCACTTCCCCTTGAACGATACGCGTCGCAATCGGAACATTTTGTTTCACCTTTATCTCTTTCGTATGAAATGGAATAATCACTTGCAATGTTACTTCCATTTCCATAACAATTTGAATCGCTGTAGTATTAATCCCATGCGGCTCAATTTTTTGTTTAATATCTGTATTCACATGTCCAACTGGCGTGAAATGAATCGGAATATCTGGTCCTATATTACCAAGAAGTGCATTATCAGTTACACGCCCAAAAGGAACTGCCATAGTCGCGCCGTTTTTTTCAGAAATACCTAGCTCCTTCAACTTCCCTTGTTCTACTTGCTGTAAATATTTTTCTATGTACGTGGTCGTTGATGTTACGATTTCATTTACTTGCTTTGTATTTAAATTAATTGTGGATACTTTTCCGTTTTTATCATTCTGTACTTTCATTAATGAATCTACATCGAATCCTTCATTAATTCGATCCTTTACTGCCTTCGTCATAATTGCCGTCGCCATTTTATGTGTCTCTACTTCCCCATATTTAATTAAGGTCGGCTGAATATTATTATTCACAATCCACAACCCTTGCGTAAGTAATATAACAAAAAGAATAAACGACATAAGCAGTATATACCGAAAGGCAATAGGTCCCCTTCGAAACCGCGAGTTTTTCGAGCGAAATATACTCATAAAAAAACCTCCTTCTTATATCATTTCTATGCAAGAAGGAGGGACGATATATGCTTATCTCATTTTTAATAATGCTTCTTTTCCGATTGTGCCAGTCGTAATACCTAAAGCTTCGGCTTCAATCGTTACTGATTCTAGCGGTGCTTCAAGAAGTTGTTCAATCGTTCTTACACCAACCGCACGGCCAGCAATAATTCCTCTATCACCTAATCTCTCATTTAAAAGACCTACATCTAATGCACCACACATAATATATCCTTTATCGCTCATTACAGCTAGCAAATTCGTCTTTGGAAGTTTCACGCTAACTGCAATAAACGTATAATTATCAATTATAATTGGCTCCACATTAACCATAGTTCACACTCCTCTCTTTCTTATCTGTATGACAAGAGAAAAATGAGTGTTACAAGTTAACTAGCCTATAGTTTAACGGAAGATGTATAAGTTATTAACATATCTGTTAACACATCTCTAAGTAGTTCTGGCATATAATATTGTTTGTCAGAAAGTGTGGATAGCTCTGGGTATAAGTAGCCAAATGTAAACATATCAATCGTTCCTACTGTATATATACGATCTAATTCCAGCGATTCCCCGTTAATTAATACATCTTCGAGTAAAATTTTATTCCCGGGAATCGTATCTGGAATGACTTCTACACCAGCGTAAATCATTTTCCCCATCACTTTTCCCCGAAATCCGAATCCTTTCACCTCAAGATTCTCCATATTCGGCTTACGTGCTTTCAAAATAACTTCTCTTAATATCTTTCCTGGAACTTTCAAAGCACACGGATTAATTGGATGTGGACAAATTCTGTGAATATCTCCGCGCGTTACAACACCCTCTTCTACCCCTTCAAGAAGTACACCAGCGTTCACCATGCCAATCTCTGCATTGCACCATGTTTTCAGCGCACTTGCTAACATGTGAGAAAACGGCGTCTCCTGAAACCAATCAACCGGTAATGACTCTTTTAAATGAACGACAGACTCTGCCATTATATGCTCACTTTCTTCCTGCAGTATTTCAATTGTGGATAACGGCTCGCTATAAGCACCTAACCGTTCCGTCTTAATCGCTCTACCGTCTTTTTTCAGCAATTTCTTCGTCTCTATATCCACAGTAAGCTGCACGTGACCAACGTAACGTCCCCACTTTTCACAACAACAAAGTAAAGTATTATTCAGTAGAATACCACGCTCAAATAAATGATGCGTATGTGCTCCTAAAATAACATCTATATCATAATGCTCTGCCATATACTCATCCATACTTTTTCCAAGGTGAGAAAGGACAACCGTAATATGAGCCTCATCTTTCACTTCTTCTAAAATAGACTCTAAATGAATAATGGGATCTTCAATATGCCAATCGAGCATCTGATAAAACTCTGGATAAGCTACCGTTAATCCAATAAAAGCAATGGTAATCCCATCCGTCGTTGTATGCAATTTATAAGGCCTTGCCCATGACGGACGTACCCCTTCTTTTTCAAATAAATTTGCGACAAGTATTTCAAATCCAGCATCATCATAGAGCCGATTTAAATGCTCTTTCGCTAACGTAATGCCTTCATTATTTCCGATCGTTACATAATCATATAACGCCTCATTCAAAAGCTTCGTATTCCCAAGGCCATTTGTCGCTTCCGAAATACTATGAAAACGATCCACATGATCTCCGATATCAACTGTCAAGACGGTCTCTCCCGCTTCCTGTCTTCGCTTTTTCTCCCCTAGAACAAACCGAGAAATTTGCGGCCAATTTTCAAAATGACTATGTATATCGTTTGTATGATAAAGATGGATGATTGTTTCTTTATTTATATTCAGAGAAAAAACCTCCCCTCAGTTCCTTACTGCCATTTACGCTATGCGTACGCAATAATCCTGTAAATACTTTTCGTCTTTTCTTGCTATTTTACATTGTACTCGCATTGTGAGAAAAAGCAAAAGATTGTCCTTTTTATATGAGAAACTTTTGCTAATGCAGGAAAGAATTCCAAATAGTGGAGGGAGGGGTGGATTTGTCAAAAAGTTTAATAGAGAATTCAGTGGGTGGTTGTTCAAGTGGATTTGTCAGTATCTTTATCTTAAACCTAGTCGTTCTCTGTTCTTATAAAATGTTTGGGGTATGTGAGGATTTTCTTTTGTCTTATCTTGTCGACAAATCGATATTCCTTGTCGAAACGTTGATATATTGAAATAATCGCTGATATATTCCGAGTTATGGTCGATATATTTGAAAAATCGCTGATATATTTAACTGAACACCCACCCGGGTACCCTCTCCCAAGCCAAGACAAATCCGCAAAACAAAAAAGCGCCCTGCACAGCAGGGCGCTTTCTTCATACATATATTATCCAGCTTTGCCTCCTAGACCATCATGTCTAAGAACCTTCCGCACTAGAAGATGAAAAGCATCTTCTGTGCGAAAGAATCTTAGCCAACGGGTCTGAACAGTCGGCTCCGCATTTCTATTTAACCAATAGAACCTTCCATCTCAAACTTGATTAGACGGTTCATTTCAACTGCGTATTCCATTGGAAGTTCGCGAGTGAATGGCTCGATGAAGCCCATTACGATCATTTCTGTAGCTTCTTGCTCAGAAATACCGCGGCTCATTAGGTAGAATAATTGTTCTTCTGATACTTTAGATACTTTCGCTTCGTGCTCAAGTGAAACGTAATCGTTTTTGATTTCGTTGTAAGGAATTGTATCAGATGTAGATTGGTTATCCATGATTAACGTGTCACACTCGATGTTAGAGCGAGAGTTTTTCGCTTTTGGTCCGAAGTGTACGATACCACGGTAAGTTACTTTACCACCATGCTTCGCAATCGATTTAGAAACGATTGTTGAAGACGTGTTTGGTGCTAAGTGAATCATTTTCGCACCAGCATCTTGGTGTTGGCCTTTACCGGCAATCGCGATAGATAATGTTAAACCACGAGCGCCTTCGCCTTTTAAGATAACTGCTGGGTATTTCATCGTTAATTTAGATCCGATGTTACCGTCAATCCACTCCATCGTTGCGTTTTCTTCACAAACCGCACGTTTTGTAACTAGGTTGTATACGTTGTTCGCCCAGTTTTGGATTGTTGTATAACGGCAATATGCATCTTTTTTAATGATGATTTCTACTACCGCACTGTGAAGTGAGTTAGTCGTGTAAACAGGTGCTGTACAACCTTCTACGTAGTGTACGTGTGCGCCTTCGTCTACGATGATAAGCGTACGCTCGAATTGTCCCATATTTTCAGAGTTAATACGGAAATACGCTTGAAGTGGTGTATCAACTTTAACACCTTTTGGAACGTAGATGAATGATCCACCAGACCAAACTGCAGAGTTTAATGCAGAGAATTTGTTGTCTGTTGGTGGGATTACTTTTCCGAAATGTTCACGGAAAATATCTTCGTTCTCTTTTAATGCGCTATCTGTATCTTTGAAGACGATTCCTAGAGCTTCTAGGTCTTCTTTCATGTTGTGGTATACAACTTCAGATTCGTACTGTGCAGATACACCAGCTAAATATTTTTGCTCAGCTTCTGGAATACCTAATTTATCAAATGTTGCTTTAATTTCATCAGGTACTTCATCCCAAGACTTCTCAGATTTCTCAGATGGTTTTACGTAGTACGTAATTTCATCGAAATCTAAGTCGTTTAAGTCGCCGCCCCATTGTGGCATTGGCATTTCGTAGAACTTATCCAGTGATTTTAAACGGAAGTCTAACATCCACTGTGGTTCTTCTTTCATACGTGAAATTTCTTCAACGATTTCTTTTGTTAAACCGCGTCCAGCACGGAAAATCGAAACGTCTTTGTCTTTGAAACCATATTTATAATCGCCGATATCTGGCAGTTGCTTCGCCATGTTGGTGTGTCCCTCCTTAGATAACCTCGTTTTTAGGAACCTTTAACATTACTTCTCTTCGTTTAAGCCCTTTTCTAACGCTTTCCACGCTAATGTTGCACATTTAATACGTGCAGGGAACTTGCATACGCCTTGTAATGCTTCAATATCTCCTAAATCGATGCTGTCATCGTACTCTTTTCCTAGCATCATGTCAGAGAAAATTTTAGAAAGCTGAAGTGCCTCTTCAATTTTCTTACCTTTTACTGCTTGTGTCATCATGGAAGCTGAAGACATTGAGATAGAACATCCTTCTCCTTCAAACTTCGCTTCTTGCACAATACCTTCTTCTACTTTCATCGTAAGTTGAATACGATCGCCGCAAGTTGGATTGTTCAAGTTTACTGTAACACTATCTTCTAGCACGCCATTGTTACGAGGATTCTTATAATGATCCATAATAACTTGACGATATAACGTATCTAAATTATTAAATGACATTTGTGAAATACTCCTTTGTCTTGATTAGCGATTCAACAAATGTATCAATTTCTTCTTTTGTATTATATAAATAGAAGCTCGCACGTGCTGTTGAAGAAGCTTTTAGCCACTTCATAAGCGGTTGTGCACAGTGGTGTCCTGCGCGAACCGCAATACCTTCTACATCTAATACTGTCGCTACATCGTGAGGATGTACGTCTTCAATATTAAATGTAACAAGACCAGCGCGATGCTTTGGACCATAAATTGTAACGCCATCTACTTCTGATAGTCTTTCTAAAGCATATTGCGCTAATTCATGTTCATGCTTTTCAATATTATGAAGACCGATTTCTTCTAGGAAATCAATTGCCGCACCAAGTCCGATTGCATTACCGATAATCGGTGTACCTGCTTCGAACTTCCACGGAAGCTCTTTCCACGTAGATTCTTGTAAATCTACGAAATCAATCATTTCACCGCCAAATTCAATTGGCTCCATATTGTTCAGCAATTCTTTTTTACCATATAATACGCCGATGCCTGTAGGTCCACACATCTTATGAGCAGATAATGCGTAGAAATCACAGTTCAAATCTTGTACATCCACTTTCATATGAGGTGTACTTTGTGCACCGTCAACGACCATAATTGCGCCATTTTCGTGTGCGATTGCTCCGATTTCTTTTACAGGGTTAATCGTTCCAAGCACGTTTGAAACTTGCATAATAGAAACGATTTTTGTATTCGGTGTAACTGTTTGACGAACATCTTCTAAAGAAATTGTACCGTCTGGTTGAAGCGGAAGGTATTTTAAAGTTGCACCAGTTTTCTTCGCAACTTGTTGCCACGGAATGATGTTACTATGGTGCTCCATGTAAGAAATAACGATCTCATCGCCTTCTTTTACATTTTCAAGACCATAGCTAGCCGCTACTGTATTTAATGCAGTTGTCGTTCCGCGCGTGAAAATAATCTCTTCCATTGATTTCGCGTTAATAAACTTACGAACTTTCTCGCGTGCACCTTCATACGCGTCAGTAGCTTTCGTACCGAGCGTATGAACACCGCGATGCACGTTAGAATTATATTCTTTATAGTAACGTTCTAACGTTTCAATGACTTGAATTGGTTTTTGAGAAGTTGCTGCACTATCGAAATAAACAAGTTGTTTGCCGTTCACTTTTTGATCAAGAATTGGAAACTGTTTGCGTATTTCATGAATATTCATTAGCGAACTTTCCTTTCAATTACCTCAACAAGCTGTGCCTTTACTCCTTCAATTGGAAGCTCATTAACTACAGGTGCTAAGAATCCATGGATGACTAAACGTTCTGCTTCGCGTTTTGGAATACCACGGCTCATCAAGTAGTATAGTTGGATTGGATCTACGCGACCTACTGAAGCTGCGTGACCTGCCATTACATCATCTTCGTCGATTAAAAGAATTGGGTTTGCATCACCGCGTGCTTTTTCATCTAACATAAGAACGCGAGAAGATTGTTGTGCATTTGATTTAGATGCACCGTGTTCAATTTTACCAATTCCGTTAAAGATAGATGTTGCACTATCTTTTTGTACACCGTGTTTTAAAATCCAACCTTCAGAATGTTTACCGAAGTGAACAACTTTAGTTGTAAAGTTTTGTGTTTGGTTACCACGGCCAATTGTTACTGTTTTCGTATCAGCATATGAACCGTCGCCCATTAAGTTTGTAACGTTCTCTGAAATTGTGTTTCCGTCATTCATAAGGCCTAGAGCCCAATCAATGCGGCCGTCGCGTCCTACAACGCCGCGGCGGTTAACGTAAGTTGTTACGTCTTTTGCTAATAGATCAACCGCACCGAATTTCACTTGTGCGCCTTGTTCCACGATTACTTCTGCTACGATATTTGCAATACCTTTAGCATTTTCATTTGCAACGTAGTTTTCTACATAAGTTGCAGTACTGTTCGCATCAGCTACGAATAATACGTGGTTATATACGTTAGCTTCTTCGCCGTCTACTAAGAATACAGCTTGAAGTGGAGTTTCAAGAACAACGTTTTTCGGAACATATATGAATGCACCGCCGTTGATTAATGCAGCATGAAGTGCAGTTAGACGATGCTCGTCTACTTTCACGCCGTCTTTCATTAAGTACTTTTGTACTAGTTCAGCATGCTCAGTTGCTGCTGTTACGATGTCTGTAAAAATAACACCTTTTTCTTTTGCTTCGTCTGCTAAAGAAACGAATGCAGTTGTACCAGTACGTTGCACTAATACGCTGTTATTTTCATCGATTAAGTTTTTCACTGCTTCTGGAAGTTCAGTTAAAGAACTTACAGGCTCTTGCTTAGCAGCGTCGCCTTTTCCGATAAAGTCCCATTTGTCAATTTTCGTTTTATCAGGCGTTGGCATTGGAAGTTCAGTTGCTTGTGCAAGAGCTTGTAAGCGGAACTCAGTCAACCAAGCAGCTTCGTTTACTTCGCTTGCGCGTTGACGGATTGTTTCTTGATCGAAAGGTAATGTACCGATTGTCATGTTTATGCTCCTCTCTTACGCTTCTTGCTCTGTTGTTTCGTCTTCAATACCTAATTCTTTTTTAATCCAGTCGTAACCTTCAGCTTCTAGACGTTGTGCAAGCTCAGGGCCACCAGATTTAACGATACGACCGTTCATCATAACGTGAACGAAGTCTGGAGTGATGTAGTTTAATAAACGTTGGTAATGCGTAATCATTAGGCAACCGAACTCTTCGCCGCGCATTTCGTTAATACCTTTAGATACAACTTTTAATGCATCGATATCAAGACCTGAGTCGATTTCATCTAAGATTGCGATTTTTGGCTCAATCATCATTAATTGAAGAATTTCGTTACGTTTTTTCTCTCCACCAGAGAAACCTTCGTTTAAGTAACGTTGTGCCATTTCTGGATCCATTTCTAGGAATTCCATGTTTTTATCTAATGTACGGATAAATTTCATAAGAGAAATTTCATCGCCTTCTTCACGACGTGCGTTAATTGCAGAACGTAAGAAGTCAGCGTTTGTTACTCCGCTAATTTCACTTGGATATTGCATTGCTAGGAATAGACCCGCTTGTGCGCGCTCATCTACTTCCATTTCTAATACATCTTCACCGTCGATGATGATGCTACCTTCTGTTACTTCATACTTTGGGTGACCCATAATTGCAGAAGATAAAGTTGATTTACCTGTTCCGTTAGGTCCCATAATTGCGTGGATTTCTCCACCTTTTACTTCAAGGTTTACACCCTTTAAAATTTCTTTGCCATCAATTGATACGTGTAAGTCTTTAACCGTTAATGTAGAACCAGCCATCTCAATACCTCCATTAATCCTATATATACATTTTAAAAATTCCTAAAACGTTCATATTCTCATTTTATTCTCATTCTAATTTTATATCAAATAAAATGATATCGCAAACGACGAAAAAAAGTAACCGTTTTTTCACAAATGTATATAAGTATTTCCTTTGCATCTTTCTATGATACACCTTTCTTCTTATTTATATAAAGAAAAAAGGACTGGTAATTTTCCAATCCTTTCCTTATAATTATTCACTTACCGGAAGTACAGCACCTTTATATTCTTTATTAATAAAATCTTGAATTTCTTTTGAATGTAGCACTTCTACTAGCTCTTTAATTTCTTTTTTCTTCTCATCACCTTTACGAACTGCAATGATGTTTGCATATGGAGAGTCTGCTCCTTCAATCGCAATTGCATCCTTTGTTGGATTTAATTTTGCATCAATTGCATAGTTTGAATTAATAAATAAAGCATCACCTTCATTATTTTCATACAGCTTTGGTGACAATCCAGGCTCTACATCTGTTTTAAACTTTAAGTTTTTCGGATTTTCGACTACATCTTTTACTGTTGCCTTAACAACATCTACGCCATCTTTTAGTTTAATAACTCCTCCTTTTTGTAATAATGCGAGCATACGGCCACGCTCCGCTACGTTATTACTCATAATTACTGTTCCGCCATCTGGTAAGTCTTTTAAGCTTTTATATTTCTTAGAATAAATACCCATCGGCTCTAAATGGATTTTTCCTGCGTTTACAATTTTATATCCCTTTTCTTGAATTTCTTTATCTAAGTATGGAATATGCTGGAAGTAGTTCGCATCAATTTCTTTATCCGCTAACGCTTTATTTGGCAGTACATAATCCTGGAACTTTTTAATCTCTAACTTAATGCCTTTTTTCTCTAATATTGGCTGTGCCTTCTCTAGAATAACAGCGTGCGGCACGTTAGAGGCTCCAACAACAAGCTTATTCTCTTCTTTTCCTCCGCAAGCAGCTAATGTAAATACAGACAGCGCTGTAACAACTGACAATAGAATCTTTTTCATATGATGTCCCCTTCTCCCCTATAGTTATGTAGTTATAAAAAAGGCTGGCATACACCAGCCTTTTCAGCAATTATTCTTTTACAGGAACAACTGCCCCTTTATATTCTTTATTAATAAAGTCTTCGATTTCTTTAGAATGCAATACTTCTACAAGCTCTTTAATCTCTTTTTTATCTTTATCACCTTTACGAACCACTAATACGTTTGCGTACGGTGAATCATCACCTTCAATTGCAATTGCATCTTTTTCTGGATTTAATTTTGCATCAATTGCATAGTTTGAGTTAATTAAAACAGCGTCGCCTTCTTTATTGTTATACACTTGTGGTAACAAACCTGGCTCAATATCCGTTTTGAACTTTAAGTTTTTCGGGTTATCTGCAATATCTTTTGGAGTTGCACTAACTGGATCTACTCCGTCTTTAATTTTTAAAATGCCTTCTTTTTGTAAAATTGCTAAACCACGTCCATGGTCAGTAACGGAATTACTCATAATGATTGTCGCCCCGTCTGGAAGTTCTTTTAAGCTCTTATATTTTTGAGAGTATACACCAATTGGTTCAATATGAATTTTCCCTGCTATTTCAAAATCATATTTTTTATCTTTAATTTCTTTTTCTAAATACGGAATGTGCTGGAAATAGTTTGCATCTAATTCCTTATCCGCTAACGATTTATTTGGCAACACGTAATCTTGGAATTTTTTCACTTCTAATTCAATTCCTTTTTTCTCAAGTAACGGTTTTGCTTTTTCTAAAATTTCAGCATGCGGTACGTTAGAAGCACCCACAACAAGTTTCTTTTCATCTTTATCTTTCCCGCCACAAGCAGCTAACCCAAAAATTGAAGTTGAAATAAGTGCCGTAAGTAATAATTTTTTCATTTAAAATATCCTCCCGTTTTTATTATCGTTTATCTATTCGAGTCGTTAAACTATCACCAATCCACTGGATTAAAAATACAACTAGTAATACACAAATTGTCGCAACGATTGTTACATCGTTATTCCCTCTCTGGAATCCTTCTAAGTAAGCAAGTGTTCCAAGGCCACCAGCACCAACAACTCCCGCCATTGCTGTATAGCCTACTAAAGCAATTGTCGTAACCGTAATACCAGATACTAATGCTGGTAATGATTCTGGAATTAACACTTTCAAAATAATTGTGCTTGTTTTTGCTCCCATTGCTTTTGAAGCTTCAATTACACCTTTATCAATTTCGCGAAGTGCAATTTCAACCATTCTCGCATAGAATGGTGCCGCTCCAATAATTAAAGCCGGCAAAGCTGCACTTGCTCCAAGAATTGTTCCAAGAAGAATCTTTGTGAATGGGATTAATAAAATAATTAAAATGATGAACGGTATAGAGCGGAATATATTTACGAATGCTCCAATCACCGTATTAATTGATTTGTTTTCCCATAAATTATCTTTCGCTGTCATGAAGAGTAACAATCCTAAAATTAGTCCTAAAACAAATGTCGCAAGAGCTGCGATTGCCGTCATATATAACGTTTCACCAGTTGCTTCTAACATTTGATTCCAATCAACATTTGCGAGTAACTTATCCATGTGCAATCACCTCCAGCTCTACTTGATCTTGATGAATTCCTTCTATTGCTTGCTGGATCGCTGTTTCCTCACCATTTAAATGAACAACTAAACTACCGTAAGAACCGTTATTCGTTTGTGCAATATTTCCTTGCAAAATGCTAACTTCTATATCACTGCGTTGCATTAATCGTTGAAGCACTGGTCTTTCTACAGCCTCACCGATAAACTGCAAACGAATTACTTTTCCATCTGGATATTTTTCAATTAAACTTTCAATTGTTTCATTTGTATCTTCAGAATCTGTTAACTGCTGTACAAATCGTTTCGTAATATCTTGCTTCGGATTACGGAATACATCAAGTACTGGACCTGTTTCTACAATCTTTCCTCTCTCCATTACCGCTACTCGGTTACATATCTTTCGAATCACGTGCATCTCATGTGTAATGAGTACAATTGTTAAACCAAGGCGCTTATTAATGTCTAATAGTAAATCCAAAATTTGATCTGTCGTTTCTGGATCAAGAGCTGACGTTGCTTCATCACATAAAAGCACTTGTGGATTATTAGCTAAAGCTCTTGCAATCCCGACGCGTTGCTTTTGTCCTCCGCTCAGCTGAGATGGGTACGCGTCTCCTCTCCCTTCTAATCCAACGAGATGAATTAATTCATCAACACGTTTTCTTCTCTGCGCTTTATCAACACCTGCAATTTCAAGTGGAAACTCTATATTTTCACGTACAGTTCGTGACCAAAGTAAGTTAAAGTGCTGAAAAATCATTCCGATTTCTTGCCTTGCCTTACGAAGTTCACTTCCTGTAATTGCTGATATAACACGATTCGCAATTGTAATTTGGCCAGAAGTCGGTTTCTCTAACTGATTAAACAATCTGATTAAAGAACTTTTTCCAGCGCCACTATATCCGATAACACCAAAGATTTCACCTTTGTCTATTTTTAAATTGGCGTTATCTACAGCAGTGACATCACCGCTTTTCGCCTTATATATTTTCTTTACGTTCTCTAATAGAATCATGATGTTCACCCCTTTTTTAAATAAAAAGCGCAAGCGGCTCGTTTAGAACAAGAGGACGCCCGAATCCCTGACGTAGAGGCGCTTTTTGCCTCATACGAAGGGATGAAACGACCGACTGTTCTAGCCGCTGGAGCTAGATTTCATAAAGATTTTAGGTCGACTCTGCAATTTTTTATGTTTAATGCGTGTAGTCCACCGTTATCACTACCTTTATTATTTGAATGTCCTCCACATTCAAACAATAAAAAAACCTTTCTGCTTTAGAGAAGCAGAAAGGTTTATATGCGTATATAACAACATTATCCCTCTCTCATCTCTCAAAGCATTCGCTTTGCAGGAATTGGCACCATTTCAACATAAGTTGACGGTTGCCGGGCTTCACAGGGCACAGTCCCTCCACCTCTCTTGATAAGAGAAATCAGATTCAATTTTCGTCTGATTTGAAATTTATTAAATTGTCTATATTTTATGACTTGAATTGTATCAATATACACTCACCATGTCAACAGAAATTTTCGTAAAAAATGAAACTTCAGAATTTTAAGCACCTACTGACATCGGTTTACATATATGAAACATCGATTCCACTAATAACATCGTTCGATACGTTCCCGAATATTGTACACGTCCATCGTTCATTAACATTTGCAATCGTACATTTCCATTCACCAATTGTTCTATATCCTTTTCATCTAAGCAAATGATTTGTTCCGTTCCTCTTTCCTCATGTACCAGCTCTATATAATCTCTTGAAATTTGTAACGAACAACTTTCATCTCCAAAACGAAAATTAACAGTTTTTTCCTCTTGTCTTAAAAGCGGTTCTAAATGATATTGACCATTAGCGTAATTTACAAATGATTGAAGCAAAGAATATAATCTCATCCTAAATCACATCCTTCATATCACTTTCTATTACATACCATTCCCTCTCACTAAAGAGCAATCCTGTTATTTTCGCTCGACAAATACTGTATCCACCCTGCATCTCGACATATTTCCCAAGAAATATGTCGAGGCGGCAAAAATTTTGCCGCCTACTTTAATTCCGTATATAAATATTCAACCGAATGAAATGCGTATATCTTCTTCATCAGTTTCCCATTTTCAAAAACAAGTAAACAAGGTACACTTTCAATCCCATACTCTTTCGCTAAATACGGAGCATAATTTAAATCTAACATCCCAATTTTGAGGCCTTCAATTGTCATCTCAACGACTGTTAACATCTTTTTTGCTAATTGGCATGTTCCACACATTGGAGTATATACATATAATACTGTTTTTTCTTCGTTCTCTATTAGGGCTGTAGCTTCGGCTCCTGTCCAATCAATCACTTCTATCATTCCTTACCGTAAATATTCTGTATAAACGTCAATGTCGGCTCCCCATAATACATTTGCTAAGTGTGTAGATGGCGCAGTTGCCACTTCTCGGTACGAGCGATCAATATAGATATGCTCGGCTTGCGGAAATTCTTTTCGAAATTGTTTCCTTAACTTTTCTCCAGCAGCATCAGCATCCACTAGCACATACACTTCCTTATCAAAAAACTGATCAACGAGCTCATCCATTTTCGACAAACCAATTGTACCATTTGTACAAACAATTTCCACCGGTTCACGAATAATAGATTCAATCTTTCTTCTATCTGATGTACCTTCTACAATAATGACTTTTTCTACATAAATCATATGTCATCACCCGATCACCATATACTATATAACATTGAACTTAGTATATAGTATATTCGTTATTTTCATGTTGTTTCCTGTTTATTTTTGCAAAAGAAAAGCGGAAGCGGCTTGCTCAGAACAAGAGGACATTGGAACTCCTGAACTAGAGGCGCTTTTTGCCTCAAGTGAAGGAGTGAAATGACCGACTGTTCTAGCCGCTGGAGCTGGATCACAAAGAAAAGCGGAAGCGGCTCATTCAGATTGTGAGGGGGATGGAGCTTCTGACGTAAAGGCGCTTTTGGCCTTGCAGGAAGAAGCGAAGCCACCGAACAATCTAGCCGCTAGAGCTGGATCATAAAGAAAAGCAGAACCGACTGTTTAGCCCTGTTGGCTAAGGTTCTTTCGTACAGAAGACGCTTTTTGTCTTCTTCGTACGGAAGGTTCTTAGACATGAAGGGCTAGGAGGTGGAGCTGGACAATGAAAAGCACAAGCGGCTCTTTCAGAACAGGAGGGCACCCGAACTCCTTCACTTGAGGCGCCTTTTGCCTCAAGTGAAGGAGTGAAATGACCGACTGTTCTAGCCGCTGGAGCTGGACAATGAAAAGCGCAAGCGGCTCGTTTAGATTGTGAAGACTTATGAAACCTTACCACAAAACAGTTTTTCTCATAATAGCTTATTTATTTACATATAACTTGAATTTCATTATTTCACACAAAATAAAAAAGGACAGCACAAAGGCTGTCCTTTAGTCGACTATAATTAGTCTTGGTTTGTCATTTCTGCATATTTTTCTGCAGTTAATAACTTCTCAACTTGGCTTGCATCAGAAAGTTCAACTTTAACCATCCATGCACCCTCGTATGGAGATTCGTTAACAAGTTCTGGTTGGTCACTTAATTCTTCGTTTACTGCTACAACTTTACCGCTTACAGGTGCGTATAACTCAGAAACTGTTTTAACAGATTCTACGCTTCCGAATGGCTCGTCAGCTTCGATTGTTGCACCTACTTCAGGAAGTTCAACGAATACGATATCGCCTAGCTCACCTTGTGCAAAGTGAGTGATACCGATAACAACTTCATTACCTTCAGTTTTTACCCATTCGTGTTCTTCAGAGTAACGTAAATTATTTGGAATGCTCATGACTGTACCTCCAGTGAATGTATTAATTATGTAAAAATACCTTATTGGTACTTTTTCCACACACTTTCAAACTGCTCTTCGTTAAAACCAAGTGTTACATTCGTTCCATCTGTTACAATTGGACGTTTAATCAACATGCCATCCGATGCTAAAAGCTCATACATTTCGTCTTCGCTTGCATCTTTCAACTTATCTTTTAGACCAAGTTCACGGTAACGCATTCCACTTGTATTAAAGAATTTTTTTAATGGTAATTCACTTTTTTCATGTAAATTACGTAAATCTTCTTTTGATGGTGGATTTTCAACAATATGAATCATCTCATATGCTACATCGTTTGCCTCAAACCATTTCTTTGCCTTTTGACATGTGCCACACTTTGGATATGAATAAAATGTTACTGTCATAAATTCACCTACTTTTTTACTAACCTTTACCTTTATCATATAGAAAACGTTTTATTATTTCAAACCATTATTCGCTAAACTTTTACTTATTTCGTGATAATTTTTAATAATCCTGCGAATTTTTCTTATTTTTCCGCCATTTGTTAAGAAAAAAATAAATATATAAATTTTTTAGATTCTGCACCAAACATATATCTTAAACAAGCGTTTGATTAATTCTCCATTTTTCTTTCTTAACCTTTGAACTACAGGAGTTTCTTCCTACCGAACATACAGCTTAAACAAACGTTTGATTAATTCTCCATTTCTCTTTGTTAACCCTTGAGTTACATCGGTTTCTTCCTACCGAACATACAGCTTAAACAAACGTTTATTTTAAAAAATAAGAAGCCTCTTTTACAGGCTCCTTCATCATCTATTCAAATAATCTGCAATTGTTTGAAATACTACGATATACATATTATGAATACTTTCTTCTGTGTTTCCACCATTTGATAAACCAATTGCCCATTGTTGCCCTTCACCACTTCCGATATTCGCAAAACCTTGCGTATACATCGCATTTACATCTTTTCGTGCACTGTTATACTCTATCCCTTTTGTAATAAAAATTGAATATGATTTATCTTGTAAACCGATAAAAAACACTGGTTTCTTTAGCGATGAAAATACATTTTTATACTGCTCTGTTGAGGCTTCTTGAAAGTGATCTTTCATTATTAGAAAACCATCCACTTCCTTAGATTTCTTTTCCAGTGCCTCTAACTTCATTTCCTCAAACTTTACATTCCTAAACGTATCTTTCGGCTTTTCTCCAACAACTCCAATTACGAGTGCTCTTCCGTTATATTCTAATTTCTCTCCTTCTTTATCCTTTGCACACCCAGCACCGACTAGGCATATCAATATAAAAAATAAGAAATACGATAAACGCTTCATTTAGCACCCTTCCCTTCTTTTTAGTCAAGTGACAAAAACGTAAGGTTAATTCAAGAAAATGTAAGTAAAATCGATAGCCCAATTCACGTTTCTATATTATAATCAATTGAATTTACTTACATTACTAAACATAGGAGATCAACATGAAGAAATTTAAACTTTCATCTTTTCTTCCGTTAAGTTATATACTTCTACTCGTACTCGTAAGTCCCCTTTACGACGTATTAAATAAATCGACTGTTCACGCAGTAGACGTTACAACTGTAGTAGATGATTGGATTCCATTTGTAAAAGCATTTATTATTCCTTATTTACTTTGGTTTCCATACTTATACGGCGCACTTATTTATTACTGCTTTGCAGACCGAAAGCAATATTATGTCACTTTAAGTAGTATTATTTTTGGAAAGCTTGCTTGTTTTTCTATTTATTATTTTTGGCAAACAACTGTACCGCGTCCGACTGTCGTTGGGACAGATGTATTTTCTGAACTAGTTCGCTATATTTATAGTATCGATCAACCTGTAAACTGTTTCCCTAGCATTCACGTTCTTACTACATTTGTAATTATGTTAGCTGCCTTTAAGCGTAGAGAACAGCATGCTTGTGAATATTACATCCTTACTTTCTTCGGTACACTTATTATTTTATCAACGCTATTTACGAAGCAGCATGCCTTTGTAGATGCCGTTTCTGGAATGACGCTTGCAAGTATACTTTACTTCGGCGTTCAGCTCTTATTGGCCAAAGAACCGATAAGAGTTCCAGTAAAACAAAATCATAGAATGTAGCATGACAAAAAAGCAGACTGTGGCTTCTCAGTCTGCTTTTATCTATTAGTAAGGAGATTTTCAACTTAAGATTGCGGTACAGTCATATCACCAGAGTGAATACGACCTGCTTTTTTAAGAGCAATGTAAAGTATATAAGAAACAGCTACTGGAATGACGATATAAGTAATTACCATCGCCGGGAGAACTTCCCACCCTTGGCTGGAAATTAAATTAATTGGTGCGATAAGAGAACTTAATCCAAGACCTGCAATTTCCTTTCCTGCTTCCAGTTGGAAAATTAATGCTGATACTGGACCGACTATAGCACTGGCGACGACAGTTGGAACGAGAATCATTGGGTTTTTAGTGATATTTGGCAACTGTACTTTCGGAGTACAAAGTGCTTGAGCTAATATGCCACCTAAATTGTTTTCTTTCGCTGAGATGACAGAGAATCCGATAAACTGAGCGACGCATCCGGCAAGAGCAGCACCACCTGCAACACCGTCTAAGCTAAGTGCAATTGCTAACGCAGCTGATGAAGCTGGAGAGATAAGTAATAGTCCCCAAACTACTGCAATGACGATAGAAGCAATAAACGGACTACCAGCTGAGCTATCTTTAATAAACGCTCCAACTGCATTTAAAACAGGAGTAATATTATGAGATAACCAAATACCAACTAAACCAGAACCTAATATTGCTGCAAATGGAACGAGCATCATATCTAACGCAGTTTTTCCGCTTAAACGTTTACCAATATATACAGCTAAAGTTGCTGTTAATAATGCACCGATTGGCTCACCTGTTTTAATAATTAGACCAGCTTCAGTAATTGAAATGGATCCGGCACCAATTGCTCCGGCTACCATCGCCGAGAAGATTACAAGACCGTTTGCACCGAGCATAAAAGCAATGCCGGCACCAATCGCCGGTGCCATAAGGGATTTTGCAACAACTCCGATTGTAATAAGTAATGGTATATCAACAATTCTTCCTATATTTTCGATCAGTAAACCAATTCCGAGGGATACGAAAATACCTTGTGCGATTCCAGCAGATGCTTTAAATACACGAGACATTATATATTCCTTCATTCGTTTCACCTTCTTCTATAAGTTAGTAACCAATTGTTTTCATATAATCACGTAAAATATCGTTTGATTTTGCGAATCGAGATTCTTCATCCTCTGTTAAATTGAGTTCTACAACTTCTCTTATACCGTCTCTAGTAATAATAGCAGGTACTCCTGTACAAATATCATATTCACCGTACTCACCATCTAAAATGGCTGATACAGCAATAACACGGTGATCATCATTAAAGATTGAACTCGCAATATATGCTAGAGAATTTCCAATTCCGTAATAAGTAGTACCTTTTCGTTTATAAATTTCCCAGCCAGCTTTTGCAGTCTTCTCAACAATTTCATCTAAATCTATTTCACCAAATCGTTCTTTTTGTTCTTCTAAAATTTGCAGAACTGGCTTTCCACCAACAGTTACATGAGACCAAGCAACCATTTGAGAATCACCATGTTCTCCTAATGAATACCCATGGATACTACGAGGGTCTACATGTAGCATTTCAGATAAAATTGTTCTTAAGCGAGAAGAATCTAATGATGTACCAGTACCGATTACGCGATTTCTAGGTAATCCAGATAATTTCCACACTTCATATGTAATAATATCAACTGGGTTCGATGCAAGTAAGAAAATACCATCAAATCCACTTTCCATTACGCCGCCAACAACACTTTCCATAATCTTCGCACTCGCTCCTAAAGTATCTAAGCGACTTTGTCCAGGTTTTGGTGCTGGCCCTGCTGTAATAATAACAATGTCCATATCTTTGCAGTCTTCATAGCTTCCTGCATATACTTTTGTTCTTGTATTTGTAAAGTTAATGCAATGTGATAAATCCATCGCTTCCCCAACTGCACGTTCATGATTTATATCAATTAATAATAGTTCTTCGCAAATTCCTTGATTTACAATGGAATACGCACAACTTGATCCAACTAATCCAGTACCGATAATTGCAATTTTTCTTGTATGTCTTTTCATAGCAATCTCTCCTAATTGATCATATAATCTATTTCTTTTGCTCTTTACACTCCTAATTATAGAGGTTCCCACGATAGAAACCATGGATACTTTGTGAAATATTGAACAAAGTATTTGTCCTTTTTGTGAATTGTTATATTCCATTTTCGTCATATTTGTTACAACTGGAAAAATATTTATTTTATATTTATTGACATGCTCAAAACAAAAAACGAGCGACTTCATTCGCCCGTTTTTTGTCATCCCGTTATTCCGCACTTAATTGACTTTTTAATTGCTGCACAATCATTGGATTAGCAGGTGCTGCCGGTTTGTAATAACTTTTTTGCTTTGCGTACTCATACATATTACGTTGGCGCATCTCATCTTGATTACGAATTTGAATTAACGTTTGATGTAACTGCTCATTATCAGACTGAGCAATATAATTTGCATAGCTTGTTAAACTTGCATTTAATCCTGCTAAATAATCATTTACCATATCTTTTTCATTCATTTTCCGCTTCCTCCTATCCTAGGAAAGTCATTAATTGCTGTTTCGTATTTCGTGCATCTTGCGCATCCTTTTGTAACATTTGTTTCAATTGTGGATCTGTACACGTTTGTGCATACTGCTCCAACTTGTTAATAATTGTTGCGTGTCCACCAATTAAATGACGTAAGTTTTCTACTTCAAGCTCTGTTAAATTTTGCATGGAATACTCCTACCTTTCTTTATTCGTTCACTGTTAGTATTTAGCTATTTTTTGATTGTATACATGAATTAACTTTTTCACGTGCATACAAAATAAAAGATGAATAGCTAAGCCATTCATCTTTTATACTGGTTATGTATTTATTTTTATAGAGATACAATCATACTTATACTCACAAGTAAGTTCCATACAATGTGTAAAATAATACTAGGTATAATAGATTGCGTCTTTTTGTATAACATTGCAAATACCATTCCCATAATCGTTGCTGTAATTAGAAGACCTCCATGAAGAATTCCAAAAATGAAGGAAGAAATAATGATACTAACTAAAAAATTATATTTCTTTTCTAAAAATCGATATAAAATACCTCGAAATAGAATTTCTTCTTTAACCGGCGTAATGATAGCAATACTTAACACATATATAATACTTTGTATGTTATTTTGAAGTCCTAAACCTCCTAATTGTTCCTTTTGTTCTGCTGCACTTTCAAAACTAAACACATGTAACATTAAATATTGTGATACTGCAATGATAATAAAACCAATTAATAGATATAAATATGTCTTCCCATTCTTCAAAACGGATACATCCCAAATGTATTTAATAAAATGAAGAACTGGTTTATAAGCTAATAAAACGATAGCAACAACAATTGCATCGAATAAGAGTAAGTAATATCCTTCTAATTTAGTACTTAATGCTTCTTCTCCATAAATCTCAAAGGCTAAACCAAGAAATAATCCTCCTAGGAGTGAAATCCCTATAATCATTGCTATCATTACAAATAGATTTTTATATGTTATATTCTCGATTTTTCTTTCCACACTATACGCTTCTAACACTGTTTTACCCACAGTATCCCTCCAGTTATTCTCATTTATCTCATTAAAATCCTTTAATTTAAATATAAATATAAATATAAATATAAATATAATATAATATAACGAATTTTACAAAAAGAATAATATGCAATTTTACATATTATGAAAACTTTATATTTTATAGTTTTAGGAATAGAATTGCTATGCAATAATTATTATATGAAATTTCAAAAAATACTCCCTATCCACTATAACCCTCGCATCATATAAAACTTATTAGTTAAAGGAGCAATGAACATGAAAACACATGACTTCCTTACAGAAATCCAGAAGGGCTCTGAGCCTAGTCCATATCAAGATCCTATTGCTTTTATTTTCGTTTGCCTTTCCGTAGCTATATACACATTTTTCAAACCTGCTAAATAATATCATGTAATGAGAAAAAGCCTACCGCTCTTTTCGAATCATATGCACTAAAAAACCTTAGAATCACTTCTAAGGTTTTTGTTTGCCTCGCTTCTTATTCACGTAACCCTTTAATAAACGTTTCCAATAATACATGTAAACTTGTATCCAGATCTAACGGCAAACCAAATCCGCCTTGCTGTTCAATCGAAGCAAATCCATGACAAATACTTCTGAATCCGCGTGTCGCATGAAGTGCATTCTCTCCTTCGAAGCCATACTGTTGTAATACTTGAAGACAAAGCTTTACAATTCCGTCACCTGCTTTTCTTACTTCTTCATCTCGTAAAAAAGTTGCTTCATATAGTCCAGGATGTTTTCGGACAAATGCTACATACGCTTCTCCTAATGCATGAATTGCTTCATCCATACGTTTATCCTCGGCCGCTTCTTCCAGTTTGTTATGCAGCTGTTTGATTCCGTAAATACCAAGATTTTTCCGTACATCTTGTAACCCTTTTACATGATTATATAGTGAGGGCGAACGTATCCCTAACCTTTGCGCTAATGAAGCTAATGTCACTTCTTGTATTCCATTTGCATCTGCAATTTCTGCAGCTGTTTCTACAATTTTCTGTAATGTAAGTCCGATTCTCGGTGACATAAATTAACCCTCTTTCTTACTTTCTATATTCCGTTTCGCTTCCTTAATAGCAAGCTCTATGGCAGTGCCTGGATTCTTTATCATTTTCCCATGTCCTGCCGCAAGCAAGGAAGGCTCATATTCGCTTAACTTCTCTGCACTTTGTACTGATATTTCTTTACTCCACGTTGCCATCGCAGGAAACGGAAACCAAAATTTCATTTGTCCCGAAACAGCCATACCTCCTCTTGTTTGAAATGCATCCCCAACAATAAGAGCTTTATTTCGTACATCAAGAAACGACATGGATCCTGGCGTATGTCCCGGTGTCATAATCGCAAGAAGCGATCCAACTCGGTCGCCATCTTCTAATAAAACATCAGGTACCGTTTTTACCTTTTTAGGTACACCGCCTTTTATCGGTATATTTGGTTCATCCTTTTGTAACGTCGTATCTCCTTCTAACAGCTTTGCGTCCCGCTTAGAAATATAGACTGGAACATGAGGGAGTACTTCCTTTAATGCGTCTAATGCACCTATGTGATCATCATGCGCATGTGTTAATACAATCTTAGTAATTCGTTTTCCTATTTTCTCAGCCGCCTGTAAAATACTTTTTGCGCTATATGGCAAAGCCGCATCAATTAAAGTTAAACCATCTTCTTCCTCCACAAAGTAACAATTCACAGGAAACACTCTTGGCAAAAATGACAATTGATATACCGTTTGTTCATGTATCATTCTCATATTTCCATCTCCCTTTTCACGAAAACTAATACTATTAGTTTTATTATACTAATGTCATTAGTTTTATGTCACTAAAAATTTCATTTTTTCCAAAAAAAAAGAAAAGCAGCCGTTTATACGACTACTTTTCTGTACAGCTATTAAACTGTGTAACGCTCATCTTCTAAAATTTTCGCAGCGATTTCACGTTTCTTCGGAATTACGTTAAGTGGTGTGTGGCGAGTTAATTTACGTAATGATGATAACATCATGCGCAGCATGTCGCCGTTTTCAACTGCGATAAGTGTTTCTTTCGCATCTGCTTCAATTTCGTTGAATGCTTCTTGGCAGAATACTTCAGTGTATAACACTTTTTGTTTATTCTTTTCAAGACCAGTTGTTTTGATCGCTTTTTCTGTACGAAGAACAGCTGATTCCATTGCGTATAGGTTGCTTACGATGTCAGCGATATTCACAAGAATTTCTTGCTCTTTATCTAATGCTTTACCATATTTTTGAGCTGCTAATCCAGCTACCATTAAGCCGATTTTCTTCGCGTTACTTACTAAATATTTTTGAAGTGCTAATGGCTCATCACCCACTTCTTCTGGCATCATCATCATTAACTCTTCTTGTAATTTTTGTGCTTTTTGAAGAAGTGGTAATTCACCTTTCATCGCTTTACGTAAGAACGTACCTGGTACGATTAGGCGGTTAATTTCGTTCGTTCCTTCAAAAATACGGTTAATACGAGAATCACGGTACATTCTTTCAATCTCGTATTCTGCCATAAATCCGTAACCACCGTGAATTTGAACACCTTCATCTACTGTATAGTCTAATACTTCAGAACCGAATACTTTGTTTAAAGAGCACTCGATTGCATATTCAGCGATAGAAGCTGCTACTGCTTTACCGTCTTTTACTTCTTCTTCAGATAATGTGCTCATGCGGCTTTCGAATAAACCTACTGTACGATATACAGAGCTTTCAGCTGCATATGTTTTTGCTGCCATATTCGCAAGTTTCTCTTGAATTAATGGGAAGCGAGCGATTGGTTGTTTGAACTGTTGACGTTGGTTTGCATATTGTGCTGAAATTTCTACTGCACGTTTCGCAGATCCAACTGTACCAACACCTAATTTATAACGACCGATATTTAAAATGTTGAATGCGATAATATGACCTTTACCGATTTCACCAAGTAAGTTTTCTTTCGGTACTAACGCATCTTCTAAAATTAACGTACGAGTTGAAGAACATTTAATACCCATTTTCTTTTCTTCTGGGCTTGTAGATACGCCAGCGTAGTCTTTCTCTACAATAAATGCTGAGAAGTGCTCGCCATCTATTTTTGCATATACAACGAATACGTCAGCGAATGCAGAGTTTGTAATCCATTGTTTTTCACCGTTTAATACGTAATGTGTACCTTCTGCATTTAAACGTGCAGTTGTTTTTGCGCCTAATGCGTCAGATCCTGAACCTGGCTCTGTTAATGCGTATGCAGCTAATTTTTCACCAGTTGCAAGTAATGGTAAATACTTTTTCTTTTGCTCTTCGTTACCGAATAATACGATTGGTAAAGATCCGATACCTACGTGAGCACCGTGAGTAATTGCAAAACCACCAGCGCGAGAGAATTTCTCTGCGATTAACGCTGAGCTTACTTTATCAAGACCAATTCCGCCGTACTCTTCTGGTACGTCAGCGCCTAATAAACCAAGTTCTCCAGCTTCTTTTAAAAGACGAACTGAACGATCAAACTCATGTTGCTCTAAATATTCAAGCTCTGGAAGAACTTCATTTACGATAAAGTCCTCTGTCGTTTTAGCAATCATTTTATGCTCAGATGAAAAATCTTCTGGCGTAAACACTTGATCAATCGTAATCTCATCTACTAAAAAGCTACCGCCTTTAACCGCATTTCCTACTGTTTTTTCCATGAAAATTTCCTCCTTCATATTTTCATGAGCCGCTTCTCTCTTTTTGAAAGAAGCTGGCTCTCCCTTTTGTTTTTATAAACCTTTGTTGCTTCCATTCTTTTTTTATAATCCAGTTTCAGTGGCTAGAACAGTCGGTCGTTTCACCCCTTCCTTTGAGGCAAAAAGCGCCTCTTCGTCAGGGCTTCCAACGCCCTCCTGTTCTGAGCAAGCCACTTCCACTTTTTTTATAGTCCAGTTCCAGCGGCTAGAATGTTCGGTGGCTTCGCTTCTTCCTACGAGGCAAAGAGCGCCTCTACGTCTGAAGCTCCATCCCCCTCACATTCTGAACAAGCCGATTCCACTTTTTTTATAGTAATTCAAATACTCCCGCTGCTCCCATTCCGCCGCCGATACACATTGTTACGATACCGAATTGTTCGTTGCGGCGTTTCATTTCGTGAATAAGAGATAGTGTTAGTTTTGCTCCTGTACAGCCAAGTGGATGTCCAAGTGCGATTGCACCGCCGTTTACGTTTACTTTTTCTTCATCTAAACCAAGTTCACGAATAACTTGGATTGATTGTGAAGCGAATGCTTCATTTAGTTCGAATAGGCCGATATCAGATAGCTCTAAACCAGCTAGTTTTAACGCTTTCGGAATTGCAGCGATTGGACCGATTCCCATTACTTCTGGTGGTACGCCAGCTACTGCAAATGAACGGAATTTCGCGAGTGGCTTCATGCCATCGCTCACTGCTTTTTCGCGATCCATTAATAGTACAGATGCTGCACCATCACTCATTTGTGAAGAGTTACCAGCTGTTACAGAACCGCGAACGTTAAATGCTGGACGTAATTTCCCTAAAATGTCTAGCGTTGTCTCTGCTCTTACACCTTCGTCTTGTGCGAAAGTGATTGTTTCTTCTTGCAGTTTATTGTTTGATCCAACCGAGCGTAACGTCACATCTACAGATACTGTTTCATCAGCAAAGTTTCCTGCAGCTAATGCTTTCGCAGCGCGTTGATGACTTCTTACTGCAAATGCATCTTGCTCTTCACGAGAAATTCCATATTTCACAGCAACTTGCTCTGCTGTATGTCCCATACCCATATAATATTCTGGAGCCGCTTCTACAAGGCGACTATTCGGACGAACAACGTGTCCCATCATTGGAACTAAACTCATTGATTCTGCTCCGCCTGATAATACAGCTTCAGAGTGACCAAGCATAATACGCTCAGCTCCGTAAGCGATACTTTGTAAACCTGAAGAACAGTAACGGTTAATCGTAATAGCTGGAACATCGTAAGAAAGTCCTGCTAATCCGCCGATATTACGAGCCATATTTAAACCTTGCTCTGCTTCTGGCATCGCACAACCGAAAATTAAATCATCGATTGGTCCTTCATAATTTGCACGCTTTAACGTTTCCTTTACTACTAACGCCCCTAGATCGTCAGGACGAACTGTTTTTAACGAACCCCTCTTTGCTTTTCCAATTGGTGTTCTTGCTCCCGCAACAATGACAGCTTCTCTCATGAACGATATCTCCCCTCGTTATTAGTTACGTAATGGCTTTCCTTTTACAAGCATGTGCTGCATTCTTGCTTGTGATTTCATCTCACTTACTAAGCTAATAAATGCTTCACGTTCTACATCTAATAAATATTGCTCATCAACTTCTGTTCCGTACGGCACTTTTCCGCCCGCAATGACATATGCAAGTTTCTTAGCAATGTGAAGATCGTACTCTGAAATGTAACCAGATAAATGCATTGCTTCCGCACCAAGTGCAAGAGTTGCATATCCTGTTTCCCCAACAACTGGTATCTTTTTACGGATCGGCGCTTTATAACCAGCTTCATATAAAGCAAGTGCTTTCTGTTTCGCATCGTATAGTAAGTGATCACCATTCACACTAATACCATCTTTATCACCTAAGAAGTTATGAGAAACTGCTTCTTGTCCTGAAGTTGAAACTTTCGCCATTGCGACTGTTTCGAACACTTTATTTGCAACTTTTTGCAGATCAAACTCTACACCGTTTGCCATTTTGTTTAAGTGTTTAATGTATAGCTCTTTATTACCGCCTCCGCCAGGGATTAAGCCAACACCAACTTCTACTAAGCCCATATACGTTTCACTAGAAGCTTGAATGCTCGCTGCTGGTAAGCAAACTTCTGTACCTCCGCCAAGCGTCATACCATATGGTGCTGCTACAACTGGCTTAGAAGAGTACTTAATTTTCGTCATTGCATCTTGGAAGTTTTTCACAACCCACTCAATTTCAAAGTAGTTGTCGTCTTGTGCTTCCATTAAGATCATTGCTAGGTTCGCACCAACGCAGAAGTTCTTCGATTGGTTACCGATAACAAGACCTTTATAATTCTTTTCTACTTCATCAACAGCGTAGTTAATCATTTGCGTAATATCCATACCGATTGCATTGCTCTTCGAATGGAACTCTAAGCAAAGGATACCGTCGCCTAAATCAATTAAGCTCGCTCCGCTATTTTTCTTTAATACACCATTTTTCGCTTTTAATTGCTTAAGAGAAATTGCTTTTTTATTACGCTCGATTAGCTTATATTCGCCATTATCGTAATAGTAGCTATCGCCGTTATCATGTTTATAGAAAGTAGTGAAACCTTTCTCTAACATTTCTTTCACCCAAGTAGGAACAACTACGCCGTTTTCTTCCATCTTTTGAACAGATTTTTCAACGCCGATTGCATCCCACACTTCAAACGGTCCTTGCTCCCAGCCGAAGCCCCACTTCATCGCTTGGTCAATTGCAACGATATCGTCAGCAATTTCTTTATGAAGTTTTGCAGAGTATAAAAGAGTTGGTGTAATGATGTTCCATAACAACTCTCCTGCGCGGTCTTTTGCGTATACAAGCGCTTTCAATTTATTCGCTAATCCTTTTTCTTGTTTACTTAACTCTACGGATGCAGCTTTTAATTTTTTACGCGCTTCATATTCCATCGTTTCAGGATTTAGTTCTAAAATTTCTTTTCCTTGTTTTAAGAAGAAGCCTTGACCTGTTTTGCTTCCAAGCCATTTTTTATCAAGCATGTCATGCATGAAAGCTGGTACTTTAAATACATCACGCTCTTCTTCTTGCACATTTTCATATACGTTATTTGCAACGTGTACGAATGTATCTAAACCGACAACATCTAATGTGCGGAACGTTGCGCTCTTCGGACGACCGATAAGTGGGCCTGTTACAGAATCAACTTCCCCAATGCTATAGCCGCGTTTTACCATCTCTTGAAGAGTAACAAGTAAACCGTACGTACCGATGCGGTTTCCAATAAAGTTTGGTGTATCTTTTGCGATAACAACGCCTTTTCCAAGAACGTCTTCGCCAAATAGTTTCATGAAGCTTAATACTTGTGGATCTGTTTCTTTCGTCGGTATTACCTCTAGAAGTTTTAAATATCGTGGTGGGTTAAAAAAGTGTGTGCCTAAGAAGTGTTTCTGGAAGTCGTCTGAACGACCTTCTGCCATTTTTTCAACTGAAATGCCTGACGTATTCGAGCTTACAATTGAGCCCGGTTTACGAACAGCGTCTACTTTTTCAAATAATTTCTTTTTAATATCTAAGTTTTCAACTACTACTTCAATAATCCAATCTACATCAGCTAGACGCTCAAGATCATCTTCTAAGTTACCTGCTTCAATCAGTGCTAGATTTCCTTTCACTGTCAGAGGAGCTGGTTTTTGCTTTAATAGTTTTTGCACAGCCGTATTACTAAAACGATTTCTCACACTTTTATGTTCTAATGTAAGTCCCTTCGCTTCTTCTTCTTTCGTAAGCGCAGGTGGTACAATATCAAGCAATAATGTCGGAATACCAATATTAGCTAAGTGTGCCGCAATTCCCGAACCCATTACGCCTGAACCTAGAACAGCAGCCTTTTTAATTTGGAACATCCAATTCTCCCCCTATTCTTGAATGAATGCTCATTCAATTTTTCGACATAAGTCGCAATCAATGAGTGAGCCTCTACTAATAAATATATGATACTGTTTAAATTTTCGCAATATATTTATTGATAAAATTTTCTGAAATAAATATTTTTCTTTCATTTGGCCATGCTATATATGTATTTTCTTCACTAAAATACACTTTCCCTTTTTATAATCTGACGAAACTGGAGGAATATATATGGCAAAACTTAAGAAGAACCCTTCAAAGGCTGGAATTAGTGCAGCTAGTGTAACTGGAAACGCAGGTCCGCATAACCACGGCGTGGAAAAAGGAAGTCAAGGTAATAACCAACAATATAAAAAGCATAATATGGGCGAAAAATAACGCTATATTTTTGGGCAGAGAACGTGGCATAATGATTAATGGCTGCTTTTTCTGCCCAATTTATTTGTAACAAATGAGGGAATTATAATGAAACGAACAATAGTTATGATTGTAATGATTGCCACACTATTTACAGGGATGATTTTCTTCTCTTATGCACAAAGGCAACAATCTGTAAGAGCTAATCAACCTAATATTACTGGGCAATACGGAGTTACAATCGATGCAGACACAGGTGAAATTTTGTATGGGAAACGTGAAGACGAACGCTCTTATCCGGCTAGTATAGCCAAAATGATGACAACCCTTCTTTTACTAGAGAATGTAAAAGAAGATGAAGAAATTACAGTTACAGAAAACGCAATTAAAACAGAAAGTCAAAGTAAGAAAATTAAACTTCGTGCTGGAGAAAAATTAAAGCGTGATGAGGCATTAAAACTTATGCTTATCATTAGTGCAGATCCAATAGCTGAATCAATTGCAGAACATATCGCAGGATCAAAAAATGAATTTGTGAAAATGATGAATGCTAGAGCGAAGGAACTCGGTACAAAGCATGCGACTTTCAAGAACGCAAGTGGTGCTGATGCACTTGGAAATAAAGTATCGCCATATGACATTGCTATTATTACGAAAGAAGCATTAAAGTATCCAGTTGTTTTAGAATATATGAATTCAACACGTACAACTCTACATACTTCAGAACGCTCTCCAAACATCGCAAACTACGGACGAGAAGAACTATATGATGATCCATATGCGATTGGAAGTAAAAGCGGTCTATCAGCACTTGGCAAATATACAGTCGTAACAGTGGATGAAAAAGACGGTAAACGCGTCATTAACGTCGTATTATCTTCTACTCGTGCGCAACTATATCCTGATACGAAGAAAATGGCACATTATGCATTTCAGCAATTAAAATAACCAAGGAGTATTTTCTCCTTGGTTATTTTTTAACCATACCTTTTAATACGAACGCAACGTTTGCTGGACGTTCTGCTAAACGACGCATGAAATATCCATACCAGTCGTTTCCATAAGGTACGTAAACACGCATTTTGTATCCTTCTTTTACTAGCTCAAGTTGACGCTCATTACGAATACCATATAACATTTGGAATTCAAATTGATCCCTTGGAATATTGTGTTCTTCAGCAAGTTTTTTTGTATATTCAATAATCGCTTCGTCATGTGAAGCAATTGCAGTATAATTTCCATTTAATAAGTGCATTTTAATAATTTTTTTATAATTGTCATCTACATCTTTCTTGTCTGGGAACGCCACTTCTTCAGGTTCTTTATAAGCACCTTTTACAAGACGTAAATTCGGATTATAAGCATTTAAATCTTCAATATCTTTTTCTGTACGATATAGGTAAGCTTGAATAACAGTACCAATATTATCGTATTCAGATTTTAATTGTTTAAAGATATCAATTGTTTTACCACAGCGTGTATAGTCTTCCATATCAATGGTAACGAACACACCATTTTCTTTCGCCGCTTCTAAAATACGGCGCATATTGTTCATTACGATTTCATCAGAGATATCTAATCCCATAGAAGTCATCTTTAAAGAAAGCTGCGAATCAAGACCTTCTCTTCCAATTGCACGGATCGCTTCAATCGATTGGTTAGCCATTTCATTTGCTTCCGCTTCATTATCAACGAATTCACCTAAATAATCGATTGTTACGCAAAGACCTTGCTTATTTAATTGTTGAATGGCAGCTGTCGCTAATTCAATCGTCTCCCCTGCGACGAAGCGACCTGCACCAAAGCGTAAACCGTACTTTTTAGCCAGTTTTGTTAGCGCTTTATTTTTAGATAAGAAAAGAAACGAATTTCGCATTAATTGTTCCATGTAATTCACCCCTATGACTGTAATTTATCTGTTTTTTACCCCTCTTCAAAATTATATCATTGTTTAAAATTATTGGATACAAATAATTATTTAGATAATTTATAAAATACTATAAAAACATTTAAAAACCTATATTTCTGCTTATAAATATACCTGAAATATTTTTCGACATTTAGAAAAATGGAGTTTAATAGGCATAAAATAGGCATGTCGAAAATATTCGACATGCCTATAAAATCCTTTATACTCCATGTAAATTATATAAGGATATTAATACAGAAAACTTACGATTATATTTCCCTCAAGTTTTTTTATTGCTCATTTCGCTTCTCTTCATTCAGCCTTTTAATATCTGTAATTAACTGTACCATCTCTTCTTTCGCATCAGGATATGTCTCATTCCAATGCTTCACTAAAGCCGGCATCGTCTTCGCTATGTAAGAATACAGTGCCCACTTCTGCACCTGTTCTTTTCTCTCTTCATTGCTCTCTCCAAGTAATAGTTCCGTGTATTTTTCTAGTAACCCGTCAAATTGTTCATTAAACTTTTCACTCATCTTATCTACCTCCTATATGAAAAAAGCAGCGAAAATCGCTGCTTTTCCTTATAATTTTGATCGAACAGAGTTTAATTTCTTTTCCATCGTGCTTACTTTATCACGACGATCATCGATACGAATTGTTGTTGCAACACGCTGTGCACCTTTCGTATATGGAACTTCATGCATTTGTTGAATTACTTCTAGAATGACAGGAAGATCTCCTTCAATAATTGTATTCATCGGTGTTAATTGATACTTCACGCGATCCGCATTTTTCTCTAGCACCTTTTGTACTTCTGCTACATATTCACTAACACTTGGATTACCTGTTCCTACTGGAATAATCGATACATCAACAATTGCCATAGTAGTCTTCCTCCTATAATCGTTTCTTATATATCCATTGTCTATTTTACCGAAATCCTCATCATTTTACTAATATGTTACTCTTCCACTTTAAACTGCTCGACTAATCTTTCTAAATCTCTCATATGTTCTGTCAAACTTTCCATCGTGTGAGCTACCTTTTCTAAATGATTCACCTGTGATTCCGTTGCAGCATGTACCTCTTCAGAAACAGCTGCACTTTCTTGACTCGTACCAGCAATTGTATTCATTACCGCTGTAATTTCCCCCTGCTCGTAACCTATGTTATGTACCTCTTCTACAATTTTTTCAACTGAAGTACTAATCGTATTTACGACTGACATAATTGTGCGGAACTCCATTTCCGCCTCTGTCGTCACTTTATTTTGCACATCTGCAATGTCTTTCAATTTACTTACAACTTCTACAACCCTTTTTACTTCTAATTGTACATCACCAATCATCGTTGTGATTTCTCCGGTTGCCTCTTTTGATTGTTCTGCTAATTTCCGCACCTCTTCAGCAACAACCGCAAATCCCTTACCTTGCTCACCTGCACGGGCAGCTTCAATCGATGCATTTAAAGCAAGTAAATTTGTTTGATCCGAAATGCCTTTTATAAGTTCAACAACATTTTGAATCGATCCAACTCTTTGTTCTAACTTATCCGATGCTTCTTCTGTATGAACAACAATCGAAGATGATTGTCCCCTCGTACGGATTAAATTCCTCATTGTATTTAATCCTTGCTTAGATGCCTCTTCCGCTTTGCCAGCCACTCCTTTTATTTCACCAACGGAGCTATTCATTTGTTCCACTGACTCCGCCATATTCTCGAGCTGAGCTGAAACTTCATCCACACTATTCGCAAGAGTAGAAGCTCCTCCGCTCACATCATCCATTGCTCCTGAAACTTCTCTACTAGCCGCTACTGTTTCGTTCGTTAAATAATGTAAACTATTCGTTGATTGTTGTACCGTTGATACGCTGTTTTTAATTTTACTTACCATTTCATTCATTTGTTCAACCATATCATTAAAGTGCTTAGTCAACTCTCCAACTTCATCTTTACTTGTCACTTTCATTCGCAGCGTTAAATCGCCTTCTGCTACTTTTTGCACGTGATTCTTTAATAGTTGCAGTGGTCTTGCTAATCTTCTTGAGAACAAGTAGGAAGCTACGATTCCAACTAATAAACTAATACATGCCATTATAATAACTGTATTTCTTGTACTATTTAATAGCCCATCGATCGTTTCTTTCGGATAAAAGATTCCTATCGTCCATTTCATCGTATCAAATGATTGACTATAAACAACTACATCTTCACCTTTTATTGTAGTGACCGCATATTTTGTTACCTCTTTATTTAAGCTTTTTATAAGTGGCTCTTTAGAAACATCTTTCCCTATCTTTTCTGGATAAACAAGAGCCATATTTTTATCATTTATAATAAACATTTCTCCGTCATTATTGTATTGAATATTGTGAAGCAACTTCTGAATCGTCCCAAGCGATACATCCATCGCAACAACGCCTAATACAGACCCATCTTGAGCTGTAATTGCTTTAGAAACACCTACACTTAACTTTCCTGTTGCAATTTCATAAGAAGGTTGTCCCCAATGGACCTTTTTTACATCAGCCTCTGAATCTTTATACCATGGTCTTGTCGTTGGATCATATCCTTCTGGCACTTGCCCACCTTCAGCAAGATTGGCACTTAATGTTTTTTTATCTTTCGTACCAATATATAAATCTAAAATACCAGGATGATTCTTTTTATACTCTGCAAACTCTTTCGTTAAAAACGCTTCCTCTTCTGGAGTAACCCCACCTTGAAGCATATTACGAATCATCTCACTGTTCGCGTAATACCCCATATCTTCATCCGTTCTTTGAACAAATGTCGTAAGTTGCTCTGTCACAAGATCCATCGCATTTTGAGAATACTCGTCTAAGGAACGCACTTCCTTTTCTTTCTGTAATTGATACACAGCTGTACCCAATATTACGAACATCATAGAAATAAGAACTGAAAACACTACCGCAATTTTTAATCGTAAACTTCTTAACATCTTCCCCCAAGCATCCCCTTCGCATTAAATTTAAATCTTATTAATCATTATATTAAGTATAATAGATAAAATTAAAAAATTGAAATTAATTCTCACCTTAATACAATTAGAAAACGGACTACCACTTGTGCAAAAACAAATAGTTCATTATCCTTAAAATATAATCTCATTCGTTCGGAGGTAACTATGTTACAAAAATTCGGTTTCTCACAATATGAAAGCCAAGCTTACGAAGTTGTCGTATCAAGCAATGAACCATTAGATGCTACAACGATTGTGAAGCATTCAGGTGTTCCAAAAGCAAAAATATATGAAGTGCTAGCACGCCTAATCGATAAAGGAATGGTAATGGATTCTGTTTCAGAAAAGAAAAAACTGTATACAGCATTACCACTAAAGCTAGCAATTGAAAAATTAACGACAGAATTCCAATCAAATATTAAAGAACTGGAAACAAATATATCAAAAAAATCATTTACAGATGACCGTGTGTGGAGCTTAAAGATGCAATCTTCTATTCGAGTTCAAAGTAAAGAACTCATTGAAAGTGCAAAAGAATCAATCCGTATTTCAGCTTGGAATGATACTCTTTTAGAATATCTTCCTTTACTAGAACAAAAAGCAAAACAAGGTGTTCAAATTGAATCCCTTATTGTTGGAGAAGTAGAAACAGACTTAGAAAACATGCATTTTCTAATCCCAGCTGAAGAACCTAATGCATTAGAGCGCTACTTGCTACTCATCGTTGACGATCGTGAAATTTTATTTGCTGGCGTAGAACAAGAGTCATGGCAAGCGATGAAAACAATGTCACAACCTTTCGTAAAGTTCTTTACAGAATTTTTCTATCATGACGTTGCACTTGCAAAGATTACCCAGAAACACCATGACCTCTTTATGGAAGATGAGGAAATTAAGAGTTTGTTAATGAAATTAAGATACTAATTAAATAATAAAAAGGAGTCTAGTTTTTCACTTAGACTCCTTTTCGTTTTGTTCCTTTATCTCCATCAACAGCTCAATGATTTTCTCATTTTGCTCTACCTGTTTCTCTGAATTTTTATAGATGAAACGAACCCATCTAAGTGCAAGAATAATAAGAAACAAAGGGAGCATTGAAATTAGAAGACCAATAATTGAAAAATTCGTATACATATACATCACCTCGCTACATATAAATTCTCCACCTTTCTACTAAAACCTGCAATTTTTTACAAATAAAAAAAGAACCTATCAAACGATAGATTCTTCTTTCACGAACTGAGTAGAGCGTCCTCTCGTAATCGAGAAAATCGCGCAAAGCAGTGCTAATACAATAAAGCCACCGCCTACCCAAGCATTATATATAACAGATGATTTTTCGATAACAACTCCGCCTACTGTTGAACCAAGTGCAATTCCTAAGTGAAGGGCAGAGTTATTTAAACTTTGCTGAATACCAGCTGATTCTGGTGCAATTTCAATTAAATAGTTTTGTTGCGCTGGTGAAATCGCCCAGCTCAGCATACTCCAAAGTCCCATCATAATGATGAAGAGCGGGAATGAGAATGTCATTAATGGCAGTATGAATATTGCACACGCAAATACGATAATGATGGAAATAATACTTTTTTTCGATCCCCATTTATCAGCAAGCCAGCCACCAAAGCCGCCACCAATTACTGCTGCGATTCCGAAAATAAAGTAAAACACACTAATCCAGTTTGCTTCAACATGCATGACATCTTTTAAAAACGGTGTTAAATATGCATACAATGTTAAATGCCCTGTTAAAAACAAAAATGATGTTAACTGTGCACTTACAATTTTTTTATCTTTTAAAGTAGCAAGTTGTTCTTTTATTGATAATACCGATGTCGGTGGTACTTTCGTTAAGAATAATGAAATACAAGCAATTGCCATAACTGTTAATACCGAAATTAATACAAATGGTGCACGCCATCCGTATGCATTTCCGAGTACAAGACCAAGCGGTACTCCAAGCACAAGTGATCCACTAATTCCCATAAAAATGATTCCAATTGCACGCGCACGAAAATGCGGTTCTACTACACTAGAAGCAAGTGTTACCGATAGTGCAATAATTAATGAACCACTCGCCGCACAAATAACCCTTGAGAACATCAGCATTCCGTAATTCACACTAAATGCCGAAATAATATTTCCGATTAAGAAAATCGATAATGCTCCAACATACAATGTTTTTCTTTCAAACTTCCCTGTCAAAGCTAATAAAACTGGACCTGACAAAGCAAATACTACCGAAAATATTGTTATAAGCTGACCAGCTGCACTAATAGATACTCCTAAATCATTGGCAACTAAATCGAGCGTTCCTCCTATAATTAGCTCAACCGTTCCGACTACAAAAGCCGCGATAGCTAAAATATAAACACGAAAATTCAAGTCTTTCCCCACGCTTTCTGTTTTGGTTACTACGACTATAGTAACCAAAACAGAAAATAGACGCAAGTACAATTTTTTTACAGTAAAAAAGGTAGGCGTATAATACGCCTACCTTTTCATCATTCTGTTTCTTTCTTCTTATTTAAACACCAATACACCGGAAGTCCCGTAAATACAATTCCAATCGATAAGAAACAACTTACTGGATCGTTAATAATCGCACTACCAATTACAAAGAACGAACCTAAAATCGCTACGATTGGTACGATTGGGAATAACGGTACACTATATGCACGCTCTTTATTCTTATTACGTTTTCTTAAAATGAAGACACCAATAAACGTCATTACATAGAAAATATAAATAATGAATACGGAAATCTCAGACAGCTTATTTGGATCACTAATAATCATTAAAATAATTCCTAAAATGATTTCAACAGTAATCGCATTTGCTGGTGTTTTAAATCTCGGACTTTCCTTTGCAATAAACTTAGAAAATGGAAGTTGTCCACGCTCTGCCATAGACATTGGGATACGTGGGAACGTTAAAATCTTTCCATTTAAACAGCCGAAAATAGAAACGATAATACCGATACTAATAATTTTTCCGCCATATTCTCCAAGTAACATGCCTGCAGCTGTCGCTGTTGCATTTTCTCCAAGGTCTACAATTTTCGCTGCTGGTAATACATTTAATAATGCCAAGTTAATTAATACGTAAGCAGCCGTTACGATTAAAATCCCTACTGTCATTGCTTTCGGTAATAACTTTGTTGGATTCTTCATTTCTCCACCAATCGAAGCAAGTAAAATCCAGCCGTCATAAGCAAATAACGTTGCTAAAATTGCCATACCGATACTTTGATTTTCCGATATCGGCACAACTACGTTAAAAATATCGCTATTCCCTTTCCAGAAACCTAGCACAACAATTAACACAATCGGAATCATCTTCCCAATTGTCGTGATTGTTTGAACGATACCTCCGTATTTTGTTCCCATACTATTTACAACGCCAAGGAACACAACCGTTCCAATTGCGATTGGTAAATTCCACACTTTATCTAAATAGAAAAAATTAATCATTAAAGAACTAAAGTATAAACCTAATGTTCCGATAATAGCAGGTCCATAAACAATTGTTTGCATCCAACCTGATAAATATCCCAAAAAACTTCCGTAAATCTCCTCTAAATACGTATACAACCCACCATTTTTCGGGATTTGCGCTCCAATTTCAGCAACTGTTAAACCACTTGCTAGCGTCAACAGACCACCAATTACCCAAGCAAGAATGGCCATATTAGAACTCCCCGAGTAATCTAATACGCTCCCTGGTTTCATAAACACACCAGATCCAATAATCGTTCCTACTACGATAGAAAGTGCTACTGTTAAACCAATTTTGTTCTTCTCATCATGATGCATGCTGCGTATCCTCCTTCCAATCCTAGTGTGATGCAAAAATGAAATAAAAAAACACTCCTCCCTAAAAAAGGGACGAGTGTTGTATTCGTGGTTCCACCCTTGTTTCAATTCGTAAAGTAACACACTTCACCAATTTCTCAAGTCTAAATAACGGTTTTTGCCGGCAAGCAATTACTAGATGCTCGTTCACTGCTGCAGTTCAGAGGTGGTAATCCATTTTTCCGTATTAGGAAGCTCGCAGCCAAAGGCTTCCCTCTCTGGAAATCGTAAAAAATTGATCGTGTCCTCATCATCACTTCTTGATGTCGAATTTTGTAGTTATTGTTCATTATATTGAATTGTTAGAAAAAATCAATATGTTTTTTATATAACATAGGAAATATTTATCTTCTTATATTATAACAGAAGATACAAAACTTCTCTATTTCCCTAAAAATGGTATAATCCATTTAGGAGGTGCACCAATAATGATTGCTGTCTTTTGTATCATCGCTACGTTTCTCTCTGTTCTATTCGCTATCATGCATCGGCACAAGTATCCTGGTTATAGCATTTTAGCGGTAGCTATTATACCAGCTGTTTCCTTCTACGTATTGGGTAAATATCAATATACGGAAGTGTTTATCGGTTTTGCAATCTTCTACTGCGTCTTCGGATACATACTAACAATGAAAAAAATTTTATTAAATCATTAAAAGGGACCGATTTCTGCTAACAGAAATCGGTCCTCTCACGTATCTTTCGGTTGCCCACACGAAAGATACGACTTCATTCAATTATTTCTCATCTTTTTTCATAAAAAACTTATGGTGCGGTAAATCAACATTCAATGCCTCTAATTGTTTCTTTTCATTGTCTAAAATCGCTTTTGCTTTTGTTTTTGTTGCCTCATCTAATCCTGCAAATATATCTTCATGCTTCTCTTTCTCTGGAAGTTTCACACCTAATTTTGTTAATTCTTCTTTTGCTTGCTCATGCGTTAATTTTCCAGATTTCTTTTGCTCTAAAATTGACTTTGCTTTTTCTTTTGCTTGTTCATCTAAGTTAGCAAACATGTCTCCATGTTTACCTTTCTCCGGCATTTTCACGCCTAGCTTTGTTAATTCCTCTTTTGCTTGCTCATGCGTTAATTTTCCAGATTTCTTTTGCTCTAAAATCGACTTCGCTTTCTCTTTCGCCTGTTCATCTAAGTTAGCAAACATGTCTCCACGCTTACCTTTCTCCGGCATTTTTACGCCTAACTTTGTTAATTCCTCTTTTGCTTGTTCTCGTGTTAATTTTCCAGACTTTTCTTGCTCTAAAATCGACTTCGCTTTTTCTTTCGCCTGTTCATCTAATCCCGCAAACATTTCTTTACGTTTTTCTTTTTCTGGAAGCTTTACACCTAGCTCCTGTAACTGTTTCTTTGTATCGTCCATAATCGTTTTTACTTTTTGTTTTGTAGCGGCATCTAAATCTTTTTTCGCTGTTTTTGTCGCTTGCTCAGCTGTTGGAGTATTTGTTGCCGCGAATGCCGGAACACCGACTCCTCCAATGATTCCGAATGATAAAGCACCTGCAATCGCTAAATAACCAACTGTTTTCTTCTTCATAGGAAATTTCCTCCTTCATATTTCTAAAGCATGTACACTTTCGTATACAACGCCAATAGTAATATTGGTTTCTTAAAATTTCCTTAACGATTCAAATAAAAAACACCGCTCGTAATGAGCGGTGTTTCTCTATGCTTTTTGTAATTGTAACTCTTCACGTTCCATTATTTTTCTTAATACAATTGTTTGTGTCATTGTAAATAAGTTACCTGTTATCCAGTACAACACAAGTCCTGATGGCGCCGCAAACCCCATAAATAGAATCATTGCTGGCATCATAATTTGCTGCATCTTTAGCATCTGTACTTGTTCTCCAGGTGTAATATTCGATTGGAAAACTTTCATCTGAATAAATGTCGTTAACGCTGCAATAATCGGTAATATATGATATGGATCTGCATGTCCTAGGTTCACCCATAAAAACGAAGATGTGCGAATCTCTTCCGTTCTGCTAATCGCATAATACAAAGCAGAGAAAATCGGCATTTGTATAAAAATTGGCCAGCAACCAGCAAGTGGATTCCAACCGCCTGATTTCATTAGTTCTGACATTTCTTTTTGATACTGCTTTTGTTTTTCAAGGTCTTTGCTTACATCACCGTATTTTTTCTTTAGCTTCTGCAATTCAGGTTGCATTTTCTTCATTTTCGCTTGGCTGCGATATTGCGAAACAGCTAATGGAATCATGGCTGAACGAATAACGAGCGTCATAATAATGATAGCAACCCCGAAGCTAGCTCCCGGTATATGATGAGCAACAAATTGAATCATATACGAGATTGGATATACGAAATAATGGTTCCATATTCCCGTACTATGTGAATCAATTGTGCCTGCATTACTGCAGCCAGATAAAACAAAAACAAGTACTACTGATAAACTAATGAGCGCAGCTCGGTATGATTTTAACATGTTCATTCCTCCAATGTTTCGTAATTATTTAGCGAAACATTGGTGTATACGGACCAACCTCATCATTCTCTTCACTTGATTCTTGTCTGCGTACGGAACGAATCATTCCATATTTATAAAAAATTGAAAATAGCGGTACATTTCCCGCACTATCTTCACATGTATCAACTAACGCAAAAGCTCTTTGTCTACCGCTTGATGCTTGTTGACGCACAAAGCGAGAAACATTAGTAAGGAAGAAAACTTCTAATAAACAAAGTGCTGTCGTTACAAACGATATATATAGAATTGCATCCTGCAATAAAAATTCCATCGCTTCACATCCTTAATAAGGTCATTTTAGCACATCGGGCAAATATTCTCTATTTCCTTTTATTTTCAAAAAAAGTATTTTGCATATTTTCTCAAGAAAACAATAATTAAGAAACGTTGTATTCGCTTTCTTTAGCATATTCACACACATCAATGAATAGGCTTGATTTATTAGAAATTTATAAAATTTTTGCATTATAATAAAACTATTGCCAGTTTTTGAAAAAACCTTTATTCTCTTCTTGTAATCAAAAATGAATATGGAGATGAAACATACTATGGGTCAACTAGGAGACGCCGATTACGTTCCCGACACCGCCTTTTTATCCTTCCCAGCAGCTAAAACATTTCACTTAGAATTTATGATACAGTTGGTTGTTATTTTTATAGCTTCTATTTTGTATGCAATTTCTATGAATATGTTTTTTATCCCGCATAATATGATTAGCGGTGGATTCGCTGGTGTAGGGATGATTATCGGTTATTTAATGCACTACAATATCGGTGCACTTATCTTTTTACTAAACATTCCTCTTCTTATTTTAAGTCACTTTTACTTAGGAAAGAAGACAACCTTTTTAACAGCGTACTTTGTAGCTGTATCATCGTTAGCGATGAACATTATCCCGGTACACCAAGTTTCAGACGATATTTTACTTTCTTCTGTATTCGGTGGTGTTATCTGCGGAGCAGCTTCAGGAATTATATTCCGATTTGCTTCTTCAACAGGTGGTTTTGATGTTGTTGGATTGATTGTAGCGAAATACCGAGATGTTTCAATTGGAGCAATCATATTTGTATTCAACTTAATCTTACTTGTAGCAGCAGGTTTTATTTTCGGATGGGATATTACACTTTATACGTTAATTAGTCGATTTGTAGTCAGCAAAGTTATCGACGCTGTGCATACGAAACATATTAAATTAACGATAATGACTATTACAGAAAAAGGCGAGGAAATAAAAAGCGCACTACTACATCACGGCATACGCGGGGTGACAATGGTAGACGCTGTCGGCGGCTATACAAACCATAAGAAAAAAATGATTTACACTGTCGTGACTCGCTATGAGTTAGGCGAAATGAAACGTATTATCCGTCAAGTGGATAACAAAGCATTTATGAACATTACTGAAACAGTTGAAATTGTCGGCCGTTTCAAACGCATATAAAACCGGTTAATAAATTAAAGGGCATAACATATTATATATGACTAATATGTTATGCCCTTTGTTATTCAACTAACGTACCTTTTAGCATAATAAAATCACTAAGTTTATTACTACAAATCGGAGGATAGCATTCCATATACAATACTATCTGTCCATTCCTCTTTATTCCAAAAATCTTGTATGAAATGGGCTTCCTTTCTCATGCCTATTCGTTCACACAATTTTTGTGAAGCTGTATTACGTGCATCAAGATTAGCCTGTATACGATGTACATTACATTCATTAAATAATTTCAATACCAAACTACTTACTGCTTCTGTTGCCAAACCTCTCCCAGCTACTTCATTTGCAAAACTATAACCAATCTCAACAGTGTCTTTCATATTTGTGTACCATACTGATAAATCACCAACTACTTTAGTTTTGTATATAACTGCCAAACTTAATATTGTTTCTTTAGTAAGTACATTATTTGCTAGCTTCTTATTAAATCTTTTCTGCATGTCTTCATGAGTCCACTTATTATGTAATAGGAACTTACATGTATCATCACTATTATAAATAGCAAATACATCCTGTAAATCAGTACTCTTAAAAGGTCTAATTATTAATCTTTCTGTTGTGAACTCCAAGTTAGCTCTCCTCCCTTACATTCATGCTATAAAACATTTTTTATAGTATTTAAGCCTCATTCTTAGATCTCACCTTGATTACATATTTCATCATAATAAATTAAAATCCTTCTTCCACTAAACTGCACCGTTAATTGTATTTCCTTACGCTTTTTATTTTTTACACTTATTACAAAATCAGATAATTCTATTATTATGTCCCTAAATGTGTTATAATGAAAGCAGACTCACAAAAAAAGAGTATATAGACTTGGAAGTTTCTCTTATTTTACAAGCAAAAAGAAACGAGCAGTCGGGTATATTTCAGACACCATACACGTAACGGTTTAAATAACCGATCATCTTAGTTACTCTTCAATGATCTTTTTATAAAAAGATACGTACAATTAAAACTCACTTCAATATACTATACCTACCTTTTTGACTTCCAAATCATCTTATTACATAGGGAGATGAACATATGAATCAATATATACGATATACAATAGCTGTCCTGTTTGCTATTATCGGCGGAGCAATCTGCTTCTGGACAAACACTCAGCTTGGAGAGAATATCATCTTTAACGGAATCGAAACACTTGTAAGCGCTTCAATTCTAGGCGGATACATTTACTTCCTCTTCAATCCAGAAGAAAATGCTCAAAAAACAATGTTATTAACAATGATTGGAATCGTTGGTGGATGTATTTCCTACTCAATGACAAACTATACATTACCACTTCAATTAAGCTCAGCTTTCTTCCACGGTCTATGGACTTGGTTCATTGCATTCTGCCTAGCAGACGTATTCAACCTATTACAAGACACTGAAGAAGATAGCGGTCGTCAAATTGAAAGTAACTCTTAAGCTGGAAGATACTCTTCCAGCTTTTTATATTGTTTTGCATATCCCCGCATCACGATAAAAAGAAGTTACCCTCACGGCAACTTCTTTTCCACATCCCCCACTTCGTATTCACTAAAATATATCAACGATTTTTCAGATATATCGATCATTTCTCCACTTATATCAACGATTTTTTCATTATATCGACGGTTCAACACAAGATATCGATTTAACGACAACCTTCGACACTCGAAACGCACCACATACCCTATCCCCCAAGCAACTTACTGCCGAACTCTACGATTAAAAAGATAATTAATAGGATCGCGAGTATCTTTAATGCTACATATGCCACTTTAAAAACAACATAAATGAGCAAGACTATCAAAATAATTGATAAAATTTCCATATTTACTTCCTCCAAGTTTTGCTCTTCTTATCTCATTTTACTCGCCCCGGGCTATTTATGGAACGGCATAAGATGACATATAAAAAAGAGGATACCTCACCCATCGTAAGATACCCTCACCTTCAACTGCTCAAACCATTCTCTTTCTAATTGTAAATATCCCATCTCACTCTTCTCGGCACTCTTTAATTCTTTATCAGCTTTCTTCATATAAGTACAGGACGCTTCCATATCGCCCTCTAAATATTTAATAATTCCTTGTGTACGGTAATATCCACTTAGGTCCATTTTTGTAATAGCCTTTGCATGTTCCGTTGCTTCTTGCAAAGAAAGACTATCCATCTGATAAAGGGCTTTATATAAAAGATACCAACTATGAAAACTACTAACGAAAAACTTATTTTCTTTCGTTACAGGTAGTTGAACAATTCGTTCTATATACGGTATCGCTCTTTCCATTCCCTCTTGATCTGCACGAGCAAAAAAGACAAGCATAAGTCTACTCATTATCTCTCTTATCCCTTTATTCTCTTTTATTTTCTCCTCACTCAATTCTACTAATCTTTCATCCCAATCTTTCGGTCTTTTATAACTAAATAACTCACTCGATATTTGAATCTCATATAAATGATTTCTAGCTCTTTCATCATCTTTAATTAAAATAAGAAATTGCCTCCCATCACTCATAAGCGTTCCTTTTATCGGCACAATTGTAACCGCAAAGATTGCAAAATGGAAAAAGGAAAAATATAAAAGATATTGATAATAACTCACCATGTATATGTAACCGGAAGTAATACCAAACAGTAAACTCGTAATTGGTCCACCTAAAGTGAGCCACGCCCATTTTTTCGAAAGATTCGGTGTCTCTATAGAAGTTGGTACTAGTGTTGCAACGCCTCCAAAGTAAGCCCATAATTTATTTTCTCGAATGCGTAATTTTCCCTTTTCTTTTTGAATAGTAATGGGTCCTACTGTCATAAATTTAAATGTTAAACCACCTATTACACCAAATACTACATGTCCTAGCTCATGAATGGCTAACACTAATAATGAAATTCCAACTATTGCCCATAGGTTCAAAATTACTACTAATTTCCCAGTTCGGATTACTCCGTATAAAATGGACAGAATTAGCGCCACTGTCATTGAGCCAGCTGGCCTTCTTAAAATATCCACCTTTTTCTCCCCTTAATAAATCATTTTCCTCTGCATTTCGTACATGAACTTCCCAAGATGCAATATCCAAATAAATGAGATTAAGCCAATTAATACAAAATCGATATTACTAGCAGCTGTATATATAACGGCAGCCCACCATACATATGCCAATATTGTATTCGTAAATTCATATGCTTTATATCCAGCCTCATGCACAATGTGCTTTAATCCTTCATCTGCATTTTTCGTCCACATTTTCATAGATTCCATATACGTTACACCTTGTTCAGGATATAGCTTATTATAACGATTTTTTGTTATGAGTCCGATAATTACTACTGTAGTTAAACAAGCAATAGAAGCTACTAAATTCCACACCGCAAATGAAACATCTGTATCCTGCAACAGTGCACGTCTACATGTAATAACTGCATATACAAACCATGCCTGCGTAACTATATCACCTACACGTAAATATATACTTATAATGCCTAATTTTCTGCCTTGTACGCTCTCTTCTTCATCGCGTGCCTCTGCTAACATACGTGTATTCTTCCAAGTATAGTACATCATTAAAATTCCAAAAATAGTACATATACCTATAAATGTATTGGATGATAATTTTCTCGGTTCATCCGAGAGTAAATTTAAAGCTATATAAGACGTTAAAAATCCTCCTATCATACTTAATGCTATTTTCCCCACAGAATCAAATTGTTTTTTTCGCTTACTCTTCATCGTCCTCTTCCCCCTCTACTAACGTAAATATTTCCTCCACCGGTACATTGAAAATTTGTGCGATTTTTAACGACAATACGATAGATGGTGCATAATCCCCACGCTCAATTAAACTAATCGTTTGCCGTGATGATCCAATCGCTTTCCCTAAATCCCCTTGTGATAAACGATGCTTTGCTCGCAATTCCCTCACTCGATTTTGAAGCTTCATGTCTTCCCTCTTTTTCATTTATTTAATTAAAATTGTAAATAATATCCTTATATTTGTCAATTATAATTGTCATTACGACTATAATAATTGACAAAATACTTATTTCTTATCCTGTATCAAATTCCTATAAAGAATGTAAAATGTGCATTAAACATAGTCTTAAAAATAAAATAAAAAAGGCAGTGCTTTTGCACTACCTTCCTAAATTCTGACATAGAATGGATTTCATATTAACTTGCGTTTTGTAGTAATACTCGTTTTAACTGCTTACGGAAACGAATACCCAACGTAACCGCTACAATCACAATAACTCCAAAAATGATTTTACCGATATGACCTTCTAGCACTCCAAAGATATCATGTAAGTTTCCACCTAACCAGTAACCACCGATTAAGAAGAATGATACCCAAAATAGAGCGCCTGAATAAATTGTAATGGCAAAACGACGGAATGGTAAATTAATAATTCCTGCAAAGTATCCTGTGAAATGACGTACACCAGGAATAAAGAAACCAATAAAAATTAGGAAGTACCCATACTTATCAAACCACATTCTCGTTAAGTCAATTTTTCTTTGTGTTAAAAATACGTATTTCCCATACTTTTGAATGAAAGGCATACCTAATTTATTTCCTAAAAAGTATTGAATCGTCATTCCTACACTTGTCCCAATAAAGGATAGAATAATTAAAATCGGTAAACTTAAATCACCCTTATGTGCTAAAAATCCCGCATATGCTAATGTTGGCTCTCCCGGAAACGGAAGTGCAATATATTCTAACAGCAAGCCGACAAGTACAACATAATACCCGTATTGCTGAAATAATTCATGAATCCATTCCATGTCATCTCTCCTTTCAATCACGTACAAATTCTTACTATTATTGTATAAAAAAATTGTCGAAATAACTATCACAATAGCTTACATTTTTATTACATTTTTGTAAGGGTCACACTAATGATTTTCGTTCTTTATTAAATAGTAAAAATTATTTTCCAAGTCGAAATAGCGAAAAGACGCATTAATAACATGCAGATTTTATCCATTTTTTAGCACTAAAAAAGCTCTCTTATTTTGTTCTCAATAAAAAACCATCACAAACTCATGCTAACTTCATATTAGCTTCATATACGTATTGTAAGATTATATCGGAATTTGTTGAAAAATTTAACCAATATATGACTAAGCATTAATTTGAATAAATATAAGTCGTTTTTCGAAATTGAAAAAAGGGTGAATACGAAATGGAAGCATATAAAATGCACGATTTTATTAATACAAATGTTGAATCTCATCAAAATGAAACCGTTTTTAATTTACAAATATGTGAAACAAGTGAATTTGACGTAAGTTTAACAAAATCTACAACACTATCTTTTATCGTTTCAAAAAAGAATATTAAAATTGTCACGAAAAAATGGATTAATTCAAATCAAGAAAGCATGATTGGCAAAAGCTACATCATTCCAACAAAAGCTTTTCACTATTTCTTACCAATCATTTCTGAAAATGAAGATGAGCTAAATATTCAAGTTCAAAGTTTTGGACTACGTGGTGAGCTTTTATTAAATGAAAGATTACTTATTGATAACAACAAACACAACAGCAAAATCACTACATTCTTTGAAACATTAGATGAAAATGTAAATAAAGCATTACGAGGATTACAACTTCATTGTATGTAAGACTATTACGATAGTAAAAGGAGAATAACAATGAAAAAATTATTATTAAGCGCACTATTATCATTAGGATTTTTAACTCTTCCATTCGCTAGTGCAGAGGCAGCTACAACGAAAGATCAATTAATCGTAGACACTCAGTTAAATAAAATGGATTATTATCAGGATGGAAAATTTATAAAAAGTTTTACTGTCGCTACTGGAAAAGCTGCAACACCTACACCTAAAGGCACTTTTCAAATCGTAAATAAAATTAAAAACCGCCCTTATTATACAGGCAAAATTAAAGGCGGCGATCCACGTAATCCACTTGGTGACCGTTGGCTCGGATTAAATATGGCAGGAACTTACGGAACAACTTATGCGATTCACGGAACTAACAATAATCAAGCAATCGGCAAATGGACAACACTTGGTTGTATTCGTATGTATAACAATGATATACACTGGTTATTTGAGCGCGTTCAGCAGCAAGCTACTGTCACTGTAAAATAGCCTAAAAACAAGATTTATGTGTAGCCAAGAATTTTATGTCTTGGCTTATTTTATTTATTCATTTACAGTAGCAAAACAACTGTATTTACATATATAATAGGAATAGATTTGATTAGTTAATATCTAAACATTGATAAACGTAGATATTAAAATTATACAGTTATAATGTTTTATAAATTTTATAATACATACTATAATAGAACTACTGTAATTCTGAACTATTCAGTAACACTAAACTATTCCCCTTGCTACCTTCATGATTATTTTATAGCGGGGGCTTATTATATGTATAAACAATCTGAGTCACTCGAAAAATGATGAATTCGAATATTGCAGTAAAAAGCGTTATTTAGGAGGTGTTACTATGACGCATATACTGGTGATTGAAGACAACCCAGATATACAAGAACTTATTCGTGAATTTCTAATGGCACAAAACTTTACAGTTGATGTAGTTGGTGCTGGAACAGAAGGTATTCTTCTTTTCCAAAAAAATTCATACGATCTTGTCCTCCTCGATGTAATGTTACCAGATATAGATGGCTATAGTATTTGTAAAATTATGCGAGGACAATCTGATGTACCAATCATTATGTTAACAGGCTTACATAATGAAGAAAGTGAAATTAAAGGATTTGAGTTAGGTATTGATGACTATATTACGAAACCGTTCCATTACACTGTATTTATTAAGCGTGTAGAGGCTGTATTAAGAAGGGCAGCAACGAAGGAAGCAGAAGCTGCAACTATACTACAATTCCATGAATTGATGTTAAACTCTACAGCATATGCAGCTTATGTTCATGGTAATCAAATTGAATTGACAACAAAAGAATTTGAAATTATTTATACTTTACTGCAAAATCGAGGAAAAGTATTATCAAGAAGTGATTTGTTGAATAAGGTATGGGGCTATGAACATTATGGTGATGTAAGAGTTATAGATACACATATTAAAAACTTAAGAAAAAAATTAGGAATTCCTTATATTAAAACGGTGAAAGGCATTGGCTACAAAATCGAATCGTAGCAAAGACAACATCACCAAAAATATTTTCATCAAAACCTTATTATTTTGTATTCTTTTATCACTTTGCCTTTATCAAATTATTTACTTTCTAGCTTCAAACTACGATAAAGAACATTTTGCGAAAGAAAATGGAACGCCGACTACAGAACAGGCCGATTCAGATAAGCAAAACGACGGAAGTAAAACGAAGCAAAATAAAGCTGTGTCAGAGGAGAGCATTTCTAATTTCCAATCTTCTATTATAGATTATAAATCTCTTTCTACAGCTATCAATCACCTTTTGCAGCCTAGCCAAACTGTAAAGGCAAAAGAACATACACAAAATCTTTCGGGGAAAAATAGCACTTCTAATCCGCCTACAGAAGCAGAAAAGAAAGCCGCTAATAATGATGCCTTACATACACAAAATGCAGCAAGTAAAACAAATGATACAAATGATAATCCAAAGTTAGCAGATGCGTTGCAGCAATTAGCTCCACATATTGGCGCGACAATGCTTGCATTATCACTACTTGGATCTTTAATTTATACAAAACTAATTGCCAAACCTTTTCAATATATGAGCGATGCTTTAAAAGATATTATGAATCTTGATTTCTCAGATAAAAAGCTACTTAACAAAAATGCAGATCAAACAGATTTTAATTTGCAAGTAGCTGCTTCACAAGTACCAAATATTGTGAAGAATTTACATGAAAGCAATCAAGATTTAAGAAGCGAGCTCAAGAAGGAACAACAATTAGAACAATCTCGTAAAGAATTTATGTCTATGGTGTCCCATGAATTAAAAACACCAATCGCAGCCGTTATGGGACAACTAGATGGCATGATTCACGGAATTGGAGCTTATAAAGATAGAGATAAGTATTTGAAACGTTCCTACGAGATGATGCAAGACATTAACATATTAACGGAAAAAATGTCGGAATTATCCAAAATACAAAACCCTCAATTTAAACCGAATTTAGAAGTCATTTCTTTATCTAATATTATTGAGGATGTTATGAAGAAAGTAGATTACTTTGTATCTGTAAAACAATTAAATGTACAATCTAATATTAAACACGACGTACAAATTTTAGCTGATCCTAAATTTATTCAAACTGCTATTTTTAACATTATTTCAAATGCAATTCATTATACAATTGACCATCAGCACGTATATATAAAGCTTTATGAAAAACCAAATGGTTATGCATTAGAAGTATTAAATACAGGTTCACAAATTGATGAAGATAAACTTGCTCATTTATTTGAGCCTTTTTATCGCGCAAACCCTGATAAACATGGTTTAGTACAAGGTAGTGGTCTTGGATTATATATCGTGAAACAAATATTAGATAAACATCAGTTTCCTTACGGGATACAAAACACAGCTCAAGGTGTAAAATGCTCCATTGTATTCCCAAAAGCAATGTAACATTCACTATAATTACATACCCCAAACTCATACTTCATGTGTGAGTGGCGGAATTTTGTAGAGTGTCTTACTCTGTTTCGTTCGCCCGTTATCCTTATTTGGATAGCGGGCGTTTTTTATTACTTAAAAGGAGGATTTTTTATGGAAAAGTTTAAATATTCATTGCTCGTTTTATTCGGTGCTTGCAGCTACGGCATACTTTCAACTATTTTCAAACTCGGATTCATAAATGGATTTTCAGCACATCAACTACTAGGGGGACAATATGTCTTCGGATGGATTGGACTATTTCTACTCGTTCTTTTCTTTTCACGTCATAAAGTAACAAAAAAACAATTTTTTTCATTACTAACCGTCGGAACAACAATGAGTATGACTGGGATTTTTTACGCTATTTCTGTAGAAGAACTACCCGCATCTATCGCTGTCGTCCTACTCTTTCAGTTCACTTGGATTGGTGTCATTATCGAAGCAATTGCAAATCGAACATTTCCAAGCCGCGATAAGATCATATCTATCCTTATTTTATTTGCTGGTACATTGTTTGCAGGTGGTGTATTTGAAGGCCTCGGACAAAGTTTTTCTACGAAAGGGATTATCTTTGGGCTATTAGCTGCTGTCTCTTTTTCATTCTATGTTTTTGCGAGCGGGCGCGTCGCTACGGATGTTCCGCCTTATACGAAAAGCTTTCTTATGACAACAAGTGCTACTCTTATCGTATGCCTATTCTTTCCGCCAACCTTTTTAACAGACGGTGCTTTGCAAGCTGGCCTATGGAAATATGCTTTCTTCCTCGGATTATTCGGCGTTGTTGTACCTGTCATTTGTTTTTCAATCGGTGTACCAAAGGTTGGAACAGGGCTTGGTACAATATTAGGTGCAGCTGAATTACCAACTGCTATTATTGCTTCTATTACACTTGTACATGAAGTCGTAACGTTCATGCAGTGGATTGGAATTATTTTTATATTGGTTGGGATTTTCACTCCTCAGCTGCTTACGGCTAGGAAAGAAAGGAAACACAATCGCGTGCACAGCGCTTGAAAAAATACAGAATTTATATAAAAGATATAACTGCAACTAAAATAAGTAAATTTATCTGGAGGTATAAATGACTATTTTAAGCATCGTATTTTTTGCTATTATGTGTATCTTCTTCCTAATAAGATATATGAAAGAAAAGAAATTTTACGATTTACTTCTCGTTCCCGTTTGTATATATGCAGGAGCAGTGAAAACTCCTTTCGTAGAGTACTTAAACTTTAATACTACATTTAAAATAACGTATGATATTGCAGCTATTATTCTTGTAATCCTTGCTGTACTTTTCTTTTTGAAAGATAAGAAAGAGAACCATACTGCATAACAAAAGACCTTTCATTTACTTGAAAGGTCTTTTTCTCTATCTCATTTTACCGCTCCATACAGCTTCTCTATCTCATGCTCAATTTGTTTTACATCGATTCGCTCAAATAATGGCTGTACGCTATCAATTCTACTTGGCAACGTATTTTGCGGTTCCCAATTTCGTTTCACAATCGACAATGTGTTTCGAACTCTTTCACTTGAAAATGGTAAAAATGGCTCAAGGAGATGGGCAAAATTAGCGATAAGATACACACAGTTATAAATCGTTTCTTCACATGAAACTGGATCATCTTCTCTTTGTTTCCAAGGCTGCTTTTCATCAAAATATTTATTTGCAAAACGTACTGTATCAAATACTGTCTCTAACGCCACCTTAAATTTAGTTTGCTCAATCGCCTCTCCTACCTGTTTATATAATCCTTCTACTTTATCTTTCAGCTCTACTTCAATACTTCCTTTCGGCACGATACCACCATAATATTTTTCAATAAACTTTAATGTCCGGTTCACAAAGTTCCCGTATGCACCTAATAATTCACTATTATGACTGTAAATAAATTCCCGCCATGAAAAATCAGTATCGCGATTTTCTGGTGCGTTGACGGTTAAAAAGTAACGAATAGAATCTGGATCATATCGTTCTAATATGTCAGGCACCCATACTGCCCAGTTTTTACTTGTAGATAATTTTCTTTTTTCAACTGTTAAATATTCATTCGAAACGATATGACGCGGGATTGCTTCCTCCCCTATTCCAAGTAATACCGCTGGCCAAATGACGGAATGAAACGGAATATTATCCTTTCCGTGCACATAATATGTTTTCGCTTCGCTATCCCAAAACTCTTGATCATCTTTCCCTGTTTCTTCAACCCAATGTTTACTCGCTGAATAATAGCCTGTCACTGCTTCAATCCATACGTAAATTTTCTTATCTTCATACCCTTCTACTGGAATTGGTACCCCAATTGGTAAATCACGTGATACGGCCCTATCTAGTAATCCTTCCTTTACATACCTCTCTGTTAGTTGAATCGCATTGTCGCGCCATGTCCCTGTTTGTTTGGCAATTTCTACAGTCCTTTTAATTTGCTGCTGAAATGTATGCAATGCAAAATAGAAATGCTCTGTTTCCTCTACAGATGGCGTACTACCACATAACTTACATTTCTTTTCTAACAAATCGAGAGGATCTAAAATAGCAGAACAAGCATCGCATTGATCTCCTCTTGCTGCTTCATGACAATGCGGACATATTCCTTCTACATAACGATCCGGTAAAAATTGCGTACACGTTTCACAATATGCTTGTTCCACTGTTTTTTTATAAATATGTCCTTCTTCTAATAAACGTAAAAAAACATTTTGAACCGTTTCATGATGGTGCTCACTATCTGTACGTGTATAGCAATCATAAGTAAAACCAAGGCTACGAAAACATCGTTCAAACTCTTCATGATACTTATCAGCAATTTCTTTCGCTGTCACACCTTCTTGTTTTGCTCTAATTGCAATCGGTGTTCCATTACAATCACTCCCTGAAACATACAGCACATTCTCACCTTTTGCCCTGTAATAACGCGCTAAAATATCTCCAGGTAACAAACTCGCAATATGGCCAAGGTGTAACGAACCATTTGCATACGGCCAAGCGCCTCCAATAAAAATACTCATCTTACATTCCTCCTTTTAAATATAAAAAGCCCCGCCCTTATCTTAAAAAAGATAAGGGCGGGGCTGTATAAACAGTCGCGGTACCACCTTATTTCGCCAATTACTCACATAATTAGCCTTAACAAGTACGGAGCTATATGCTCTTATACTGTGGTTTTGATAACGAGTACCAACTCTCGTCGCCGCCTACTATTATCATTTGATAAGTTCAGGACGAAGCTCAAAGGCCATTGTTCAAATGAATATTCTTGCTTCTTCTCAGCTACCGAAGCTCTCTGGAAAGAATGTGTTCATCCTACTTTTCCTTTTCAACGCTTTTACGTATAAAAAGTATTGTACGACTTAATCACAGAAAAATCAAACTTTTATTCAGAAAGAAAAGGAAATCCCATCCCCCTGCCGAATAACTATACGTTCACAAAAGGAGTGATAACATTGAACCAAAAACAACTAAGCACTATAAATGCAAAAAGCTGGAATACAGCTGCTTATGAAGCTTGGACGAATCGCCACGGGGCACCAGCTGATTATGCGAAAAAAATCATGAAAGATCCCACGCGCGAAGTAGCACATTATTTACCTTACATACAATCTCCAAAAGGAAAATGTATTATTAATTTACTCGGCTCAAAAGGAAATAAAGCTGTCGCACTCGCTCTTTTAGGAGCTGACGTAACAGTTGTTGATATTTCAGCAAGTAATGCAAAATATGCAAATGAACTTGCGGAAGCCGCAGGCGTCTCTATTCATTACATCGTTTCTGATGTACTAGATGTAAATCTCTCCAAATCATTTGATATCGTATTACTGGAACTTGGTGTACTTCATTACTTTCTAGATTTAAAACCACTTTTTACAACAATCTCTCAACTACTAAAGCCCGGTGGAATACTTATCCTTCGCGATTACCATCCAATATACACAAAGCTATTAGGAGTAGACCATCCATCATTTCGAGCAAGTGGAAATTATTTCGATGAAGAATTAATTGAAGATGATGTTGCTTATAGCATCCTTCTTACAGAAGCACAGAAAGAATCGCTACCTAAAACAACCATCCGTCGCTGGACGTTAGGAGAAATTATTACAACACTCGCGGAAGAACATTTTAAAATTGAAAAACTAGTTGAAGAACACGGACCTCATCAAAGATGGCTCTTCCCTTCTGCTGCACCGGAAGGAATCGAAGAACGTATCCCTGGTCTATATACAATAATTGCGACAGCATGCAAAAAAGGATCCCTTCACGGATAGGATCCTTTTTGCATGCTCACGCATATAAGTTGAGGTTGGAGATTACCATAATTCTGTAGAATAGGACACAAGATATTTCAACATTTCGTCTCTGACTTACGTCGTCAAAAAGGGGTATGACCAACATAACGAAGAGTAATGTTTCAGTTGATACTGATAATCGTTATCAACTAATTAGAAGTATACATGATGTCATTTCAAATTTCAATAGCATTTCTAATATTTATTTATGAATTTTATGATATGCAAATGTATACATTTTAAGAACTTTTTCTAATACCAATCTGACTGCTTCCATTATCTGCTATAATTTTCATTGAACAGATTAATAACTTCATAATAATGTTTTTATTAATTTTGTTTTAAATATCTATAAATCATAATAAACAGTTTAAATGAGGGTAGGGGTAACGATGAAATATGTTAGTATTCGAAAAAAACTACTGTTCACACTCTTAAGCATTTCTTCTTTATTTAGCATTGCTCTTATTGTTATTCTTTCATTCGCCATGAATCAAGCAAGTGAAATCGAAACGTTAAAAAATGATGTATCAAAAAGAGCGACGATTTTAAAAGAACGTGGCGATTGGTTCCAAGCACAAGTTGCTGGTTTACAAGAATATTTACTATCACATGATCAAAAAGGATTAGATAAGTTCAACCGAGAAGGGAAAAAATTAGCTGATACTAGAGAGAAAGTAACAAGTGACAAGAAGCTCCCAGAAGGAATGAAAGAAGCTATTTTAATGGGGGGAAAATGGCGTAGCGTCATAGATAATGAGGTACTACCTCTTGCTCGTGAAGGAAAATGGGACGAAGCATCCAAAATTGCTTTAGCACAAACAGATTATGTAAATGATCTTTTAGGTCGTTTTAATAAATATACAAATGAAGAGAATGAGAAACGTGACGCATTAATTGCTGACGTTGAGTCTTCTTCATCACTTATTCAATATATTATTTTCTTCTCACTCATTACATGTACATTAACGTCTATTTTATTAGCATGGTGGTTCTCTGGTAAACTCGTTAAACCAATTCGACAAATTGATGAGAAGTTAAAAGAATTAGCTTCTCAAGATGGAGATTTAACGGCTAGATTACACGTAACAAGTAAAGATGAAATAGGTGACATTGCAAATTCTTTTAATCAAATGCTCACTAACTTACAGCTTATAATAAAACAAGTTCAACAAACATCAACAAGTGTAAAAGAAGCTTCCGAAAATGTATTTATCGAAACGACTGCTTCTATGGAAAATACCGCAAGGACCCAAGAAACTATGAATGCTCTTGAACACAATATTCGTTCACAAGTTTCTAGCATTGAAGAAAGTTCAACTGCAATGGATGACATGGCAACAAGTGTTCAGCGTATCGCTGAGTCCGCCTCTTCTGTTACTAGTTTAGCTGTTACAACTTCAGAAAAAGCAGATGATGGGAATAAAGTCATTGAGAAATCTATTACACAAATGCACACAATTAACGAAGCTGTTAACGCTACATCACAAGTAGTTGAGCGACTCATTACACATACAAATCATATCGATACTGCACTTCAATCTATTTCGAATATCGCCGAGCAAACAAATTTACTCGCTTTAAATGCTTCTATTGAAGCAGCTCGTGCTGGTGAACATGGAAAAGGATTCGCTGTTGTTGCTGATGAAGTTCGAAAACTTGCTGAACAATCTCAACTAGCCGCAACTGACATTAACCATTTACTGCATCAAATTCAAGCCGATACTAAAGTAGCAAATGACATGATGACACAAGGTCAAGCAGAAGCTTCTGAAGGAATTACTGTTATTCGTACTGCCGGATTTTCATTCTCAGAAATTGTTAACCACATTAACAAAGTCTCTACGCAAATGCAAGAAATGTCTGCAACTGCTGAAGAGATGGCTGCAAGCTCTGAAGAAATGAACGCAGCTTTAAATAATATCGCCTCTATTTCAAATGAAGTTGCTGCAGAAACATTACAAACAGCACATTCAGCTGGTGATCAAGTAAACAAAATGAGTATCGTGGCTAACAAATCATCTGAAATGAAAACAATCGTACAAGAACTTGAAGTTCTCGTCTCTCATTTCAAAACAAACGCTTAAAGTGAAAATGACACGAACTCAAAGGTATAGGAAAGAAAGTTTTACAGGTTCTCCTTTTTCACTTTAAAATATCTCTTTCTATCTCTCATTCCGTCTGCTATAATTCCTAAAGGAAATAAGAAAGCTTTATTCCAACTGGAGTAAAGCTTTCTTTCAATTTTTTACATTTATTAATTCTAATACTAAGATTTCACAAAGGAGGCTTTTAATTATATGAATTTTGTAAGTATCAGAAAAAAACTTATGTTCATGATGGGAACGATTTGCGCTTTATTTGGTATCGCCTTAGCTTTTATTTTATTTTTTGCTATTGACCAATCTCGTAAAGCTGAAACATTACAAAAAGAAATTTCTCCACTGGCAACAGAATTGAAAGAACGTGGAGACGCTTATCAAGTACAGCTATCTGCTTTAAGAGGTTATTTACTACAACATGATCAAGTCGAAATAGACAAGTTTAATGAGATGAGTAAACGTCTTGAGGATTCAAAAGATAAACTTCTTTCTAATCCAAATCTTTCTTCGTCCGTAAAAAGTACAATGGAATTAGGTTCTACTTGGAGAAAGTTCGTTGAAGAAAAAGTATTCACTCTTGCAAAAGAACAAAAATGGGAAGAAGCTTTACAAGTAGCTTCTTCAGAAAACGGAACGGTCTATAAAGTAATTGGTGACTTCACAAATTACAGTAATGAACAAGCTAAATTACGTGAACAATCTATTGAACAAATTGATCAATCTTCACTAGGAATTGAATATGCAGTCTTTCTATCACTTGTTATTTGTATTATCGTTGCAATTATTCTTGCATGGTGGTTCTCTGGTAAACTTGTGAAACCAATTCAACAAATTGATACAAAACTAAAAGAATTAGCCTCTGAAGAAGGTGACTTAACGGCACGTCTACAAGTAAATAGCAACGATGAAATCGGTGCTATTGCAGCATCATTTAATAAAATGTTAGAAAACCTACAACATATCATTAATCGTGTTCAAAAAACATCAGTGGAAGTACAAACCGCTTCTGAAAATATGCTAGAAAAAACGAATACATCACGTGAGGCGACATTAAGAGTCCAAAGCTCGATGTCCAACTTAAATGCAAGTATTCAATCACAAACTTCTAGTATGGAAGAAAGTTCAACTGCAATGGACGATATGGCAGTAAGTGTTCAGCGTATTGCTGAATCTGCTTCATCTGTAGCGGAACTTGCTGTTGCCACATCTGAACATGCTAGCGATGGAAGTACCGTTATTCAAAAATCTGTTTCACAAATGACAACAATACACGAAGCTGTAAATGCTACGTCAGAAGTGGTTGAACGTCTAATCACTCATACGAAATATATTGATACTGCTGTACAATCTATTTCTAATATTGCTGAGCAAACAAACTTACTTGCTTTAAATGCTTCTATTGAGGCAGCTCGTGCTGGCGAGCAAGGAAAAGGATTTGCTGTCGTAGCTGACGAAGTTCGAAAACTTGCTGAACAATCTAAAACAGCTGCAACAGACATTAATCAATTACTACATCAAATTCAAAATGATACAGAGACTGCTAGCTCTATGATGTCTCAAGGCCGTTCTGAAGCATTTGAAGGTATCAATGTTATTCGTGAAGCTGGTACTTCTTTCACAACAATTGTGGAACAAGTAAATAAAGTATCTACTCAAATGCAAGATATATCAGCAACTGCTGAAGAAATGGCTGCAAGTGCTGAAGAAATGAATGCTTCACTTAATAACATCGCTTCTATCTCTACTGAAGTATCCAGCGAAACTGCCGCAACGGCACAATCTGCTGAACAGAAAGTTATTGTTATGAATGAAATGACAGTAACTGCTAGAAAAATGAAACAAACAGTTGAAGAGTTAGATCAGCTCGTATCTCATTTTAAAACAGAATAGATGTTCAAAAAATATCCCTCTTGCGAAGAGGGATATTTTTTTGAGCTCATTTCCTGCACATTATGCTCATTTCCGTTATAATGAGAATCGATATCATTAAAGTGTAGGAGGGGCTGCTTATGTCACAAGAAGCATTTGAAAATAAATTACTTGCCAATTTAGAAGCTGTTATTGACCCTGAACTAGGTGTTGATATCGTTAATCTTGGATTAGTGTATGATGTTACAGCAGATGAAAATAATAATGCTGTCATTACGATGACTATGACTTCTATCGGTTGTCCAATGGCTGGGCAAATCGTATCAGACGTTAAAAAAGTATTATCAACAAACGTACCTGAAGTTAATGAAATAGAAGTAAATGTCGTTTGGAATCCACCGTGGTCGAAAGAACGTATGTCACGTATGGCGAAAATCGCATTAGGTATTCGCGACTAAATAAAGTGGAAATTTCATCATTTGCGGATAGCGGGATAAAGAAAAGACCTGACTAGGATGTCAGGTCTTTTCTCTTATTATTTTACACCTACTGCATCATAAGCTTTCGTTACAGCTTGTACAGCTTTAGAGTTTTTACCGTATAAATCTTCAGCTGACTGAAGTGCCGCTTGACGCATCATTTTGAAGTCAGAGTTTGCAGTTAAATATTTCGTAAGCGCACGGTAGTAAATTTTTTCTGTCGCTTCACGGCCCACTCCAGTTACTTTCACGCCGTAATGATCTCCGCCTTCAGAAACTAAATAAGCAGCTTTATTATTAATACTACTGTTAATATGAACGCCGCCATTATCAGCTGTTCCAGTATAACGTTTACTATAGTGATCTGGGTAACCTTCACTTGGTTTTAATGGGTTTGGAATAGATGCTGGATCTTTTAGTGAACGAAGCGCATCACCAGGTTTATCAGGTGTATAAATATCAGCACCTAAATCCCAGCTCTTCTTCTCAACCATAACACCCATAATATCAGATAACGATTCATTTAACGCCCCTGACTCATTTTTGTAAACAAGGTTTGCTGTATGTTCAGTTACAGCATGCGTTAATTCGTGACCGATAACATCAAGTCCAGCAGATAATGGAATGAATGTTTTTCCATCGCCATCACCGTACATCATTTGCACACCATTCCAAGCTGCGTTATTCCAAGCTGTACCTACGTGAACAGTTGAAATAAGCTTCGCACCTTTATCATCGAAAGAGTCACGATTAAATGTCTTTTTGTAGTAATCATATACTTTTCCTGCATTTACATGCGCATCAACTGCAGCTTTATCTTCGAAGAACTTAGATTTACTTTCAACTTCTTCTCCTGTATATCCAAGCCATTGTGAGAATAAATTAAACCAGTTCTCGTCCATATTTTCTGCATCAAATGTATGAACACCTTGTCCTCGTTTACCATCAAACAAGTTGAATTGTCCTGTTTTCGTATCTTGAGCAATTTCAAATGATTGTCTAGCACCTAATACTCCGTAACCAAATCCAGTAATGTTATCTACAGCGTTATATTTCTCAATAACATTTCCATTCGTTGCATCAACAAAATAATGCCAATATCCTGGAGCTGGTTTTGAAATCGATGCCTTAACTAAGTATGCAAGGTAGTAATTACCGTCCTTTTCATATACAAATAAATCTTTTTTCACACCGTCATAACTCTTTACTTTACCAATTTCTTTCTCAATATCTGCCTTTGCAATCGTTTCTGCTTGTTCCGCAGTAATGCTTGCAGCTGCAGGAATATTTTTATCATCTAAATTCGGAATAACTTGTCCGAAGAATGCTTTTACATTATTCTCTTTATCAAGTGTAACAATTTGATCAGAACCGTACACAGGAATGTTATTATGTTTCTCAACTAGCTTCACATGTGTCGTATCAGATTCAGCGTCTTTTTCTTCCCCAACGATATTAAAATGCTTTTCAATATTTCCTGCTAATTTAAACATATCTTTCTTACTCTCTAAGTATTGAAAGACTGTCTCTTTTTTATCTAGTCCTTCCGGTGCTTTCCATTCTTCACCTATGTATGCAGGTGTTTTAAATTCTTGATGATATTGAATTTTTTGTTCTTCCGCTTTCGTTGTCGTTGCCCCAAACGCTCCAAATCCCCCGGCGATAACAGTTAACGCTAATGCTGATGAAATGACTTGCTTTTTCACTATAACATTCCCCATTCCCATAAAGATTTTTGACACTTTTATACAATTCTTATTTTCCCAGCCGATACCTCTACTAAAATTTTGAGAAACATTTTTCAGACAATTCCAATCAAAAAAAGAGGACATCTATCGGATGTCCTCTTTTCTATAAACCTTTTATTGTTTTTTCAATTCAATTGCTAAATAATGAGATTGCTCTTTTGCTTCAATATGAATATCTTCTTCTACCGCTTCTGCTGCATCACGCATAACAAGATTTTCACCATTGATTACACTGCTTCCTTCAATTTGTACAAGGTACAATTGACGGCCTTCTTTCACTGGAAAATGAATTTCTTTTCCAGCCTCTAATGATAAGGAATATAAATTCGCATCTTGGTGAATTTGAATTGGTGCATTTCCTTCTACTGAAGATACCATATGGAACCATTCATTTTCACGCTTGCTCCAATCAAATTTAAACTCACCATAGTTTGGTTTATGATCTGCACGGTCTGGTAAAATCCAAATTTGTAATAAACGCAGCGTTTCATCGCCTAAATTATGCTCGCTATGAAATACACCCGTGCCAGCACTCATATATTGAACATGTCCACGCTCAATCGTTCCGCGATTTCCCATGCTGTCTTCATGTGTTAAAGCACCATCTACAACGTAAGAAATAATCTCCATATCACGATGTGGATGCATATCAAAACCAGTTTGCGCCGCTACTAGATCATCATTAATAACACGTAACGCTCCGAAGTTCATGTTATTTGGATTATAGTAATTGGCAAAAGAAAAATGAAAATGTGTATTTAACCAACCATGATTTGCTCTGCCCATATTTTTATGATCAACTTTTCTAAACATATCCTTCACCTCATACTATCTCGAATTCGAGATTTATTTTAAAATTTTTTCTTACTGTAACTTTTTTAGTAGTGTTAATAATTGCTTTTGTTCCTCTATATTTAAATTATGAAACTTCTCTGCTTGGAACGTTTCTTGAGGTGGGACGATTTCCTCATATAAAGCTCTTCCCTTTTCTGTTAAAGAAATATATTTCGTAGTACCCTCTTGTTCACGCAAAATCCACTCAAGCTGCTCCATTTTATTTAAAAGCTGCGTTACATTTCCTTTCGTAACAAATAGCTTATTTCCAAGTTCTTGCTGCGTTAAACGATTATGTCCTCCAACTTGAGCTAACACATCAAACTGGGCGGCAGATATATTCCATTTTTTCAAATGCTGATTCGTCTCACGAATACTCTTATTATAAAAGCGTGACAAACGAAACCATAATAGTAGCCCTAGTCTATCTTCTGTTTTCATTTCATCACCTCGCTCGTTTCATATCATTAGTTTAGAACTAAACTTAATAAAAGTCAAATACTTATTTTTAATAAGTATAAAAAGCACAGCGCTATTTCTCCACTATGCTTTACATTAACTTTCTACTCTTATATTCATCCAATTTCCTCTCCGCGAACTTCCTCGCATCTTTTTCAATCCACCGCTCTTCGTACCGTTCACTTCCCACATACAATATATCTCTCTTATGCTGCATCGCATGGCGAAATTCATGCAGTAGCGTTTTGAGAACTTGCTCATACTCTTCCCACATACAAACGAAAATTAATTGCTTTTCTTTATGATAAAAACCACCTACTGGGAATAGGAACTCTTCTTCCTCTTCCCCTAATGATAGAAGTACATCATTTGCATCGCACGTATCACAAAAAATAACGGGCGTTTTACATACTTCAATAAGAGAACACAAATCCTCTCTCAGCTTTTTGACATCCCAAGGAAGCTCCGAATCCAACACATACCAATTCTCTACCTGTTGATATACATTTTGAAACTGGAGTTCCATTTTTCTTTATTCCCCTTTCCAAACTCCCTTTTCCTATATGTATGCCACAATATGGCAAATATTAAACGTATTCTTTCATCCTTGAAAAAATGCCAATAAAGAAGGGATCTATGTCGACATAAATCCCTTTTTTCATAAATATCTTGTACTTTGATTTTAAAAAATTCAGCTCTTCTTCATATCCCACTTAAAGATTTTATTTAAGAATTTATATACATTCTTCGACTCCTTTGTCAGAAGTGGGCCTAAAATGGATAGTATAAGCACGTATAGTGCTGAGAATGGTTTCAGTACTGACATTAAACCACCAGCGATACCGATATTAGCCATAATGATGGAGAACTCTCCTCTTGAAACGATTGTTAATCCGATATTTGTTGATGCTTTATGAGATAATCCAGCTTGCCTTCCTGCAATCATTCCTGCTACAAAGTTACCGATTATCGTAAGAAGGACAGCACCTAACGTTAACCATATCGCTCCGCCTAATGAGAACGGATCAATACTTAACCCGAAGCTGAAGAAGAAAATAGCTCCGAAAAAGTCTCTAAATGGAACAACAAGATGTTCAATTCGGTCACTATGCTCTGTCTCAGAGAAAACTAATCCTAGAAGAAGTGCTCCAATTGCTTCTGCAACGTGAATTGTTTCTGAAAAACCAGCAATGAAGAATAATGAAGCAAATACTACAATAATAAAGATTTCATCTGAGCTAATATTGAGCAATTTATTTAATAACGGCGTAGCCTTTCTAGCTACTATAAAGAATAGAAGCATATATCCTAAAGCAATTCCAATTGAAGTAAGGGCACCTAAGAAGGAAGCGTGATCCCCAAGTACTAAACCAGAAACAACTGATAAATATACAGCAAGGAATATATCTTCAAACATAATAATTCCTAAAATTAATTCGGTTTCATTATTACCAGTTCTTCTTAAGTCCACTAACACTTTAGCAACGATAGCGCTAGAAGAAATCGTAATAATACCCGCAATAATTAAGATTTCTAGTAATGGGAATCCCATTATAAATCCGTATAACAAACCAAGTGAAAAGTTAATTAAAATATAAATCGTTCCGCCAATCGCAATAGATCGTCCAGATTTAATTAGTTTTTTCATTGAAAATTCTAATCCTAGATAGAATAGAAGGAATAGAACCCCAATTCGTCCAAGGAAGGAAATTACACTTGCACTTTCAATAAATTTGAGATCGATAACACCTATTGTCGGTGCATGCGGTCCTACTAACATTCCAAGAACGATTAGAAAAGGAATTACTGAGAATTTAAATTTCCCAGCAATTACTGCTGCAATTGCCACTAAAACTAAAGCTGTACCAACTTCAAAAATTAACGTATCCATCTAATCAGTCCCCCCTATTTGAAAGTAATTCATTAATGATTTTTTTAATTTCTTCTCTCTCACCTGACACTACAAGCATATCTCCTTCTTCAATTACTGTTTCTGGTCCTGGATTAAATAGCTTCTTCATGTTCTTCTTCATAACCGCGATTATCGTTACGCTATATGTTTTTCTTATTTCAAGATCGCCAATTGTTTTTCCGATTGATGGAGCTGTATTCTCCACTTTGAACCACTCAATCGCTAAACCTTCAAAAACCATCTCAACATTTTCTAACGCCCTAGGCTTATATACCATTCCACCTAATATTGCAGCGATTTGTCTCGCCTCTGAGTCACGTAGTGAAATACTTGAGATGCTTTCTTCATGATCTGAATCAAAATGATACATTTCTCTACGACCATCATCATGAATGACAATTACCATCTTTTCGTTACCTTTCGTAACGATTTGAAACTTATAACCAATACCTGGAAGTTCACTTTCTCTAATATTCATTTTTAGCTCCTCCATAACTTATTTATTTTAATTTTCTGTTTTTCTGCCTTTTATTCATCCAATCAACTTTAGAAATTCTAACCACTCAGGATATTTGTGATTTGGAAATCTTTTATTGTAATAATAAGTGGACCCTAAAAAGATACTTAAAGATGTAATGATAAAAAATATATTACTTCTCATTTTCAAACTCTGAAGGCTTACTTTCCATAAAGAATCTTCTTTCAAATTAGCCCCACCTTCTCGCTTTAAATTTAGTTTTTTAAAATGTAAATAATTCTAAAAATATTATGATGTAACATAATCATAACACAAAAACGTTTTAAGTAACATAACTTTTTAGAAAAATTGATTCTCGTATATTTTTTGCATATAATTTTCTTATTACGAAAAAAAGGAAGTGTATTATATGGTTGATATCTTTAGCAGATTCCTTGAGGTAACGAATAATATTTTATGGTCATATATTCTTATTGCAATGCTAATCGGCTTCGGTCTTTACTTCTCTTTTAAATTAAAATTTGTCCAAATTACTCATTTCAGTGAGATGGTCAGCTTAATTAGTAAAGGGTTTAATCGAAAAGAAAAAAAGAAAGATAGCATCTCACCATTCCAAGCATTTTGCTTAAGTGCAGCAGCACGTATCGGTATCGGAAACTTAGCTGGTGTAGCATTAGCAATTTCAATGGGTGGACCTGGCGCAATATTTTGGATGTGGTTTATCGCAATTATCGGAGCAGCTACTAGTTTTGTAGAATGTACACTTGCGCAAATTTATAAAGTAAAAGATGGAAGTAGGTTCCGTGGTGGACCAGCATATTACATGGAAAAAGGGTTAAACAAACGCTGGATGGGCGTCTGGTTCTCACTTCTTATTACAGTTGCGTACGGATTAATTTTCAATTCAGTGCAAGCGAATACAGTAACAATAGCGTTTGAAAATGCTTTTGGACTAGAGCGAACTCTTGTAGGAGCTCTATTAGCTTTATTAGTTGCAGTTATTATTTTCGGTGGTATCAAAAGCATTTCACGTATTACAGAAATGATTGTTCCTCCAATGGCAATTATTTATATTGGTGTGGCAATTTTCGTCGTAATTAACAACTTCAGTATGTTACCAAGCATTTTTATAGAAATATTTAATGGTGCATTCGGTTTAGACCAAGCCATCGCTGGTGGTATTGGAGCAGCAATCAAGTTCGGAATTCAGCGCGGTTTATTCGCTACAGAAGCAGGAATGGGTAGTTCTCCTAATGCAGCCGCAACATCTGATGTATCTCACCCTGTAAAACAAGGGCTTGTTCAAGCGTTAGGCGTTTTCGTAGATACATTCTTAGTATGTACATCAACAGCATTTATCGTATTATGTTCTGGACTTTACAAAGGATCAAATTTAGAAGGTATCGAATTAACACAAAACGCATTAAGTTCACAAATTGGACCGTGGGCAAGCACTTTCTTAGCGATTATTATTTTCCTATTCGCTTTCAGTTCACTTCTAGGAAACTACTATTATGGTGAAACAAATATCGCATTCATTAAAGAAAGTAAAACATGGTTAATGATTTATCGTGTTGCAGTTGTCGGAATGGTATTCTTCGGATCAATCGCTGCTCTTAAAACAGTTTGGAGTTTAGCTGATTTATTCATGGGACTAATGGTATTCACAAACTTAATTGCCATCTCATTCCTTAGCAAATTTGCTTATGCTGCATTAGTAGACTATTTGAAGCAAAAGAAACAAGGAAAAGATCCTGTCTTCGTTGCAAACTCTATCCCTGGCTTAAAGAATACAGAGTGCTGGGATGGGCAAGATGTAGAAGAAAAACAAAAGGCTGTTTAACAAACAAAGGCCCTATTACTTCACCGTAATAGGGCCTTTTATTTACAACAGTTCATAATTTGTTCAAATTAATTCCAGCAAAAGGGTTGATTTATAGAGATTACTAGATTATAATGATTATAAATTAGTAATTGATATCACATAACAACTCAAAAGGAGATTGATCATAATGAACAAACAAGTAATCGAAGTATTAAACAAACAAGTAGCAGACTGGAGCGTTTTATTCACAAAACTTCACAACTTCCATTGGTACGTAAAAGGACCTCAATTCTTCACATTACACGAGAAATTCGAAGAACTTTACACAGAATCAGCTACTCACATCGATGAAATTGCAGAACGTATTTTAGCAATTGGCGGCAAACCAGTAGCAACAATGAAAGAATACTTAGAACTATCTTCTATTCAAGAAGCAGCATACGGAGAAACTGCAGAAGGGATGGTCGAAGCAATCATGAAAGACTACGAAATGATGCTAGTCGAACTGAAAAAAGGCATGGAAATCGCTCAAGACTCTGACGATGAAATGACATCTGACCTACTACTAGGCATCTACACAGAACTAGAAAAACACGCTTGGATGCTACGTGCGTTCTTGAATCAATAATATGTAAAAGCGGAGGCGGCTTGCTCAGAATATGAGGGGGATGGAGCTTTTGACGTAGAGGCGCTCTTTGCCTCGCAGGAAAAAGCGAAGCCACCGAACATTCTAGCTACCGGAGCTGGATATCATTTAAAGCGGAAGCGGCTCGTTCAGAGTCGCTTTTTTCTATAGATTGATCGCGCATGCTGGTACATGAAATTTATATCAGCGATTTTTCCAACATATCGGCGATTCTCCAATTATATCGGCAATTCCCTCCAATATATCAGCGATTTTTCAATTATATCGACTTATCGACAAATCACGACAATATTAACACACCCCTCTCCCCTACTTTTATCAATATATTACAATCTCATCTATGTTAAAATATAGGAAACACCCTTTAGCTTTTCCAAATTCATCATTTACTACTTAAATGACGGGAGTGGTTCAGTTGAAAGACTACTTAATTAGAGCATTTTTTGCGTTAATAACAGTTGGGGTTCTCTTACTTATAGCTAATATTTTCAATATACGTGTCGAGGTTAAGGACTATGCTTTCTTCGTTGTCCTAGCAATTGGTGGCGGCTGGGGTGGCTGGTACCTGTATAAAAAACAAAGCAATCAAAATGATAAAGGCATTCCAAAGTAACATGGAATGCCTCTTTTTATTGCCTTCTGTAATAAATAATGAAATTCAGACCACTAATACAACCAATCGCAATAAACATACAAAACGATTGTGGATCTCCACCTAGATTATACTCATCAACGATGAATCCGGACATAAACAACGTTATCGCGGAAACACCGATACACAATACCGAGATAACTCAAAGTGAAAATTCATTAATCAACTCTTTCTTCTGTCTCAAAACAATTAGCATAACAAGAATAGACGCTGCTAAAATACTTTTAAAAACCGGACGTAAATATACGAACTCCTCCATCTATTTCTCCTTTCCCAAAAACATTACATCTAAACATTAACATATTTAACCAAATTAAAAACACATGCCGTCTTAAATTAAAACGACATGTGTTTCCGTATTTGCTATGATAGTTGCTTCCACTTCGTTCCCAAAACAGGACGCTCATAATTTTGGATTGCATGAATTAGTTTATCTGCTGTCTCTGCTGAAACGATCAATTCTTTATTTGATGGATTCATAAATCCTTCTTCCGCTGCACGTTCAACCATTTGCAAAATTGGTCCGTAAAAACCTTTTATGTTTAATAAACCAACCGGCTTATTATGTATACCAATTTGTGACCAACATACAACTTCAAATAGTTCTTCAAACGTTCCGTATCCGCCTGGAAGCGCAATAAAAGCATCTGCAAGCTCTGCCATTTTCGCTTTACGTTCATGCATCGTCTCTACTTCAATTAATTCTGTTAATCCTGTATGCACAATTTCTCCTCGGAATAGACCGCGTGGCATAACACCTGTTACACGTCCACCTAAACGAAGAACTTCGTTTGCTACTTCTCCCATTAATCCGACACATGAACCACCGTATACGAGCTCATAGTCGTTCTCAACAAACATTTTACCTAACTGAATTGCCTGCTCTTTAAATTCTGGTCTCTCCCCTAAATTAGAACCTGCAAACACACAAATCTTTCTCATCCCTACACCCCGAAACTATATATTGTTATGATACAATGAACATTGTACAACATATTGAGGAGATGAGGAAGAAATGGATATCGTTGCATTTCAAAGATGGGTTGAGGAATTTTACGAAAAACGAAGCTGGTCACAGTATAATGCCTTTATTCGCTTAAATTTCTTAACCGAGGAAGTTGGGGAAGTTTCACGAGTCGTTCGTGCTATTGAAATTGGCCGCGATCGCCCTGATGAAGATGCGAAAACAGAAGAAGAGCTAAAACAAGAACTAAAAGAAGAACTTGGCGATGTACTATCTAACCTTATTATTCTTTCGCAAAAATATGATTTAGACTTACAAGACATTATGGACGCACACGTCACAAAGCTTTCGAAAAGGTTCGAAGTATCTAAATGAGAATATTATCAATTATGGTATAATATTCTTGTCACAATACTAAGGGGGATTTTATGTTATCAAAAAAATTGCACGACGCATTAAATGAACAAATGAACTTTGAATTTTACTCTGCCCATGCTTATATGGCAATGGCTGCTTACTGTACATCTGAGAGCTATGATGGATTCGCTAACTTTTTCCTTGTACAAGCTGAAGAAGAACGTTTCCACGCAATGAAGCTTTACAACTATATTAATGACCGCGGAGAGCGCGCTATTATTACTGGATTTGATAATCCAAATAACGAATACGAATCTGTATTAAACGCTTTTGAAGTCGCACTTGAGCACGAGCGTGAAGTAACGAAACGTATTTATAACTTATCTGATATCGCTTGGGACGAGCGTGAACATGCAACAATTACATTCTTAAAATGGTTCGTTGACGAACAAGTTGAAGAAGAAGCTTCATTCGATAGCATCATTCAAAAATTAAAACGTATTACAAGCGATTCAAACGCACTGTTTATGCTAGATGCTGAATTAGAGAAACGTACATTTACGCCTCCAGCTGAATAATATTTCAATCACCTTAATACATGTATTAAGGTGATTTTTTTGTTTGCTCTCTATCTTAAAATCACCTTAAATTTCTTCATATTTGACATAGTGCCAGCTATAAAATGGTATTATTTTCAATATAAAAACGAATATACGAGGAGAGGAAAAATGAATCAACGTGTAGAAGCTGTTGATGCAATTCGTGGTTTCGCTTTGTTTGGCATTTTACTAGTCAATATGACATTAATTCAATTCGGGTTCTTCACCAGTGAAAAACCAACTTATCTATTCGGCGATCTTGATAAAGGCGCTAATTGGTTTATTCAATTCTTCGGCACACATAACTTTATATCCCTATTTTCTTTTCTATTTGGGCTTAGCATTATTTTGTTACAAAAAAGTATTATCGCAAAAGGAAAAAAATTCTTCCCCACATACATAAGACGTATTATCATTCTTTTACTACTAGGCTACATTCACGGCACTTTTGTTTGGGAGGGCGATATTTTATTTGCATACGGAATAATCGGGATTTTCTTAATGATGTTCATCAATCGAAAACCGAAAACTTTGCTCATTTGGGCGATTATTCTACTCGCACTTATTACACTTATATCTTATCAAACTGATCCATCTACAAATATAGATGATTTTGCACCTTATACTGAAAAAGAACATAAAGTCCATCAAACTGGAAGCTATATGGATCACGTCAACTTTAGATTGACTGAAAATCCTTTTGATTACATGGGAATTGACGGTGCATTCGGATTATTTTTCATATCAGTTTTCGCAATAATTTTTATGTGTCCACTGTTCCTATTCGGAATGTATGTAGGGAAAAAAGGCTGGCTATTTGAGGTCAATAAACATATACATGCTGTCAAAAAAATATGGTTTGCCACCGGTCTCTTCTCTTTTACAATTAAAATCTTAGCTATGTTTGTAAAGCACCCGCTTTTAATTATGTTACAAGATGGCCTTACACCAGTAACTATGACCTTCTTTTACGGAAGCACAATCATTTTATTATTCCATTACAAAAAAGCAACCCGTCTACTAACATACATGGCGAACATAGGGAAAATGTCCGTTAGTAATTACTTAGCACAATCTATTATCGCAACAACCATTTTTTACGCATATGGATTTGGCTTATACGGGAAAATTGGCTATTTCTTCGGTATTCTTTTAACCATCGGAATTTATACGATTCAATTATTCGTTAGCACCTATTGGCTCCAAAAATACCGGATGGGGCCAGTGGAATATGTGTGGAGACTGGGAACTTATTTAGAGAAACCACGTTTTAAAAGAGACTTGGATAAAGCAAGTTAAACAAAAAAAGCAATGAGCCTACGCTCATTGCTTTTCTTAATTTATTAAAGCATAACCCCAACGATAATCGCTGATAATATACTTACTAACGTTGCACCGTATACAAGTTTTAAACCGAATGATGATACAACGTTTGCTTGTTTGCCATCGATACTCTTCGTTGCACCTGCGATAATTCCGATAGATGAGAAGTTCGCAAATGATACAAGGAAGATAGATAAAATACCTACTGTACGAGCTGATAAATCACCAGCTACTTTACCAAGGTCAAGCATTGCAACGAATTCGTTCGTTACTAATTTTGTTGCCATAATTTGTCCTGCTTGTAGCATCTCTGATGTTGGAATACCCATTACGAATGCTAATGGTGAGAAGATATATCCTAAAATGCTTTGGAACGTGATTCCGAAAATTGAATCGAATACACCGTTAATTGCTGTAATTAATGCTACGAAACCGATTAACATCGCCGCTACTGTTACAGCGATTGAGAAACCAAGCATAATATATTCGCCTAACATTTCAAAGAATGTTTGTTTCTTGTCTTCTTGTAATTCTAAAATATCGTCTTCTTCTTTTACTTCATATGGATTAATGATATGAACGATAATGAATCCACTGAATAAGTTTAATACAAGTGCTGTTACTACATATTTTGGATCAATCATTTTCATATAAGAACCGACGATTGACATCGATACTGTAGACATTGAAGATGCACAAAGTGTGTATAAACGATTTTTCGGTAATTTGCTTAGTTGATCTTTTACTGTAATGAATACTTCCCCTTGACCAACGATTGCAGCTGCTACCGCATTATATGATTCTAGTTTTCCTAAACCGTTAACTTTACTTAATAGGAAACCGACTGCACGAATGATAATCGGTAAAACTTTAATATGTTGCAGAATCCCGATTAATACTGCTAAGAAAATAATCGGTAATAATACTGTTAAGAAGAATGGTGCTTGTCCATCGTTTGCTAGACCACCAAATACGAAATTAACCCCAGCTTCCGCAAATTTTAAAATAGCGCCAAATCCATCTGCGATCCCTTTTACTAATACGAATCCGACCTTTGTATTTAGTAAGAAATACGCAAGTACCAATTGAATGACAAGCATAAGTGCAATTGGTTTATATTTAATTTTCTTACGATCTGAACTGATAAGGAAACCTAGTACAAACACTACAAGTAAACCGACTAGAAACATTACGAACTTCATATGTGAATCCTCCACTTCTCCCACGAGTTATTGGTCGTATAACGTATAACGAATGACGTCTGACCATTGTTGTTAAAAAAATTTTAAACCCCTAAAACTATTCAACTGTCATCTAAAATCAGTAAGCGTTTACATAAATTGCAATTTATAAAAGGTAGCTTCTTCTCTCCTACCATAATTGAAAGTCTGAAATTGATACCACCTACAAATCAAATTGTAAGCGTTATCTAGACGAAATGCAATATAAATTTTAAAAGATTTTTATATGTTAATATATTCCTAATTAATTGGTTTTTTCATGCAAATTTACCATAAAAATAGCCCTAGCTATGAGCTAGGACCATCCTTTTTCACCCCGATTGTTGAGGGCTAATAATGATCGTGGGATAAAGCCACCCCACTGATTAAAGTTTCACTTTATAACATAACACCAACGATAATCGCTGATAGAATACTTACTAATGTCGCACCGTACACAAGGCGTAGACCGAATGATGATACAACATTTGATTGATTTTCATCGATACCTTTCGTTGCACCTGCGATAATTCCGATAGATGAGAAGTTCGCAAATGATACAAGGAATACAGAAAGGATACCAACTGTACGAGCCGATAAATCACCAGCTACTTTTCCAAGATCAAGCATCGCAACAAACTCGTTTGATACTAATTTTGTTGCCATAATTTGTCCCGCTGTTACCATCTCAGCTTGAGGGATACCCATTACGAATGCTAATGGTGAGAAAATATATCCTAAAATAGCTTGGAATGTAATACCGAACATTGAATCAAACAAGCTATTAATTGCTGTAATTAATGCTACGAAACCAAGTAACATAGCTGCTACTGTAATCGCAATCGTGAAACCAAGCATAATGTACTCGCTTAGCATTTCAAAGAATGATTGTTTTTTCTTATTTTCTAATTTCAGTGTATCTTCTTCTTCTGTAATATCGTACGGGTTAATAATATGAATGATAATGAAACCACTAAATAAATTTAATACAAGTGCTGTTACTACATATTTCGGTTCGATCATTTTCATATAAGAACCAACGATTGACATCGACACTGTCGACATAGAAGATGCACATAATGTATATAAACGATGTTTTGGGATTTTACTTAATTGATCTTTTACTGTAATAAATACTTCTGCTTGTCCAACAATGGCAGCTGCTACTGCATTATATGATTCTAGTTTTCCTAGACCATTTACTTTACTTAACAACGTACCAATAGCACGAATAAATATCGGTAAAATTTTAAAGTGTTGCAGAATTCCGATTAAAACCGCAAAGAATACGATTGGTAATAGCGCTGTTAAGAAGAATGAAACCTCTCCTTTATTAACAAGACCACCAAATACGAAAACGATTCCAGCTTCCGCATATCCAAGAAGTGCGCCAAATCCATCTGAAATTCCTTTTACTAAAATATAACCAACTTGCGTATTTAATAAGAAATAAGATAATGCTAACTGAATAATAAGCATAATTGCGATTGGTTTATACTTAATCTTCTTTCGATCGGCACTTATAAGAAAACCGAGTACAAATACAACGAGTAATCCTACAAGGAACATAACAAACTTCATTAATAAAATCCTCCATTTAACTCTTCATTAACGTTGAACGTCTGACCACTCAAAACAAGAAATAATCCGAACTTTCCATTTCTCCTCCGAAAACTTAAATCGGATCGAAAAGACCATAAAACCTCTTATTTCAAAGGCATTTTCCATTCTAACATAAATTCTAATTCATATCTGCACTTTTCTAAAAAAAATTACATTTTATTATAAAACCTTCGTTAATGTTCGTCTTTTACCATCCGCTAATGTCCGGATAAAACAAAAAATGGGCATCAAGTTTCACTTGATGCCCATCTCATTATACTGCTTTTTCTTTATCAGCTACTGCTGACTTATCCCAGCACTCTGTATTTTTCAAACCTGGAATAGAATCCGCATAGAATACCGGATCTTTTCCTTGTTTCTTTTGCTTTACGTAATCTGATAATGCCGCAAAAGCATACTTAGAAAGGAATACAATCGCCACTAAGTTAATAACAGCCATAATACCCATGAATAAATCTGCTACATCCCAAACGATTTGAATTGTCGCTACAGATCCTAACATAACCATACCAAGTACAGCAATGCGGTACGCTGTTAATAGCACTTTACTTCCATTTAAGAATTCAATATTTGTTTCACCATAGTAGTAGTTACCTACTAATGAACTAAATGCAAACAAGAAGATTGCAACTGCTACAAATATAGAAGCCCATGGACCGATATGTTGACTTAACGCCTGCTGCGTTAATTGAATTCCATTTAAATCAGCTGCATTATGCACATCTGATAAAAGAATAATAAATGCTGTACAACTACAAATTAATAATGTATCTGTAAATACCCCTAAAGTTTGAATGAAACCTTGTTTAACTGGATGGGTTACGTTTGCAGTCGCAGCTGCATTCGGCGCACTACCCATACCTGCTTCATTTGAGAATAACCCACGTTTTACCCCTAGTAAAATCGCGGCTCCTAGTCCCCCACCTACTACTTCTTTAATTCCGAAAGCATGTAAGAAAATCTCTTTAAATACATACGGAATTGCCGTAATGTTTGTCACAACAACGAATAATGCCACTGCTACATAAATAATTGCCATTACTGGAACAATCATTTCAACCGCGCGAGCAATTCGTTTTACTCCGCCGAAAATAATAACTGCAAGTAAACCAGCCATAACAAGACCTACTAACCTACTATCTGTTTTGAATGCCCCATCAAAAGCTGCTGCTACAGTATTAGACTGTACAGCATTAAAAATCAATCCGAAACTTACTGTTATTAGAACAGAGAACACAACACCTAACCAGCGTTTATTTAAACCCTTTTCCATATAATACGCTGGGCCCCCACGGAATGCATTCCCATCTTTCACTTTATAAATTTGCGCTAATGTGCTCTCTACAAATGCAGAAGCACCCCCAATTACTGCGATTAACCACATCCAAAATACTGCTCCTGGTCCACCTGCTGAGATTGCGATAGCTACACCAGCTAAGTTACCAGTACCTACACGAGAAGCTGTACTCATACAAAAAGCCTGGAACGATGATACACCGCTCTTCTCCTTTTGCGCTTTCCTCGTTTTCGAACTTGCCCCATCCCCAAGCAATCGAATCATTTCACCGAAGTAACGAACTTGGACAAATTTCACACGAAATGAAAAATAGAGCCCTAACCCAATTAACATCGCAATAATGACATATGACCAAAGGATATTATTTACATCCCCAATTACCCTAGCTAAAAAATCCATATTTGCATTGCCCCCTCTTCCTAACAATAAGAAAATTATATTCTAAAAACTTTTAGTAATCAAGAACTTTATGTTAGGTTTTATGACATGATTGCGTTAACTATCTTAACATACGTGTTTTTTTCATAAAAATATAGCTATTACATGCATTTATCCAATACTCAATCTCTTATCCTCTTCGACCAGCCATACTTTTAAAACAGTACGTTCCCCACAAATAACGAGAGGAACAAACAAAAAGTTATATTAATAATTACCCCTCACCCTTTTCATCATTTACTACAACAAAAAAGGCGAGCATCAAATTTACCTCGATGCTCGCCTTTTCAATTACACTGCTTTTTCTTTATCTGTTACCACTGGCTTATCCCAGCACTCTGTATTCGTTAAACCAGGAATAGAATCTGCACTGAAGACTGGATCTTTCCCTTGTTTCTTTTGCCTTACATAGTCTGTTAATGCCGCGTACGCAAATCGGCCAAGAAGTGTAATCGCAATTAAGTTCGTTATTACCATTAGACCCATAAATAAGTCTGCCATATTCCATACAACTTGAAGCGTTGCTACGGAACCGAATAATACCATTCCAACTACCGCAATACGGTAAATTGTTAACCACGTTTTGCTTTGCTTAATAAATTCAATATTCGTTTCACCATAATAGTAGTTTCCTAGAAGCGAACTGAAAGCAAATAAGAAAATAATAATCGCTAAGAAGCTACTTGCCCACGGGCCAATTTGTGAACTTAATGCATTTTGTGTTAATTCAATACCTTCTAAGTTCGTTGCTTTATATGCACCAGAACATAGTACGATAAATGCTGTTGATGTACATACTAAGAATGTATCTACTAAAACACCAATTGTTTGAATAAAACCTTGTTTAGCTGGATGCGTTACATCAGCCGTCGCTGCCGCGTTTGGTGCACTACCCATACCTGCTTCATTCGCAAATAATCCGCGCTGAATACCATATTTCATCGCAGCACCGATACCACCGCCTACAGCTGAATCTAAACCGAATGCACCTTTAAAGATTTCTGTAAACACATCTGGTAGTAAATAGAAGTTTTTAATAACAACAAAAATCGCTACCGCAATATAAAGAATTGCCATTGGTGGAACAATCATTTCCGACATACGCGCGATACTTTTTACACCACCAAAAATAATAACCGCAACTAATACTGCTAATACAATCCCAACAACGTAACGCTCAATACCAAATGCATTTTTAAACGCTAATGTAACTGTATTTGCTTGTACTGAGTTGAAAATTAAACCGTAACTAATTGTAATCAGAATAGAGAACCAAATCCCCATCCAACGTTTATTTAAACCTTTTTCCATATAATAAGCAGGACCACCACGGAACCCACTGCCATCTTTTATTTTATAAATTTGTGCAAGCGTACTTTCGACGAAACTTGAAGAAGCCCCGATAATCGCAATCACCCACATCCAAAATACTGCTCCAGGTCCTCCCATAGAAATAGCTAACGCTACACCAGCTAAGTTACCGATACCAATACGAGCTGCAGAACTCATACAAAATGCTTGGAAAGAAGATACACTGCCTTTTTTACGCGTCTTTCCAGTTAACCCATCACTCATTAAACGAATCATTTCCCCTAAATGAGTAATTTGTACGAATTTCAATTTAATAGAAAAATAAAGACCTAAACCAATTAACATTGCAATAAGAATATATGACCAAAGAATTGTATTCGTTGACGAAACGAATTGTTCCAAAATATTCATACAATTAACCCCTCCTTTTCTCCATAAAACGAATTATATTTAAAAAACATTCAAAAATCAACATTTTTCGACAATTTGCAATTTCCAAATATTAGACAGGATCGCAGTAATAATACCTTTATGACTACCCTCCCTCTAACTGTGTATACTAAGACAAAAAATAAATCTACAAACTACCCCATTGACAAAAGTGTCTACCTGTAACTATAATGATTACATCGGGTTGTAACAAACCTTATTACAACAAATTCATTTACTTTCAGATATACACTTTAACAAAACACTTTGGAGGGATTTATTATGAAAATCGGAATCATCGGAGCAACTGGTAAAGCAGGAAGTCGTATTTTAAAAGAAGCATTAGATCGCGGACATGAAGTAACTGCAATCGTAAGAAACGCTGCAAAAATTACAGAAGAAAACGTAAAAGTTTTAGAGAAAGATGTATTCTCTCTTACATCTAACGACTTGCAAGCATTCGATGTCGTTGTAAATGCATTCGGTGCTCCAGCAGGCGAAGAACACCTTCACGTAGATGCAGGAAACGTACTAATTGAAGCTATGAAAGGTGCCCCTAACACAAAATTACTTGTAGTTGGCGGCGCTGGAAGCTTATTTGTAGACGAAGAAAAAACAACACGTGTATTTGATACACCAGGTTTCCCGAGCGAATACCTTGCAACAGCTCAAAACCAAGGTAAAAACTTAGAAATCTTAAAGCAAACAAATGATATCACTTGGACATTCATCAGCCCTTCTGCACTATTTGCATTAGGAAAGCGCACAGGCTCTTATACAGCTGGTAAAGACAACCTTCTTGTTAACGCAAAAGGTGATAGCTACGTAAGTTACGAAGACTTCGCAGTTGCAGCACTTGATGAAATCGAAAATCCAAAACATGTAAACGAACGCTTCACAGTTGTTTCTGAAGCTGAATAATAGAAAAAGCTCGTAAAACATAATGTTTTACGAGCTTTTTTTATTATTGCACTTGCTCTAAACCATTTGGAGTAATCTTAAAGGAAATTTCTTTAAACTTTTTCTTATCTCCTTTTCCAACTAACTCACTATTTTTATACCAATTCAAACGATCTGATTCCGCATGATACACTTTCACTACATCTCCATATTGGAAGGAAGTTCCGTTTACTTGCTCAGCAAAATTCTTTGAAGTTTCTTGTCCTTCTGCTGTTACATGTTTTTTCTCCGTTCCATTTTGATCATATAGGGTAATTCCCATATATAATTCATTTTTAAAGTAACTATGAATTTGTTCATTTGTATGCGTTACATGTAGCTTCTTATCTTCATGATTGAACGTTACAATAGAACGAATATCATCACCCAGCCCTTGGTATACAAGACTATCTCCATACGTTACTGTTAGAGGAACTTCTGTCACTTGCTTATTTCCAAACATATCTTTCGTTTCTACTTTTACTTTTTGTTCACCGATTTTTGATGTAGTTGGTTTCTCTACAAATCCAACTACCTCTCCATCTTTTACTTCAACAAAATTTTTCGCGTCTAACTGTTCGCTATCAGTTCCAATTACTACTTTTTGTGGCACTGCTTTTACTTCTTGCAACATATCCATTCTCTCAAAGCCTTTTTCTGTTACTTTGAAGAATAGTTCTTTTGCCCCTTTTTTCTCACCTTGACCAGTAAGTGTATTATTTTGATACCATTTCAAACGAATCGGTTCTGCGTGGAATACTTTCACTACATCTCCATACTCGAACTGCATACCATTCACTTGCTTCGCAAAGCTCTCTGATGTTTCTTGTCCCTCTGCTGTTACATGTTTTTTCTCTTTTCCTTCTCCATCGTATAACGTAATCCCCATGTATAGCTCTTTATTAAAATACTCATGAATTTCGCTATCCATATCAGTTGCATGGAATCTCTTCTCTTCGTGCTTTAAAGTTACAATTGAAGCAATATCATTTCCATATCCTGCATATGCAATGCTATCTCCATAAACCACTTCTAATGGTACTTCTGTTACTTGCTTATTTCCAAAACGATCTTTCGTTTCTACTTTGGCTGTTTGTTTTCCGATTTTCGTTGTAGTTGGCTTTTCTACAAAGCCAATTACTTCTCCGTCTTTCACTTCAACAAAGTTTTTCGCTTCTAGCTTTTCTGCTTCTGTTCCGACTACTACTGTTTGTGGCTTTGCTGTTACTTCTTGCAATGATTTTAATCTCTCAAATCCATTTTCAGTAATTTTGAAGAATAATTCTTTTATTTCTTTATTTTTTCCTTCTCCCACATATAAACCTTTTTGATACCAATGTAAACGTGAAGACTCTGCATGGTATACTTTCACCACATCTCCATATTCAAATGCTAACCCATTTAATTCCTTGGCAAGAACTTCTGTATTTTCCAAGCCTTTTACCGCTACATTTTTCTTCTCTCTTCCTTCTTTATCGTACAGTGTGAACTCAAAATACTTTTCATCTTTAAAGTAATCATGAATTAAATTTTTTGTATCTGTTGCACTAAATTTTTTTGTACCATGATGTAGAGTTACGGTTGACTTCAAATCTCCCTCCCTAGTATAGTTCAATCCATATACAAGTAGGCTATCCCCATATCCAACATTCACTACAACTGGAATAAAATTCTTATTCCCTTTTCTATCTACAATTTCTACTTTTACAGTTTTTTCTCCAACTTCAGGCTTATCTTGCATAATCACACCTGTTGTCTTTACACCTTCTCCTAAATTCTGTACAAGTTCCTTTGCTTTTTTCTCATCATGTGTAGTACCGATTACTACATTTTGTATTTTTTCATTATTTGGCTCGCCATATGGAACTTCATATAACTCAGTTTGTTTTTCACGAATTGGATTGCTATCTGTAGATAACCATATTTCTTTTTCTAATTTTGGTAAATTTAATTTTTCAATCTTTTCTCTCGTAGCATCATTTGCAAATAATCCCCATTTATCAAAGAAAGGAATTAAATTTTGTCCTGCCACTTTTGACGTCATATAAATAAACATCTGCTTTTTCTCTTCATCAGATTTAGGCAGTTCTGTGTCATGTAACAAACGATACATTTGATGTAAATTCGGATAGAATTGATCCCCATAAGCTAAATGTAACTGCCAAAACATAACTAATTTCTCAAATACATCCATCTTTTCTTGTGCATCCGGTTTACCTAAATAAGCAAATGCAGCTTCATAGCGCCCCTCTTGCTCTAACCTTGTTTTATGCCCGAATGTAGTTTGAACTGCCAAAGAATAAATATTAACGGTTACTTCTCCAAGTCCATCCCATAACCAAGTGTCTTGTTGATGTTGATGTCCAACTTCATGCCAAGGCCCCCATCCATCATTAGTTAACTCTTCTAGATTTAGTACTGACTCTAAATTGCCTTTACTATAAGCTGTTCGATAATAAGTCGCATACATATAATCGTCTGTATACCAGTCTTCAACAAAATGAATGGAATGTTTACCTTGATTCGCAACACCCGCACCATCTTTTGATAAACCTGATATCTTATGTTCTATATTAATTATTTCATCGTGCTTCTTTAATAACTCAGCTGGATCTTCTTGCTTCAAATGTTCCGCCACAGTTTCAGGATGCATAGTTAATAAACTATTTTCTCCCTTCATTTCTATTGCATATGGATCAGGATTCTCTGCCAACATACGCTTCCAATCTTTTGTCGTATGCTTTCCTAAAATAAATAAAGGATTTGATGTACCACCTTTTTTCACTTTAGCCACTACTTCTCCTGTGTTGTGATAATTATAAAAGTATAATAGCCCCCCATTTGGAGAAGAAATTTTATTCTCACCAGAATTTAAGTTGAATTGTTTAGGTTCTTCTTTTTCATAAGAATATGTACCAATATAAGCTTTAATCTGTTGAGTCCCTTCTACTTGAATAACTACTTCTTCACCTGGCTTTACATAAATGCCAGTTGGTTCATAAGGAGAAAAACTCATTCGACGCTGATGCAACTCACGCATCCCTTCTACATCACCTTTTGGCAGCAATTGATACACTCGCTCTTCTTGCTGTTTCTCCTTATCTTCAATCGTCATCTCTGCATACACCTTAGGTAATTCAAGTCCATATGGCGTCAATAACGTAGCTAAACAAACACTAGCTACTAATACCCTACTTGTCTTTTTCTTCGACATAATCTGTGTCCCCTGTTCCTTTATTTAGATAAACTATCCTATATATTCATCTAATAAGTAATCCTATTATTTCTATAAAAACATTTAATGAATGGACTAACACCTCGCGCACCTGTATATATTACTACCGCATTTCTCTCCATGCATTCGCTTTCTTACATTGTAAAATTTTTATGTAATATGCCCTCCTCACTTCTCTCTATTTGTGATGAGTTCTCTTGCTACATAAAAAAGAGAATAGTAAAAGATATTTGTCAGTATTGTCATCTATACATCTAAAAATAAAAATAGCAATAAAAACTTACATTTTCTTCATATATGACCATCTATAGATAGTTTTTCCAACTGAATTTTACACGCTTTTACCTTCATTTAATAGCCTCCCCCCCAAGAATAATATTACAATTTTGTGAATTTAATCTATTAATCGTAACGTCAGGATTTTATTATATTTATATTATTTTTAAATATAATTTAACCTTTAAAAACACTATTTCTATCCATTTTATTTTTTTCAATATAACTTTTATCCTCACATACAAAAAGCATTGGCATACGCCAATGCTTTTTCATTATCTCTTTTGATTCGGTTTATGCGGTTCATTTGGAGTATATGGCTTATTTGGTTTATTTGGAGCCTCAGCCTTTTTCCAACTTACCGCTAACTCTGGACTTGTTTTTTCTTCACTACGCTCAAGTAATACTACTGCATTTTGAATAGTCGGTGTACCTTTATGCGCAATCCCTTGTAATTTCGTTAAATTTCCTGATACTTTAAAGCTAAATCCACCAGCTGGTGTTTGTTTCGGAATTAAAATGCGGAACTTGTCTCCTACATTAAATTCTGTTTTTGTTTCGCCTTTTTCATTTGCAAATTTCACGCCCGCTGGTGCACCTGTTGCTTGCACTTTATACGTTCCGCTTTTTGCATTTGTTTCTACTGTATATAAACCTGTTTCAAAGAAATCATTTTTTAATACTGCTTCTTGTTCTTCTGTAGGAGTTACACTCATCGTAATTTCTTGTAACTCTTCACTAGCGCTTGCTTTTGCAACGATGTCTTTCGTTACTTTCTCTACATTTTTATTGCGGAAATCTAAATCATTAATATCGATTTGTTTTAACGCATTCCACACTGCAAGCTGCGTTGCGTAATGTGCTTCTCTCCAATCAGAAACACCTAATTCTTGTGGACTCTTTTGTGGATATCCATTCAATAGTACACGGTATACGTTAATATCCACTTTCCCCATTTCCGGTAAATCTTGACCGCTTGGAGATTTCAAATCTACATTTAAGCAAAAAGCAATTTTGCCATCTGCCGTTTTAATAAGCTCTGTTCGAATTGGTTTCTTCTTTGACTTACTATAACTCCAATTCATTTCATACTTTGTATGGTCCATAACTTCTGCAAATGCTTTTTGAAGCGGGAATAACACAAATAAAACACTTAAAAACATAGCTAAAATCTTGAACGATTGCTTTATATTCATGTTTACAGCCCCTTATCACAAACTTAATACTAAGTAGTATTTATTTAGAAACTATTTTTATGCACAAAAAAAGAGTGCTTTTACGCACTCTTCTTTCTTACTTTAATCTTAGAAATCGAAGTTATCAGGATCCGGACCAACGCGGTGATTTTGATTTAACGCATCGATTTTTTCCATATCTTCTTTCGTTAATTCGAAATTAAATATATCGGCATTTGCAATAATGCGGTGTTCTTTCGTTGATTTTGGAATAGTGATTACTCCATTTTGAAGATCCCAACGTAAAATAACTTGCGCTGTTGTTTTACCGTGTTTCTCAGCAATTTCTTGTAATTTTTCATTATCTAATAATTGACCTTGCATAAGTGGTGACCATGCTCCCATTTGAATACCTTGTTCTTTACAGAAAGCTTGTAATTCTTTTTGTGTTAAACGAGGGTGGTATTCTACTTGGTTAATCATTGGTTTAATTTCTGCATCTTTCATTACATCTTGTAAGTGACGGATTTGGAAGTTACTCACACCAATTGCACGTACGCGATCTTCTTTATAAAGTGTTTCTAGCGCTCTCCACGTATCTTTATATTTTCCTTCTACAGGCCAGTGAACAAGATATAGGTCTAAATAATCTAGCTCTAATTTCTTTAAGCTCTCTTCGTATGCAGCAATTGTTTCTTCGTATCCTTGATCTGCGTTCCATACTTTTGAAGTGATAAATAATTCTTCTCTTGAAATACCAGTCGCTTCAATACCTGCACGGATTCCTTCACCTACAGCTTTTTCATTTCCGTAAATTGCAGCTGTATCAATGCTGCGGTATCCCGCTTTAATCGCCGATTTCACTGCTTCTACAAGTTCTGGTCCATCCTCTACTTTAAATACACCTAAACCGAACCAAGGCATTTCTACACCATTATTTAATACTGTTTTACTTTGTAAGTTTTTCATTTTATTTTCTCTCCTTTTATTTTACTTGATCTCTTTTTTCTAATGTCATACTCCACGCAGTTAAAACAACAGCACCTACTACCATAATTCCACCTACCCAAGCCGTATGAATTAATCCTAACGAGTTCGTTACAATACCGCCCAAGTAAGCACCAAGAGCAATTCCTGCGTTAAATGCTGCAATGTTAATCGCCGATGCTACATCAACAGCGCTAGGTACAAACCTCTCAGCTAATATAACAACATACACTTGTAGCCCTGGAACATTCATAAATGCGAATAGTCCCATAAAAATAATTGTGATGAATCCAGCTACTTTAAATGGCGCTGTAAATGTTAAAACAAATAATATAATCGCTTGAATAAGAAACATGTAAAATAGCGCTCGAATCGGATTATGATTCGATAATTTTCCGCCGACCATATTCCCAATCGCAATTGCGATTCCGTATACTAACAAAATAATTGTAACGGTACTTGCTTTAAATCCTGTTACTTCTTGTAATAACGGAGATAAATACGTAAATGTTACGAACGTTCCCCCGTATCCTAATGCAGTAATAATAAATACAAGTAACAGTCTTCCATTCGTAATCAGCTTAAATTGATCGCGAAATGATACAGACGTACCTTTTTTTAAAGTAGAAGGAATTAGCATACTATTGGCGATTAAAGCAACGATTCCAATGGCCACAATAACAATAAACGAGGCCCTCCAGCCAAATTGTTGACCGATAAATGTTCCAATTGGTACACCTGTAATAGTCGCAACAGTTAAACCAGTAAACATAAATGCTATTGCACTTGCACGTTTATTCTCAGGTACAAGCGCAGCCGCAATTGTAGATCCAATTGACATAAAAACACCATGCGCAAATGCAGATACAACCCTCGCAATAAGTAACACAGTAAAACTTGTTGCTACCGCCGCAATTCCATTACCAATAATGAAAATAATCATAATCCACATTAATAACGTCTTTCGCGACATACTAGCTGTTAATGACGTTAATACTGGAGCACCAAACGCTACTCCTAATGCATATAAAGAAACAGTTAACCCCGCTGTTGTAACAGAAACATGTAAATCCTCTGAGATAGATGGTAATAAGCCGACACTAATAAATTCAGTTGTACCAATTCCAAACGCACTAATTGCTAGTGCTAATAAAGCAAACATACTTCTCCGATTCGTCTGCATAACCGAAGAAGATACTGTATATGAATTCAATTGAACTCCTCCTTAATGCGAGAAATCCAATCATAATAGTATGATAAAAAGGCCTTTTTATCTTCTACAAAAATAACTTTACTGTTGATATACGCTATTATGAATGGCTTTACTCTTTTTTTGAAGAACGCACTTAAAAGTACGATAGGTACCTAAAAGTAACATAGGCACTTTTTAGTACCGTACTACTCATTTCCCTCTTACGTATGCTATTATGGAACATATTCAACATGATAAAAAGTACGTACTTTAAAGTGCTATAGGCACTTTTTAGTAACATTTAATTATTTAGCTTCTTTTGTTGGAGAACTTAAATCTACATTCATCAAAGGAGATTTTTATATGAAGAAATATAATATTCCCGTTGAAGCGACTTTAGAGGTTATCGGTGGAAAATGGAAGGTTGTTATCCTTTGTCATCTAACGAAAGGCACAAAAAGAACGAGTGAACTAAAACGTTTAATGCCTGGGATTACACAAAAAATGTTAACTCAGCAATTACGTGAATTAGAAGACGATGGGGTCATTCAAAGAAAGGTATACAATCAAGTACCACCAAAAGTAGAATATTCACTTACAGAATACGGTTGGTCTTTAGAGTCCATTCTTGATTCTCTTTGTACTTGGGGCGAATGCCATCTTGAAAAAAGCGGTAACACATCGATGCTAATTGTAGAAGGTGAATAATAGGAAAAAGGAAAAAACGAACATGAATTTGTTCATTTTTTCCTTTTTTTCTTTATATGTATATACATTTCTAACTGGAACAAAATATTTTATACGCTTTCATACCTTGTCAGCACTACGTTATACACTCAATATCAAATAATTAGGAATCATTTTTATGTTAACATAGGTGTATATAGTATATAATATAGGATATATATTATATACACTTTCCGGTAACGGAGCTTTTCCATTATGCGGACAAGCCATGTATCGGACAGTTCATAAATAATAAGTAAGACGTTATGGTTTTAGATTTATGTTTGCAGCTTACTTGCTGTCATAAATTTAAAGGCATTTTATTGTGTTTTGTGAAACTTTGTATAAAGTTTCGTAAACGTTTACTATCTTACTTATAAAAAATAAGAGTATTGCTATCGTAAAGGAGAATTGGAGATGCCAGAAACTATGACTCAAACAAAGCCAGAACAAGAAACTGTACAAATTTCTGCTAGCCAAGGACAACTTGATGTACTTGATCAGTTGTTAAAACCTGAGGTACAAGAATCATTAACAACACTAGTAGAACAGCTTCCAAAATTAACTGAGCTTGTTAACATTTTAACTAAGTCTTATGACTTCGCTCAAACTGTTGCTACTGATGAAGTATTAAAAAGCGACACTGTTGGTGCAATTACAGAGCTTGTAGAACCTGTAAAAGATACAGTGAAAAGCATGGCTGCAACTGCAATCGAAGCGAAAGATCGTGCTGAAGAAAGCAACGAAGTTATCGGCCTATTCGGTCTTTTAAAATTATTAAAAGATCCACAAGCACAAAAAATGTTCCGCTTTGTGAACGCATATCTTCAAATTAGTGCAGAACGTAACAATAAATAATTTAACTTATAACAACAATTAGTAAAGACGGGGGATATCATACTATGTCAAAACAAATTGTCATCTTAGGCGCTGGTTATGGCGGTCTTCTTGCCGCTTTAAACGTACGTAAATATTACAGCAAATCAGAAGCACAAGTTACAGTGATTAACCAATACCCAACACACCAAATCATCACTGAACTACACCGCCTTGCAGCTGGTAACGTGTCTGAGCAAGCAGTTGCAATGCCACTTACAAAGCTTTTCAAAGGGAAAGACATCGATCTTAAAATCGCAACAGTTGAGTCATTCTCAGTTGATAGCAAAGAAATCAAACTAGCTGGTGGCACTACTTTATCTTACGATGCACTTGTAGTTGCTTTAGGAAGTAAAACTGCTTACTTCGGTATTCCAGGACTAGAAGAAAACAGCATGGTATTAAAATCTGCTGCTGATGCAAACAAAATCTACAAACACGTTGAAGACCGTATTCGTGAATACGCGAAAACGAAAAACGAAGCTGATGCTACAATCGTAATCGGTGGTGGCGGATTAACTGGCGTTGAGCTAGTTGGTGAGCTTGCTGACATTATGCCTAAACTTGCAAAAAGCCACGGCGTAAATCCAAAAGAAGTGAAACTTCTTCTTGTTGAAGCAGGTCCAAAAATCCTTCCAGTATTACCAGACCACTTAATCGAACGTGCAACTACTAGCCTCGAAGCACGCGGTGTTACATTCTTAACTGGTCTTCCTGTAACAAACGTTGCTGGCAATGAAATCGACTTAAAAGATGGTCAAAAACTTGTTGCTAACACATTCGTTTGGACAGGCGGCGTACAAGGTAATCCATTAATCGGTGAATCAGGTCTTGAAGTTAACCGTGGACGTGCAACAGTTGATGCATACCTACAATCTACTTCTCACAAAGACGTATTCGTTGCTGGAGACAGCGCAGTTGTCTTCGCTCCAGACGGACGTCCATACCCACCAACTGCACAAATCGCTTGGCAAATGGGTGAGTTAATTGGATACAACTTATACGCAGCACTAGAAGGCAAAGCATTAGAAGAGTTCGCACCTGTAAACTCTGGAACACTTGCTAGTCTAGGACGTAAAGATGCGGTTGCTACAATTGGAGCAAGCAATACTCCACTTAAAGGCTTACCAGCATCATTAATGAAAGAAGCAAGTAACGTTCGTTACTTATCACACATTAAAGGTCTATTCAGCTTAGCTTACTAATCTGAATATAAGCCCGAATCATGCCCTGCATGGTTCGGGCTATTTTTTATCCGTAATTTTCTCTAACTTATTTATTCGTCAAAAAAATTATATACCCTTTAAATTTATCTAAATATACTGACTTTTTACAATAAAAGCTGTCCCGTTCGGAACAGCTCTTATTGTCGCTTTTTGTCGGTAAATCGATATATTGGGAAAATCGCTGATATATTCGGATTTGCGCTGATATATTTCAAAAATCGCCGATATAATTCGAGTTACGGTCGATATATTCGAAAAATCGCCGATATATTTTCCAGCCTTACTTATTATCCTAATTTCACAAGACTGTAGTTCTTCTTCCCTTTACGAATAATAATAAATCTTCCATCAAATGAATTTTCTACAGTAACATCTGTACCCACATCTGTTACTTTCTCACCATTCATAGAAATCGCACCATTATTAATGTCCTCGCGTGCTTGTCGTCTAGATGGTTCAATCCCTAAATCGACTAGCCACTCTACGATGTTTTTCGTCTCTTTTGAAGACTGGAATGTTGGCATTTCTTTAAAGCCTTGTTCAATTTCATCAGCTGTTAACGATTTAATATCTCCGCTAAATAACGCTGCTGTAATTTTCTCAGCTTGCAGGAACGCCTCTTCTCCATGAACAAATTTCGTCATTTCTTCCGCTAACACTTTTTGCGCTTCACGTTTATGAGGTTCCGCTTCTACCTTCGTTGCTAATTCATCAATACGCTCTTTCGTTAAGAACGTAAAGTATTTCAAGTATTTAATTACGTCACGGTCATCTGTATTCACCCAGAACTGGTAAAATTCAAACGGTGTCGTTTTTTCAGAATCAAGCCAAACCGCACCACCCGCTGATTTACCAAACTTCGTGCCGTCCGATTTTAATAATAACGGAATCGTTAATCCGAATACTTTCGCCTCATGACCCTCTAACTTACGAATTAAATCTAAACCACTCGTAATATTTCCCCATTGGTCACTACCACCAATTTGCAGCTGAACATCCTCTTTCGTGTATAAATGGTGGAAATCCATCGCTTGCAAAATTTGGTACGTGAATTCTGTGAAAGAAATACCTGTATCTAAGCGGCTTGCTACAATATCCTTCGCTAACATGCTATTGATACTAAAGTTTTTCCCGTAATCACGTAAAAACTCAATAATATTTATTTCATGTGTCCAATCATAGTTATTTACCATCTTCACTTCGCTATTTCCGCCAAAATCAAATAGCTTTTTCATTTGTGCTGTTAACGCATCTACATTATGTTGAACCACTTCTAACGTTTGAAGCTGACGCTCTGATTGTCGTCCACTCGGATCACCAATTGTTCCTGTTGCCCCGCCAATTAAAATAACAGGATGATGGCCAGCTAATTGGAATCTCTTCATCATCATAAACGGAATCAAATGTCCGATATGCATACTATCACCAGTTGGATCAACTCCGCAGTATAGTGAAATCTTTTTCTCTTCTACTAGCTTACGTAAGCCTTCTTCGTCAGTCTGCTGATTAACGGCGCCGCGCCATTCTAATTCATCAATAATATTCATCTTTTGTCATCCCCTTTATTTTTTAAAAACAAAAAAGCCCCTATGTCTACGATAGACATAGGGACGATTATTCACCGTGTTACCACCCAGTTTGCATAAATAGCATAGCTACTCATACCACTCTTAGCAATAATATCGATTGCTAGTCCGCTTAGCATTACCTAAGATACTCCAGAGTGTAATTCGCAAGTTTGTTTGTGCTAGGTTCCAGCAACCCCTAGCTCTCTCGTTAACAGTGACAAACTGCTACTGGGCTCTTTCAACGTATGTTATTTGTTAAATTATTAGCCATTATATTGAATTGAAAACAAATTGTCAACAATACCCAAATGTTATTTTAAAATAATTCATATCTTCATACGTATTTCGTTATTCTTTATCTTCTCCAATAATCCTTACTTCTCGCTCCAACTTCACGCCAAATTTCTCTTCAACTGTCTTTTGTACGAAGTGAATTAAATCGATGTAATCTTGTGCTGTTCCGTTATCAACATTCACCATAAATCCAGCGTGTTTTAAAGAAACTTCTACTCCACCAATTCGCTTACCTTGTAGTCCTGAGTCTTGAATCAACTTACCAGCAAAGTTATTTGGTGGACGCTTAAATACGCTACCACATGAAGGGTATTCTAGAGGCTGTTTTGACTCACGTTTAAACGTTAAATCATCCATTTTGGCTTTAATTTCTTCATGTACACCTTCTTCAAGTTCAAATCTCGCTTCAAGAATAATGTAATGGTTGTTCGCAAATACACTCTTACGATATCCAAATTCAAATGCTTCTTTCGTCAAAGTACGTAGCTCTCCATCACCTGTCATTACGACAGCTTCTGTTAATACAAACGAAATTTCACCGCCGTATGCACCAGCATTCATATATAATGCTCCGCCAACTGAACCTGGAATACCACAAGCAAACTCAAGACCCGTTAAGTTATGGTCTAAGGCAATACGTGATACGTCAATAATTGCTGCACCACACTGTGCTACAATCGTTGTACCTGTTACAGTAACACCTGTAATATGAATTAAACTTACTGTAATCCCGCGAATTCCACCATCTTTAATAATGACATTCGATCCATTTCCTAAAAACGTAACTGGAATATTATATTCGTTCGCATATTTAATAACTTCTTGAATTTCATCATAATTTGTAGGCGCAACGAAAACATCTGCTTTTCCGCCAACTTTAATATGCGTATGATTCTTTAACATTTCATCTTGTTTAACATGTCCTTCAGGCAATACCGTACTTAAATATTTATAAACCTCTTGCATATTCATTTTACGATTCCTCTATTTCTATATTCATTTTATCCCGTTATACGGGCCCATAATATCCCCACGTACATGAAAGAACCTAAAGTGGTGGATACAGTGTACCCAAAATCAATTCGAGACACCTATAAACCTCTTAATTTATAAGAGGTGCCACTCATATTAAAATATATATTGCATAATAAAGCAACCCAAATGGACTACTAAACTTGACATGTCATCAGAAAGACAACAATTTGTAAAATATGTGACTTTTTCAAAACACTATCCCTCAGTATCTTACTATACCACACAAAAAGAAAGTGGTATTTTTTTGTACTTTTTACTTTATTTACATCAATAAAAAAGAGCACATCCCACAGAATGTGCTCTTTCTATACTCTTTATATTACTTTTCGTTCTCTTCTTTTTCTTTATCAAACCATAACAGCTCATCGTTATCAACTTCACCATTATAATTGATTAAAATTTCTTCTCCTGCTTTTATATCTTTATAAGCATAGAAGTTAAATGTATGATTCTCAAAAACGATGTCATACGTTGCATTCGGTGTATATGAATGATTAAATAACATACCATATCCTAAAAGGATTGCCGTATGATTGATTCCATACTCAAATGCGTAGTCAGCAAGTAACGTTTTCTCAATATGTTCATGCTGTTCATTCGGATAAGAGATAACTGGTGCGGCGTGTATCAACTCACCCTTTTTAATATCACGAGTTGCAAATACACCTCTATTAAATTCTCCATCACTAAGTTCAGAAGTCTTAACTTCGATCATATGCGTCACCTATATAATTCTTTCTTTGAAGTATTTTATTCCGCTATTTGCGGATAGCTTGATTGGTGAGGGCTAATAATCAGTATGTACTAGTCTCACTTTATCTCCTTAAGCTTGGCAGAAAACGCGCAGAAAAGCAATTAAATTCCTATCAAGTATTCGTTTCAATGAAAAAAGAGCACATCACTCGTGCTCTTTCTAAGCAATATTACTTTTCTAAAATATCTTCTAATAACTTCACTTGCTCGCTAACAGTTTGTAACGTCTTCACTGACGTATCATTTCGATGTTTTTCTTCTTCCACACTCGCTAGCACTTCTTCTGTAGCTGTAGAAGTTTGCTGAATTACGTTAGAAGCATGCGTAACATCCTTTACGATATTCGTCGTTTTAACTTGGAAACTTTCTTGTTGAACAACAACCTCTCGCATTACTTCATTAATCGCATCAATAAACTTCCCTAAATCAGTTACATTTGTTAAAACGCTTGCTAACATCTCGTTACATTCTTCTTGTACTCTTTCTGACTTCTCTACTTGCACTTCTACCTTACTTGCTTGATTACTAAACTCCTTCAAAATCCCTTGAATTCTTCCCGCAGAACGATTTGATTCTTCAGCAAGCTTTAACACTTCACTCGCTACAATAGCAAAACCTTTTCCATGCTCGCCTGCCCTCGCAGCTTCAATATTTGCATTTAAAGCTAGCAAACTCGTCTGACTTGAAATATTCGTTATTACATCTACAATTTCATTAATTTGTTTCGATTGCATCATTAAATCTCTAAATACAATTCCAGACTGTGAAACAACATCATTTAAACTTCTCATGTTAGTTTCAAAATTTCTTAGAGTATGTACACTACCTTTTGAAATTTCTAAGCTTTCATCCACATGAGCCGATGCAGTTCTTACTTGAGAGATGATTTTTTCAATATTTCCCTCCATATCATTCAATACTTCTACCGAACGATACATCATCTCTGATTGTGATTGCGTACCAACTGCCACCTCTTCAAAGGCAAAATTAATTTCACTCATCGATTCCATCGACGTGTTCATATTTTGTCTTAAATGATTGAAATTACTATCTAGTTTCACAACTGTTTCTTCAATAAGTCTTTGCGTCTCTTCTAACTCCTGAGCTTTTCTCATTACTTCTTGCTTCTCATCACTTAAACGAAGGAGCAGATTAGAACCGATTTTCGTGACGCCCCACATAGCGATTGTTACAATCGCTAACAAACTTGCGAAATTAGCAGCTTCAGACGAGGCTGTATAAGCAAAAAATTGCTCCGGCCAATAGCTACAAAGGATAAATGTGATCACAACAGCTATCCCGCCAAGAATTAAAATGAGGCGCTCACTTAAGTAAATAAGTGAAACAGCTAATGTAAAATAGACCATTTGAAATACAGCCGGGCTTTCATTAAAAGCTTGTACCATAATGTAAGACATTGTAAGCAACATAAATGTCATGATATATTTATACACTGATTCCATACTTTTTATAAAAGTAAAAAGCGTTCCAAATGCAACGACAGAAATACCACAAATCCAAAATGCTATTGCTCTCTCTGTAAAAATATATCCATAATACCCAATCGCGATTATCCCAAGGAAGAAACTACAAATCGTTATAAACAGTAATAAATGATTTTTCTGTGATTCTTTCTCAAGGTTAGAAAAACAAGTCCTCTTTAACCACTCCATATGAAGCCCCACCTTCTACTTATACATATCAATTACTTCAGTTTAAATACCGCACTTACTGGGTTATGATCGCTATTTTCAAACTTTAAATCTTTCCCTTGTACATTTACAATCTCTACATTCGGTGAAACGATAAAGCCATCAATAATAGTGACGAAATTTTCACCTTCTACATATTTCTTTACATCATCTCTTACAGTCATAACAGACGGATCTACAGCCCACTTAAAGCCACCGTCTGTAAAGTCCTTCGGTAACTCTACTAACCACTCAGGACGCTCTTTCACGAACTTCGGATCACTTAATTGAGCGTTCGAAACCAATTGATTCCAATCTCCACCCATTATTACGTAATCACCATTTTCATAATGCTTGTTCATATATTCTTTTAAATACTCTACTTGCTGTTTTCTAATTTTCCCGCCTTCATCATAAGCAGACAAATGTAAATTTACGAGTCTAACATGTTTTCCATTATTAACAGGAATTTTATATTCCACAATTGCTCGATCTAAATCAAACAAACGCTTTGGCCAAGGCTCCATTCCAGGCAGCTGGAACCTCTTCGCTTCTTGAACAGTGTATTTAGAAAACGTACTTAATCCAGCCTCCGCATATCCCATTGGATTTGTTATTGGCACTGGAACCCATTTCGTATCGTAGTTCTTGCCAAATGACGAAACATAATCAGGTAATCCTTTTTTCAAAAATTCATGTCCATTTACATCAAATGAACGAAGTGACTTTATATCAACTTCTTGTAATAGCGCAAAATCACTATTCTCATTTTGTAAAAACGAAAGCATATTCTTTAAATTAGTTTCCGTTTGCTCTTTACTACTTGAACCAGATCCCTTTCCACCATCCATAAAGAAATCTTGGTCCTTATCTAACCCAGCATATCCAATATTAAATGTTGTAACTTTAAATTCATTTCCATTCGCTAATACGCGCTCCTTATTATTCTCCACCTTCAAGCTTATAACATCAGCAGGCTGTTCTTTAGTAAGTGTCATATACGCTAGAAACCCTCCTACAATGCCCGCTACTACTAAAACACATATAAATACGATTTTTAAAAATTTCTTCAAATAAATGACTCCTTTTCACGCGAATTTATTTTCTTTATTTTCAGTCAAATGAAACAAAACGACACACATAAGAAACATTTTATCACAATTAAAACCTTATATCATTATATTTAGTTGATAAGTAATATATCCCATTTTAATTACTTAAAAAACCTTCAGACATCAAAAAAAGAAAAGTTACACCCACCTCCTCACTGGAAATTAAACGGTATATTTAGTACACTATATGTAATAATCATAGGCGATGGAGTTCGCCATAAACGCTGCTTAGCTAATGACTCCTACCAGTATACATACTGGTAGGAGTCTATTTTTTTGAGCAAGCTATTTAAAGAGGTGAGAAAATTGATTTATATTATCGTCGGCATTGCCGGTATATTAGGAGCTCTTTCTCGTTATTATTTAGGCCTTAATATCACCACATTTTGGCATCATTCATTTCCATTAGCAACATTACTCATTAACTTAATTGGTTGCTTCTTCTTAGCGTGGCTAACTACTTATATCGCTCGGCTAAACATCTTACCTTCAGAGATTATCACAGGCATCGGAACTGGATTCATCGGTTCCTTTACGACTTTTTCAACATTTAGTGTAGAAACTGTGCAATTGATCAATCATTCTGAGTGGAGCATAGGCTTCTTATATGTATCATGTAGCATACTTGGTGGCCTCATTATGTCTGGCCTTGGCCATACAATTGGAGATTTCTTAATTAAGAAATCTCTTACGGAAGGTGATTACTCATGATAGAAGCCTTATTAGTCGCAACAGGAGGATTTTTCGGTGCGATTACACGATTTGCAATTAGCAATTGGTTTAAGAAAAGAAATAAAACACAATTTCCAATTGCTACATTCCTTATTAATATAACAGGGGCATTTTTACTTGGATATATAATTGGCAACGGATTCACTACAGGCTGGCAACTATTATTAGGTACTGGATTTATGGGCGCATTCACTACATTTTCTACGTTTAAATTAGAATCTGTTCAGCTTCTCAATCGTAAAAAACTATACATCTTTCTTTTATATTTAAGTGCTACTTACATAATTGGTATCGCCTTTGCCTTCCTTGGAATGAAGTTAGGCGGAATATAAAAAAGCGACTCTATTGAGTCGCTTTTTTTCATAAGAAATATGTCCCGCCATATGGAATGGAAAATAAACCAGCTGGATGTACATCGTAATGTATAATTTGCATCGGAAGTTGTGAATAGGGCATATACTGACTTTGCATCATTTGTGCAAAATATGCTTGTTGCTGCATTTGAATAGCTTGATTCACAGCATGAATTGTCCCTTGTGCCCCAGCCAGCGTAATAGCAGCTCCTACTTGTCTACCATTATAAAAATAATGATTCATCATGATTCATCTCACTTATTCTTTTTCTTCCATATAGTATGTTTCTATTTCATAGTGAGTGTTTTGTCCCTATCTATTGCCCTTTTTCAGCTTTGAAGTAATAAATCCAAATAGCAATATACCAATACCACTAAGGAACAATATATAACTTATCGGTACTAGGAAAAAGAAAGGTTCTTCAAGAAATCCATCCGCTCCTACTTTACTGTTTGAAGCATGTATCGTTAAAGAAATAATCGCTAAAATCATGAAAGAAATAGCTACTACGTATTTATTTTTCATTTCACATTCTCCTCTACTTATGTAATTCCCCTTAGATTCTTACCATCATATTATCTAAAAAAGAATTAACAGTCAATAATTATTTATTGTTTAACAATAAATAATTATTGACTAAACAAACAAAAAAAAGGTTTGCAAAGCATCTTAAATCACTTCGCAAACCTTCTAAATTATAAATATTTACACTTCAAACCTCTTGCTTAATACAATATACATTGCGCAAAATAGCACGAATATCCCAGCATAAATTAACAAAATCTCTACACTAAATATATCCGACAATGGACCAAATATTATCATTCCTAAAGGAAGCGCGCATGAATTCGCAATTTGTACAAGGCTAAACATCCGTCCGTGCATTGATGGTTCTACTTTCTCTTGCAATAACACAGTAACTGGTGTATTGAAGCACGGCATTGTTATACCAATTAAAAAGTTAAATACTAAATACATAATAAATACCGGAGCGATTCCTAGTCCAATCATAAGCAGTCCATACAACGCACAAGCTAGCGCTGTTGTATGCATACGATTACGGAAACCACCCCACGCTGCAATCAAAATGCCACCAGCTGCCGCTCCCGCACTAAAGGTCATCTCACTAGCAGTAAGTCTCCACATTTCGGCCCCGAAAGAACGAGTTACCATTAAAGGTGTTAAAAAAGCAGCTGGACTTATTAAAATCATGACGATAATCAATAAAACGATTAGCCTTTTAATAAATACATTTTCTTTTAAATAAGAGAATCCTTCTTTAATTCCTTGTAGATTAGATTTTTGCTTATTCTCTACATTCGCATGTCCTTCCACCTGAATAATAAACATAATACTAATTCCAATCATAGCCGTAATAACATCAATAAAAAATGTTGTTTCAATGCTGGAAATAGAAAGAATCGTCGCACTTGCTGCTGGAGAAAGAAACATAATTAAAGATGTAATACTGCTATTTATTCCATTTACTTTCATCAGATACTCTTTCGGAACGATTTGCGGAATTAATGCATTCACAGCTGGAGTTTGTACCCCTGTTCCAGCTGAACGAATGAGTAACACAATAAAAAGTAACCAAATACTTTTATATCCTGTTAAAAATAAAATCGCTAAAACTAACGTCGCAATCGCTATAATCCCGTCCGATAACATAATCATCTTTTTACGTTCATAACGATCAATCCAAACACCAGCAAACAAAGATATCGCAATTTGTGGCAGAAAACCGCAAACAGTTGAAATAGTCAACATCACTCCTGATGATGTTGTAAGAGTGATATACCATATAATCGCGTATTGCACGAGAGAGGAACCGAACAACGAAATAGTTTGAGCGGTCAAAAATAATATAATTTTCGTTTTCCAATTGTTTTCACTCATATGTTTCACACCCCCTTAACTAATCCTGTCTCTATATGAAAGATGCTACCTGCCCAATCAAGATAAAAACTTGCTTCGTGAGATACAAGTATAATGCTGCCCTTAAACTTAATTAGTGCCTTTTGCAAAGCTTCCTTCGCTTCTGCATCTAAATGATTTGTTGGCTCATCTAAAATTAAGAAGTTACAAGGTGATAGTAATAATCCGCACAGTTTCACCTTCGATTGTTCACCACCACTTAACGTACGAATTTCTTGCGAAACGTGCGTATCCTTCACTCCACACGCAGCTAAATGATGGCGTATTTCCTTCATATTCAGTTTAGGAAACTGTTCTGAAATAATTTGAAGCGGTGTTAAAGAATCATTGCTCCAATTTAAATCTTGCTCATAATATCCAATCTTTATTTGCTCTGAAAAGTGAAACTCTCCAGAAATACTAGCAATATTTCCAACGATTGTTTTTAATAAAGTAGATTTCCCCACTCCATTGAAGCCTGTAATAACAAGTTTTTGTCCACCCATTACTGAAAAATTCAACTTTGGTAAGAGAGCGAAGTCGTAACCAACTTCAAGATTATTTACTTCAAGAACTGTCTGAACTGAAATGGGAAGTTCCTGAAAATGAATAGACGGTTTATGATTAAAACTTGGTGGCGCAATTCTTTCCATACGCTGTAATTGTTTTCTACGACCTTGCGCTATTTTTGAATTCACCCCAGCAATATTTCTACGAATATACTCTTCCGTTTTTTCAATTTTCTTTTGCTGTGCATAATATTGGCGAATATAATCTTTTCGCAAATGCTCCTTTTGTCTTACAAAATCTGAGTATTTGCCGTAATACTTCTTAACTGTTCCGAACTCTACATCACATATGCAAGAAGTTACCTTTTCCAGAAAATCAAAATCATGTGATACGACAATAAACGCTCCTTCAAAATTCATTAAATAATTAGCAAGCCACTCCACATGCTCCTTATCGAGAAAATTCGTCGGTTCATCTAGCAATAAAATATTAGGCTCTTCTAATAAGAGCTTTGCTAAAATTACCTTTGCACGCTGCCCTCCGCTTAATTCACCAATCACACGATTCATCCCAATCACATCGATACCTAAACCGGCTGCCACCTTATTCGTAATACTATCTACTGAATAAAAATCACGAGCCTCGAGCAGTCCTTGAATTTCTGCCGCTTTCAATAGTTGATTTTCATCTCCAGTCATCGCACTTTCTTCATATAACTTGTTCATTCTCTTTTCCATTTCATACAAATCATAAAAGGCTCTCTTTAAATATTGTGAAATGGTATAACCCTCATCAATTTCTGCGTATTGATCAAGATGTCCAATTTGAATATTAGGTTGCCACTTTATGTCTCCCTTATCAGGAATAATTTCCCCCACCAATATTTTCATTAATGTGCTTTTTCCTGCACCATTCTGTCCAACAATTCCCATATGCTCCCCTTTATGCAAATCAAAAGAAGCATTTTCGTATAATACTTTATCTATAAAACTATGTGATAAACTTTCCACTTTAAGTAAACTCATTTTTATTCCTCTTTTCCTGAAATTAAAAAAAGCAGAGAGATAGCGTCATTCGACACTAGCCCTCTGCTTCGTGGTTTTTCCTATACTACTCCAATTTATAGTAAAGACTCATCGGAATAATATACACAAAGGGCCATAGACAAAGCATTGTCTATGGCCCCTTAATCTATTTTATACACCAGCTGAAAAACCATAACGAAATAAGCATAGATACACTATACTTTTTTAGAAAAGTTATTCAGCCGATGAATATAAGGGATTTATACCCCTTGATTAAGCTCCGTACAACGCTTCACCGTATACATTTGTGCGGAGCAAAGTTTTCTAATGAGTTTTACAAATTTTATATAAAGCATATTATGCACCTTCCTTAATACTTAAAAAGGATTTTAGCATACGGTTTTACGAAGCGTCAACATTACTTCCGAATCTTTCAACTACTTGTTTTCAAAATATTGCTTCTGAAACATACACATTCTTATTGCATTATGATAGTTACCATCAACGAAAAACTCATCGATAAGCTCACCTTCTACCATAAACCCAACTTTTTTATAAACATGTACTGCCTTTTCATTTTCCTTATCCACAACTAAATAAATCTTATGCATATTTAGTACGGAAAAAGCGTAATCCATTGCTAAACGCGTCGCATCCACTGCATAACCATATCCTTGATAATTCGGATCAATAATAATTTGGAATTCTGTTCTACGGTGAATATAATCGATTTCTACTAACTCAACTAATCCAACCATTTCATTGTCTTTCTCAACGATAAATCGGCGTTCGCTTTGATCATGTATATGTTTATCGTATAAGTCTTGCAGCTCCACAAATGCCTCATATGGCTCTTCAAACCAATACGACATAATATGCGCATTATTATTCAGTTCGTGTACGAACTTTAAATCTTCTCGTTCTAATGGACGTAACTTCAATTCCTGATTCATTCCTATAACCTCCAAGTAAAAGAAACCTCTTCACTTAATTTCTCAATTTTTTTCGATTTCAAACGCCCTAATTTCATTGTAAACTTTCAAGCAACTTGAAGGTCAAGATGTAAAAAAGTAGTGCAAACTTACGTCTGCACTACTACTCTTTTCTCAAATCTCTCATATTTGATATGTATAAAGCAATAACTAAAACAAGAATTGCTCCTGCGTATAATAACGTCTCCATCGGTTCCTCATGAGACACAATAATCAATCGAATTAAGGCCGTAATTCCGATATAAATAAAATAACGTAACGGGAAATGATAGTTCGATTTAAAATACTTAATAATTAATGCAATGAACTCGAAGTATAGGAAGTAGACGATGATACTTTCAACCAATTTATAAGACGTATACTCTTTTGCCGAAAAAATATACTGTACAAACGTAATTGTCTCATTCACTAAGAAAATTGATAACACAATGGATAATATAATTAAAGCTATATTTAATATCCATTGCAAAACACTAGCTATAACATGATCGATATTAAATGACTTCATTTTCTCTTTAGACTCCCCTTCGTATAAGTACTTATTTATTATAGCAAAATTACGATTGGAAAGAAGTTAAATCATATATTCGTCCTTTGTTATTGCCAGTGAAGGTGATGTTCATTGTTTGGAGGAGTCTTTTAACCGCAGAACTAGATTCCATATTAAGAAATTCCCTCAATTCGCTATTAGTAGTTATCACACTAAACAGAAGTGTGTAATCTTGTACAGCACGTAAATGAGCATGTTTAGACATACTATTGCAATTTGAACAACGCCATCCCTGTCTTTCTTTTAACATTGCCATTGTAAAACATTCCTCACACTGTACACCCTTTAGCAATTCCTCTTTTTTAATTTTATATTGCGCAAGAACATTTTGACGTTGCGGAATGTGCTCATTCATAATCTGGCCTATAAGTCCATTTATATTATCAATCACTTTTTCTTTATATTGATTTTTAATCTGTTTTATTCTATTAGGTAAATTTGCACTGTGGATAATTTTACTAGACAGTATTTCATCTGAAGTTTTAATAATTGTACGAGGGGAACTAATTACAACGAGGGCTTCAATCGGAATATTATGTAAATCATGTAGATTCAGCCATTTTCTCAGTTGCATCTCTTGCCGTTTCAGTTGTAAAAGCGGATCAGGGAATCCTTCTTCCGTATTACCATCTACTATTCGAATAAGTTGATTGAACTTTGTATCAAAAATTAATGTACCAATAATATTTTTTATTTCAAGAAAAAGAAGAAAATAGGATGAAACTATGAGGGTATCAATTTAGAAATAATGTTTTTAATCAAATAACCTAATATCATGTAAAATACTGTATTCTGTTTCGGGTAAAAAACTAAGTGGATACTCAATCGCCTGCTCTCCTTTATAGCCGGCCATAAATTTCGCTAGACTTTCAACCACCACATTCCTTTTTGGATGATGAGCAGGCAATCTTCTAAGTAAAGCTTCTAATTGCAGCAAATATACGGGCATTTTCCGCTCTTTCACAATCATTTTTATCCCCCTCCAAAATATATCAGCGATTTTTCAAATATATCAGCGCAACTCCAAATATATCGGCGATTTTCGAAATATATCGGCGCAACTCCAAATATATCAGCGATTTTCGAAATATATCGACTTACCGACAAAAACCGACACAACATACACACATAAAATCTTATACACAGTATAACACCACATCTAAAATCGCACTGTAAGCATAATGTGTATACCCCAATGTGATTACGCCAGTTTCAAAATGAGAGACTTACATTCACCCCATGTAAAAAACCTTTTTATAAGTATGAAAAAATTTTAGGAATTAGTTTATCTTTTTTTAATGTTTTATTTAGAGGCAGTTTATAGTCGAGTATTAACATAAGAAACGTAGCAACTAAGTTCGTATATGACGCACTGCTACTATAATCGCTAACCGTACTACTTGAAATCATAAAATAAGGAGACGATAAAACATGAACAAAAAAACAAAAGCACTATCATCCGTACTGCTCGGATTCACATTAGCATTAACAGGGTGTGCTGGTACTAAAGCTGAAGAAAATCATGGGAAACAAAAACAAGAACAAGTTGCTAAAGAAACAAAACAGGAAAACAAATTAACTAAAGGGCAAAAAATGGCTAATATTCTTAGCGAGACAAATTGGCAAGGTACACGAGTGTATGACAAAGATAAGAATGACTTAACAAAAGAGAATGCGAACTTCATTGGTCTTGCAAAATATGATGTGAAGTCCGGCAGATATGAATTTTTTGATGCTAAAACAGGTGCAAGTCGTGGCGATAAAGGAACTTTCTTTGTCACAAATGATGGGAAGAAGAGAATATTAATTTCAGAATCAATGAAGTATCAAGCTGTTGTTGACATGACAAAACTAAATAAAAATATATTTACTTATAAACGAATGGGGAAAGACGCTAACGGTAAAGATGTAGAAGTTTTCGTTGAACATGTTCCATATAAAGAAAAAGAACTTTCTTTCACTGATCCGGACAAGCAGCTGAACACGACTACAGGAGATATTGTTAAAAACGTTGATGGAGATAAAATTTTAGGCGGTACCCTTTGGCACGGAACAAAGGTATTAGACGAAGCTGGTAACGATGTAACACAGTTTAATTCGAATTTTATAAGTCTAGCAAAATTTGATGACAAATCTAATAAATATGAGTTCTTCAATAGCGAAACAGGTCAAAGCCGCGGTGATTATGGCTACTTCGATGTTGTACACGAAAATAAAATAAGAGCCCATGTTTCAATTGGAAATAACAAATACGGTGCTGCTCTTGAACTTACTGAACTAAATAAGAATAAATTTACGTATAAGAGAACTGGTAAAGACCAAGCTGGTAAGGATATAACTATATTCGTTGAACATGAACCTTATAAAGGTGATATGAAACCACAATTTAGCTTTTAAAAACGTTTGATTAAAGATCCTGTACTGAGTTACAGGATCTTTCTTATTAAGCAAGAGAACGAAAAGACGAAAAACATGTAGCTTTTCGTCTGCACAATATTCCCACCTTATAGTTGATGATTTACAAAACTTAAAAACATACCGATACAAAATAAAATTTGTGACCAAGTAAAAAGCGCCCTACTTATAGGGCGCTTGTTTTATACTTAATGACTAATACTAGCTGTTGGGTATAATGTTGTTCCTCCAATTGAAACTTTTATTTCATTTGTTAATGGAACGTTTTGTTCATTAATAATTGTTCTCCACCATTCCCATGCAAGACCTGTACATTCTCTTGCTACAATTTTTATATTTTTTGAGTTCGGTGGAAGAGGGATAACTGTAGAGTAATGAGCCGTTTTGTCTTTTCCGCTACCATCCCACGTTTTATGTGTTAATACTTCGTTACCCTTTTGGTCAAATGTGAATTCATCCCAAGATACATCAAATTGAGCAACGTAAGCACCGTAATGATCAAGTGTCATTTTAGCACTTGAATATTCTGTAGTTGTCGTCTCAATATAATCTGTATTGTTATGAACAGCAGCAGTTGCATTATCTTTTAAGAAAGTGCTTGTATATGAAATTGGGTATGCTGGATTTTTAAGACTTAATTCAGCATTATCTTTAATGATATTTCGGATTTCATTGAAATCTTTAGTAACAACCTTGTTATGCTCTTTCGCATCTCCGCCTAATACTACAGCAGTAAAGGTACTTTCTTCAAAAATATCTTTATACTGTCCACTTGTTTCAACGCTGTTATTCTTAAGTAAGGCTTTAAAAGCAGCTTGTACATCTTTGCTCTTAGATGTTGTTTCTAATTTTACATAAATCGTTCTACCATAAGCTACATTTGAAACCATAACAGGTGGAGCCGAATTACTTACGCCTTTTCGAGTTAACTCGTCAAAAGTAACGCTATTATCAAAAAGGTCGGATGGATTGTTAGGTAGTTCAGCACTTACCGTATAAAATATTTGCTTATACGCCGCTACCATCACTTTTTTCTCTCCATTTGCAACCGCATTAAAATCAATGTTTAGACTGTTATCAAGATATTTAGCGTTAACATTAAGAGCACTTGCGATTTGTGATTTACTATAAACCATAGATTCCGTATACTGCATTCTTGCAGGTAACGTATGTGTTGTAGAATACTTTTCATTCCAAGTAGATACTAAATCGTCTACTGCTCCAGCTACATTACCATATGTCGGATTTTGGACAGTGATTGTATTTTCTTTTCTCATGCCCGGTAAGTCTATACTAATATTCAAAGGTTTTCTCTTAGCCACTAATAAACTCGGTTGATTGTCTGCAAAAGCTTTATTTGCAAGTTGTACAGCTCCTGGATACGTACGATTCACTACAGAATCAATAATTGAAATATCGACTGGCGACGTTGTAAGTGATTTTTTCTCGCGTTCCACTACTACAAATTTACCATTTGAATTGATACTTTCTTTCGGAACAAAACTTTCTACTTTATCACCATTTACAGCTAAAACCTCTTGATTATTATATTTAAGATTTGCTATACCATTATCAATGCCACTAGCATTTTTGGTTACATCAGTTGTATTACTTACTTGTGTTTCTGCGAAGGAAATAGATGAATAATTAATAGTGCATAGACTAACTAATAAACATGCAAGGAACTTTCTTCTTTTAGTGTTTTTCTTAATATTCAGAAAAATCACCCCGTTCTTTTTTTAGTAAAATACGATAATGATTGCTAACTAATAAATTTACATAAATGCTTTTAAAAGTTCTTGAATTAACGGGATTACGCCACCTACAAATTTTAAAACTGCCATTGCGATTTCCATATTATTTCCTCCTTTTTATTGCTACGAAATTTTGATTTATCTTTATGCCCTCATTATAGTGACCCCTTACACTTTTATCAATACACTCTGATATGCAATATTACATATACAAAAAACAAGCTGAATTGTTTTAAAAAGTTATACAGGGATATTTTTCTACTTGGTACATACTTGAAAAGGTGAAGCATTCTTTTGCATTTTATGAGTAGTCACATAAAAAAGCTGCTGCCTATAAAATATAGACAGCAACTTCAACTAGAGTAGCTTGCATAATCTACGCAAGCTACAGTATTTTTTTACATTTTATAACTAATAAACTGCGATTGGCCCATAAGGACCATTAATAATTTCTATTTTTGTTTCAAAAATATCTGTCAAAAGTGTTGGGTCCATAACTTCTTCTACTGTTCCGAAAGCAGCAATTTGTCCATCTTTCATAGCACAAATTTTATCCGAGTATTTAGCTGCAAAATTTATGTCATGCATGACAGTCAAAATTGTTCTTCCAAATTCATTAGCTGCACGTCTCAAATGCTCCATCATTTGAACAGAACGAGCAACATCAAGGTTGTTTAAAGGTTCGTCCAAAAGTACATATTCCGTCTCTTGGCACAATACCATCGCTACATATGCCCTTTGTCTTTGACCACCAGAAAGCTCATCTAAATATCTATTCTCTAAACTAGTTAAATCTAAGAAATCGATATATTTAGAGATGATAGCCTCATCTTCTTTAGTCAATCTTCCCTTTGAATAAGGAAAGCGCCCAAATCCAACTAATTGTCTCACAGTAAGCCTAGTTACAAAATGATTTTCTTGTCGCAATATAGTCAAAACTTTTGCTAAGTCTTTCGATTTAGATTCAGAAACATCCATATTTGCTACCTGAATTTGGCCTTCATCCATATCTAAAAGTCTGCCAATCATCAAAAGTGTCGTTGACTTTCCAGCACCATTTGGTCCAATTAAAGAAGTAAAGCCTGCTTTTGGTATTTCAATATCCAAAGGTCCTATTTTTACCTTATCAGTATAGAACTTTTTAACATTATCAATTTTTATCATAAAGCCCTCTTCCTTAAAACTATAGTTAAGAATATGATTCCACCAAATAATTCAATAATAACTGAAACTACACCTTGAGCATGGAATACATGATACATTAAAAAGTATGCGCTCGTCATTATTAAAAATCCTATAGCAAAAGCCATTGGGAAAATATATCTATGATCATAAGTTGACGCCGCCTGATAACTCAAAGTTGCTACTAAAAAGCCGTAGAAAGTAAGTGGCCCAATTAGAGCTGTTGAAATAGACATCAAAATAGCTACTAATACAAGCGTATAAATTACACTAGGTTGATATTTAACTCCAAAAGAAGTAGCAACATCCTTTCCTAGTGACAAAACATTCAAATTCTTAGAATGAGCAAAAATTAATACTGCTACAATTATGATCATCGGAATTACAATAGGGAAATATGCAGGATCTGCATGATTAACAGAACCAAATAATCTTGCTTGTAAAATATCAAATTCTGAAGGCGCAAGTAGTTTTCTCATGAAAGTTGACACAGAATTTAGCCCGGTACCAATAATAATTCCAACTAAAAGCATAAGTTGTAAATTCCCGTATTTGCCGGAAAGTAACCATCCATAAAGTATCAAACTCATGAAGACCATAACAACAACTTGGAATAAAAATGAGCCAATTCCATTAAAATTTATTAATGCACTAGCACCAAAGAAGAATATTGTACTCGTTTGAATTGCTGAATAAAGTGATTCAAAACCTAAAAGCGATGGAGTAATAATTTTGTTATTCGTAATAGATTGGAAAGCAACTGTCGACAAGCTATGGCAAACTGCAGCGATAATCATTGCAACAATAGCTACTATCCTTCTCTTAACAACTGGGATAAAAGAAGGTGAATCTATCGGAACTGGATTGTTATAAACTAAAAGTCCATATGAAGAAAGAAGACCTAAAGCAATCAATGTTATCAGTAAAATCCAATAACGTCTTGCTTCCTTCTTAGACCGAAAAGCACTAGCTGATCTACTTTCATTATGAAGGCTAGAATCGATTTCGACATTTTCTTTTTTTCTATATTCTAATGTGATCATCGCAGCCTCCTTGGTTTTCTTTGTCTCAATAAAATAGTAATAAACACGACTGCTCCCACCGTTGCAAGTATTAAAGAAACAGGTACTTCAAAAGGCTGTATAATTGTTCGAGAAATGATGTCACAGGCAGTTATTGACCCCATTCCGATCACACAAACCCAAGGTAAATTACTCCTAAGATCATCACCTCTAAACATTGAAACGATATTTGGCACAATTAATCCTAAGAAAGGCAAGTGTCCAATAACAGCTGCAACAATTCCAACTGCAACAGAGATAAGGGCAGTCCCAAAAAGAACAATTCTATTATAATTAACTCCAAGGCTTGTTGCGACATCTTCTCCTAGTCCAGCTAAAGTCAATCTATTAGCATACATAAAAATAAGAAAAGTAATGATAACAATCAGCCATAAATATTCATATCTCCCCACCTGAATGTTAGCAAATGAACCTACAAACCAAGTTTCAATACTTTGCGTCTTTTGAAAAAGGAGTCCCAAAAAAGTAGACACTGCAGAAATTACTGCTCCAAGCATCAATCCAATAATCGGGACAATTAAAGACGAACGAAGCTTAACTCTTCTTAAAAATAGAAAGAAAATCATAGTTCCTATAAAAGAAAAAATGATTGCACCAGTCATTCTTTGAACTAAAGTCGGGGCAGGAAATAGTAAATACACAAAAAGCAGGCCTAAGCCTGACCATTCAATCGTCCCCGTTGTAGTAGGTTCAACAAAGCGATTCTGTGTAATGAGTTGCATTACGAGCCCTGCCATTGCCATTGCAGCTCCAGTAAGCATTAATGCAACTGTTCTCGGAACACGAGTGATGAAAAACATCTCCATTCCATCCTCTTGTCCACGTATATCATAAACTCCAGTAAACAGTGATATAATCCCTAAAATTATAACAACTATAACCGCTATTATAAAAGGTTTTGTCCATATTTTATTGTGATTATAAAACTGGGGTTGAGAAATATTCTCAACCCTAGAAATCATATTTTTTGACACTGTTTCGTACCCCTTTACACTACTTAGCTAAAGTTTTTGCAAGATTTCCAAATAACTCTACATAAGTCTGAATTGATTCATTTGTGTAAGTATCTTCTGGTGCATAAACAACTTGTTTTTTAGAAACAGCAGTTGTGTTTTGAAGAGCTGGTGATTTAGAAATAACATCCTTAGCTGGAGCTGACTTAGCTGCATCAGATGTTGCAGCATCACGATCTAATACGAAAAGCCAATCAGGATTTGTTTGTGCAATAGCTTCAACAGAAACGTCATCACCTTTATGACCTGCAGTAGAATTCGAAACTTCTAATGCTGGAGTCCAACCGAAAATGTCATACATTGGTCCCCAAACGCGACCAGAATGTGGAGCTGCAAAGCCGATATTTCCACCAGTAACGATAACACTCATAACTTTATCTTTTCCGTTATAAGCAGATTTTGCTTTTTCAATAGATTTGTCGAAATCAGCTATTAATTGTTTAGCTTCTTTATCTTTAGCAAAGATTTTACCTAAAGTAGTTGTAGAATCTTTAAGTCCTTTTACTAAGTTTTCTCCAGGCTTATTAGCCTTCTCAGAAACATCAAAATTAAGATCAATAACAGCTGCATTTGGCACTAATTTTTTAATTTCTTCGTAATGATCAGCAAATCTTTGACCAACGATTACAAGGTCAGGGTTTGCCGCTGCAATAATTTCAAGATTTGGTTCACGGTGATTTCCAATATTTTGAACTGAATCATCCTTTTTATATGCTGAATCTGCAGGCATGATATCTTTTGGAGCAGCCGCTAGTTTAATTCCCCAATCAGATAAAGTTTCAAAAGTTCTGTTATCCAAAGCAACTACATTCTTTGGGTTTACAGGTACTTTAACAGTTCCATGAGCATCAGTGATTTCAACCGTTTTTGGCTTATCACTACCATTATCTTTATTATTAGCCTTCGAAGTTTCTTTACTTGAATCTGAGCAAGCCACTAACATTAAAGTGAAAATTGCTAGAATACTCACTAATTTTAAAAGCATAGATTTTTTCATATGTATACTCCTTATAGTGTGATTTATTTCGAAAATGATGACATCCATAGATTGAATTAGAAAGTAACTTTTATTCAATTGAATCGCTATTGATAATCATTTTCATTTGAACATCCTGTTAATTAGTATAGTCATTAATTCTGTGAAAATCTTGTGAATGGTGCGAATTCATAAAATCAGGCATAGAAAGTAATATGTGAAGTCGGGCGTATTGATTAACCATGATTTCCTCTACAAAACACGCCCATTAATAGCTAATATTTTCATAATCCATTTTTTACGTCTTTTAATACTTCTAAGAAACTTTTTTCTATTACCTTATTTTATCATTCAATCATTGAATAGCCTCTGCCGTGTATCGTTTGAATATATCTGTCTTTCTTCTCGCACTTTAACTTTTTTCTTACATACCCAATATATAAATCTACTACATTTGGATTTACTACTACGTTATATCCCCAAACTTGATTCAAAAGCATTTCACGGCTCAATATCGTGTTTTTGTTTTTGATTAAAAATACAAGTAAATCGTACTCACGCTTAGTAAGTGAGAGATTTTCGCCACCTTTTTTCACAATATTGCTTGATGCATCAACAAAGAGATCTTTAAACTGAAAAAAGTTTATCTCCTTTTGCTGGTTACAATCACTTCTCCTTAAAATTGCTTGAACCCTTGCTACTAATTCTTCTTTCGCAAATGGTTTTCTTATATAATCATCTGCTCCTGCTTGTAACCCTGCAACGCAATCCTTACTAGAAATATTGTCAGTCACAATAATAATCGGTGTCGTTTTAACAAGTCGTATTTGTCTGCAAATTTCTGGTCCTGATATACTTAATGAATCCCAATCCAATATGATAATATCCCAATCTTGTTCATATATTATATTTAAACCTTCGTTTTCATTGTGAAGTTTTAAAATGAAATAGCCTTCTTGCGTTAGACCGCTTACGATTTTCTTTGCTGAAGACCGTTCATTTTTAATCACCAACACCTGCTTCACCGATGGTTCACCTCTACTTCAATATAACTTATTTATATAAAAAATTATTCCGAAAAAACAATTTATGATTTACAAATTCCCCCCCTAAATAATCCATTAAAACAGCTTATTAGGAGAACTCTATATAATCTTACAATAGGTATGGATAAAAACACAAAATATATGAAGATTCAAATAAAGTGAAGTATTAATTGATCAAACAGGGATGTTCATCCCCACTAATTATCAGTCCTCACCACTCAGGCTTTGACGGGATAAAATTGTGATCATTAAGGGATAGCACACAAGATACATTGAGGATGTAAGTGAAAGAACCAAAGAATTAGATACATTCTATTTTTAGAACTATAACTTTTCCATAAACAAAAAGAACCATAACCTCGCCAACCTGGCAAAATTATGGTTCATATCATACAAAATAAAAAACCACCAAATATGTATTGGTGGAGACGGTGGGAGTCGAACCCACGTCCAAAAATATCGGCACTTAAGCTTCTACGAGTGTAGTCGATATATTAGCACTTCGCGAACTCTTCGGCCTATCGACAGGCTTCCAAGTTGCTAGTCTGGTTGTTCTCTTCCTTTGTCCTCAGACGGCGAACTCCGGCGTAGTCCACTTAGTTTGAGTCCCTTACCCTACCACATGGACGATGGAGGGAGGAACCTTTAGTGCAATTAAGCAGCTAAAGAAAGATTGTTTTGTTTGCCAATTATAGGCTTTGACGTTTTAACGAGGCCGATCCCCTCGACTCGCAACCTAAGCTCGAACTATCCCTGTCGAATCCGTAACGTCCCCATGATAAAAATGGAGCATACGAAGAAAATATCGTGATAGCTACTAAGAGCTGTTTTTCAATGTGCAACAACCTTACATAAGTTATTATAACATACGCGCTCCATTTTACAAATGTAAATATCTGTATTACATCTTTTGGCGATCACGGAACGCGCGTGCAATTTCACGTTTAGCTTCTTTCTCTTTTAAATCGTGACGTTTATCGTATTGCTTCTTACCTTTTGCTAAACCAAGTGCCATCTTTGCAAATCCATTTTTCAAATAAATTCTAAGTGGAACTAATGCGTAACCTGTTTCTTTCGCAGCGCCCGCTAGTTTATCAATTTCTTTTTTATGCAGAAGTAATTTTCTCGTACGAAGTGGATCATGGTTGAAACGATTCCCTTGTTCGTACGTATTAATGTGCATATTATGAACCCATACTTCACCATTATGTACACGTGCAAACGCATCTTTCAAGTTTACGCGTCCAGCACGAATCGACTTAATTTCCGTTCCTTGAAGGACAAGCCCTGCTTCGTATGTTTCTTCGATGAAATAATCATGAAATGCTTTTTTATTTTGTGCAATAACCTTACCTGTACCCTTTGGCATATAACGTCCCTCCTCTATTTTTACTATTGTAACAAATGTTAATAAAAAGCGAAAGTGGCTCGCTCAGAATCTTTGGACATTGGAACTCCCGACAGAGAAGCGCTTTTTGCTTCGTCCGAGGGAGTGAAATGGCCAACAGATTCTAGCCACTGTAGCTGGATTCCATTAAAAGCGAAAGTGGCTCGCTCAGAATGTGAGGTGGATGGAGCTTCTGACCTTGAGGCGCTCTTTGCCTCTCGGGAAGAAGTGAAGCCGCCGAACATTCTAGCCACTGTAGCTGGATTCCATTAAAAGCGAAAGTGGCTCGCTCAGAATGTGAGGTGGATGGAGCTTCTGACCTTGAGGCGCTCTTTGCCTCTCGGGAAGAAGCGAAGCCGCCGAACATTCTAGCCACTGTAGCTAGATTCCATTAAAAAGCGAAAGTGGCTCGTTCTCAAGCCACCAATAAAAAAAGAAAAGGCCCCGCTTTTCATCAAAGCGAAGCCACTCTTTTCTTACTTACGCTTTTTCTTTTTCTTCTTGAATCCTGGTACGTTTTCGAAGAATGCTTTTTTCTTCTTACCGTTACCATCTTTTTTTCCTGGCTGGCTAGCAGAAGCGGATGCGGATGCAGATCCTCTTCCTTTTCCTTTACCACCACGGTCAAATTTTCTACCTGTGCCACGTTCACCGCCGCGCTCATTACTGCGCTCGCTACGTCCACCGCGTTTCTTTCTGCCTGTTCTTGGCTGCTCGATAACGACTGGACGATCTTTGAACTTACGGCGAGGTGTGCCTTTCATGCCAACGATTTCAAAGTCGATTGCACGCTCGTCTTTGTTTACGTTAATAACGCGAATTGTAATTTCATCACCGATGCGGAATACGTTTCCTGTACGTTCTCCGATCATAGCGAAATGCTGCTCGTCATAACGGTAGTAATCATCCGTTAAATAACTAACGTGTACAAGACCTTCAATTGTATTTGGAAGCTCTACGAATAAACCGAAGTTTGTTACAGAGCTAATCATACCGTCATACTCTTCACCGATCTTATCAACCATATACTCTGCTTTTTTCATCTCATCTGTTTCACGCTCTGCTTCAACAGCACGGCGTTCCATATTAGAAGAGTGCTCTGCAATCTCAGGTAATTTTTCACGCCATTTTGCTTGCGTTTCGTTGTCGACTTTACCATTAATAATGTATTCACGAATTAATCTATGAACGATTGTATCTGGGTAACGACGAATTGGTGATGTGAAGTGTGTGTAGAACTCAGTTGATAAACCGAAATGTCCTAAACTATCCGCATCGTAACGAGCTTGCTTCATAGAACGAAGCATAACTGTTGAAATAACTACTTCTTCTGGCTGTCCTTGAACCATTTCAAGAATTTGTTGCAGCGCACGAGGGTGCACTTCATTCGCACGTCCTTTTACCGCATATCCGAAGTTCGTTACAAACTCGAAGAAACGCTCAAGCTTATCTTCTTTCGGATCTTCATGGACACGGTACATAAACGGTACGTTCATCCAGTGGAAGTGCTCTGCTACTGTTTCATTCGCAACAAGCATAAATTCTTCAATTAACTTCTCTGATACAGAACGATCGCGCATGACAACGTCTGTCGGTTTTCCTTCTTCATCTACTAATACTTTCGCTTCTTTAAAGTCAAAGTCAATTGCACCACGGCGCATACGTTTTTCACGTAAAATTTGTGCCAATTGACCCATCTCTTTAAACATCGGTACGAGCGGCTCATAACGCTTAATTAACTCTTCGTCCTCATCTTCTAAAATGCTTCTTACGTCAGCATACGTCATACGCTCTGTCGTTTTAATCACACTTTGGAAAATCTCGTGTTTAACAACATCACCTAAGTTGTTGATTTCCATTTCACAAGATAATGTCAGACGGTCTACTTTCGGATTTAATGAACAAATACCGTTAGATAGACGATGCGGAATCATCGGGATTACACGGTCAACAAGATACACACTTGTCGCTCTTTCCGCTGCTTCAACATCAATTGGAGAGCCTTCTTGAACGTAATGACTTACATCCGCAATGTGAACGCCTAGCTTGTAGTTACCATTTTCAAGCTTCGTTACTGTAACAGCATCATCTAAGTCTTTCGCATCTGCACCATCAATCGTTACGATCATTTGATCACGCAGGTCGCGGCGATCTTTTAAATCTTCTTCTGAAATCGTTTCTGGTACACTGTTTGCATGCTCCATCACTTCCTCAGGGAATGCTAAAGGTAAATGATGTTTATGAATGACAGATAAAATATCTACTCCTGGATCATTTTTATGACCTAGAATTTGAATAACTTCACCTTCTGCGCTTAAACGATTCTCTGGATAGCTCGTAATTTTCACAACTACTTTATGACCTTCTACAGCACCCATTGATGCGCTTTTCAAGATAAAGATATCACTCGTCCAGCGCTTATTGTCAGGTATAACAAATCCAAAGTTTTTCGATTCTGTATATGTACCAACTAGCTCTTTCGTGCCACGTTCTAAAATGCGTACAATTGAACCTTCTTGACGCGAACCGCTCGATTGAGAACTAAGGCGTGCTAATACTGTATCGCCATGAAGTGCACCGTTTAATTCTGTAGGTGGGATGAAAAGATCATCGTCTCCTGTTTTCTTCTCGTCTGGTACAACGAATGCAAAACCACGTGCATGTCCAATTAATTTACCGCGTATTAAATTCATCTTTTCAGGAAGACCGTAACGGTTGCTACGTGTACGAATAACAAGTCCCTTCTCTTCCATCGTTACAAGTGCCTTTACAAAATCTTTAAAACCCTCAGAACCTTCAATTCCAAATGCCTCTTCTAACTCTTGTATCGTTAGCGGTTTATACGCTTCTTCTCTCATAAATAATAACAACTTATCAATATGTTCTTGTATGATTTCTTCCAAGCAAAAATACCTCCTTTAAAACCTTATATTATTTAGTGTATCCGAAAGATAGGGGATGTATAAAGTGAAACTTCAATACTCCCCTTATGATTTTTACAGTTTTCACAAAAAATTCCTTATGAAAAAAAGAGGCAACTAGATCTTACCAATCTAGTTGCTCCAAGAAGTTATATACATCCTCATGTAGCTCGTCACGTTGTTTATCAAGTGTAATGACATGCGTAGAGTCTTCATACCATTTAATGTCTTTTAACGTAGATTCTACACCGTTATAAATAATGTTAGCACTATCTGTATTAATCATTTCGTCATGACGTGCTTGTACAACAAATGTTGGCGCATAAATCATATCCACATTGTTACGTACGTCAGCAATTAATTGTTGTAATGCTTTTAATGTATTCATCGGTGTCTTTTGGAATTCCAACATTTCTTGTTCAATTTGTTCAGGTGATTTTTGCTCACGTTTTTTATATTCGCGGGCATATGCCAATATACCTTGGTACATCGTTTCTTCGCTCTTAATATACATCGGTGCACACATTGGTACTACACCTAAAACCGGTACTGTATAACCTAATTTTAAAGAAAATACGCCGCCAAGTGACAATCCAACAACAGCAATTTTCTCAAAACCTTTATCTTTTAAAAGCTGATATGCCTCCGTTACATCTTGCCACCAATCTGTAGGCCCTGTATGAACAAGCTCTTCTGGTGGTACACCGTGCCCTTTATAAATTGGCGCATGACAAGTATAGCCTTTCTTTTCTAAGAAACGCCCTAACATACGTACATCAGCTGAGTTCCCTGTGAATCCATGTAGTAATAAAACAGCGCGGTCTCCACCCTCAAATGTAAATGGTTTCGGAGATGCTAATTTCATCATGTATTTCTCCTCTTTCTCTTCTGTAATCTAGTCGTATTCTTTCTATATCTAGTGTACCATATTTGTATTTCTATAATCTAATTAGAAACATCTTTCAAATAGCAAAACAAAAAAAGAAGAACCATTAGTACCATTCACTAACGCTTCTTCTTTCAATTCTATAAATTGAAGTACGTAACACCAATTGTTAATACAAAGAACAATACAGCTAAAACAATTGTAATACGGTTTAATACCGCTTCAATTCCACGTGCCTTTTGCTTACCAAATAATTGCTCCGCACCGCCTGAAATTGCACCTGAAAGGCCTGAGCTATTACTAGATTGCATAAGTACCATAACAATCATTAAAATCGATACAATAATAAGTAAAACTGATAATAACGTATGCACTTGGCGTACCTCCTACAAAGATTCAGTTATTGTAACTGTAGCATAAATTCTATAGAAAAGCGAGAGCTATAGAGGCGCTCTCGCTTTTCTTCTATTACATAAACATCATCGCAAATAACGGTCCAAGTAAACATGTCAAAATTGCTGTTAATGTCATTGTTACCGATCCAATAACACCTTCATGCTCGTTATTTTTCATCGCTCTCATCACGCCCATAATATGAGAAGCACATCCAAATCCGATACCTTTACCAACTGAGTTTGTAACACGGCTCCATTTTAATAAAAGGGGTCCTGTAATCGTTCCAGTAATACCTGCGATAACAACGAAAGCTGCTGTTAAGGAAGGTACACCACCGACTTGTTCAGAAACACTCATCGCAACTGGCATTGTCACCGATTTTGGTAATGACGATAAGATTAAGCTTTTATCCGTTCCCATAAGTGAAGCAATCGCAAAATCACTAGCGATTGCAACTGTTGTACCTACTAATACCCCGCCAGCAATCGGTACAACATATTTTTGCAGAACATGACGTTGTTTATAAAGAGGAATTGCAAATGCTACAACACCGGGTCCAAGTAGCTTTGCAATCCAGCCACCACCACTTTCCATATAATGTTGATATGGTATATCAAGCACGATAAATAGGAAAGCCATTAATCCAGTTGCTACAAGCATTGGAATGGTGAATGGTGTTGGAAATAATTTATAGATTTTTTTAGATAATTGATATAATAGCACCGTAAAAAGAACCCAACCGATTCCGATTAATATTTGGCTCATCGCGACTCTCTTTCCTTCCTATTCGCAAGATATTGTCCTGTATGTCCTGCGACAATAATAATTAAAAATGTACTCGCTACAACTGTAATGAAAAGAGAAATTCCTTTACTCATAAAAAAAGCACCGTAATTCATTAGGCCAAGCGTTGGCGGAATTAATAAAAACGGCATAATAGCAACGAGTGTTTCTGCTCCTAAATCGAACCATTTCACTGGAAGAACTTTTAGGCTAAGTAAAACAAGTAAGAGGAACATTCCAATCAAACTTCCTGGAATCGGAATATTTAGCATTTCTTGCACCCAAGTTCCAACCATATAAAACACGTAAAGAGCAGCAATTTGGACAAGAATCTTTGTAAATTTCATGTTCATCATCCCTCATGTTTATACGATCTTCTGTTAATATCTTTATCATAGTATAAATTGTAAAAAGCTGCAATTTATCAACTTGACAGCAAAAACAGCCTATGTTATACGCTTACAACCTTGATATGACTGCATTTCCAAACGAAAATTATGTCAAAACCCTTGACCTAATATAAAAAGTTTTTATTTTCTGAATTTAAAAGATTATTATTTCAATAAAATAATCTTTTTATTCTTAAACTTACATATATATAAAGTGAAACTTTAATCAATGAGGTTTTCCTCATCTTCATTAATTATTAGCCCTCACCAAGCGGATTTGTACGGGATAAACAAGATAGGTGGTGAACATATGCCCAAAAAAGTTCTCATTTTTTGTGATCCTGGGATTGATGATACGATGGCTCTCCTCTTAGCATTCTTTATCGATGAAATAGAAATCGTCGGTATCGTTGCTGATTACGGCAATGTTCCAAAAAAAATAGCCGTAGAAAATGCTCATTTTTTTAATAACGAAACAAAGAATAGAAATATCAAGATATTCGGTGGTTCAGAACGTCCCCTTACTGGTGCCCCACCTGCGTTTTTTACGGATGTACATGGGAAACAGGGGCTCGGTCCAATTATTCCAAAGGTGAATGTGACTAACGGAGAAATGGAGAATTTTTTTGAAGTCATTCCTCTTATTGAACAGTATAAAGATGAATTAATCATTGTAAGTTTAGGAAGACTTACCTCCCTAGCAATTTTGTTTATCATGTGCAAACAGTTAATGAAACAAATTAAATCTTACTACGTAATGGGCGGTGCCTTTTTACATCCTGGTAATGTTACCCCTATTTCCGAAGCAAACTTTTATGGCGATCCTACTGCCGCTAATATAGTCCTTCAATCCGCAGTTAACATGTACATATACCCATTAAACGTCACTCAATACTCCATCATTACACCAGAAATGGCAGAATACATTGAGGCGAAAGGAAAAGCTCCACTTGTCAAACCGTTATTTGATCATTATTACTACGGATATTATAAAGACGCCCTACCACATTTAAAGGGGAGTCCTTTCCATGACACAATTCCAATACTCGCTTTATTTGATAACTCTATGTTCACGTATCATAAATCACCTATTGTTGTCATGACAGAATCCTCTGCACAAGGAGCAAGCATAGGGGAATTTCGCTCTTTAGTGAACCAGAAGCCATTTATTGATTGGCCGGTTCATCAAATTGCAATTGATTTTGACTATAACCGCTTCTTCAAACATTTCATGTCACTTATGACGGGTGAACAATTTTAGCATAAAAAAACAGACCGTGATTTCTCACGGTCTGTCGTTTATTTTCTACAATTATCGTTTGATGTTATAGAAAGATTTGATACCATCGTAAACAGCGATTTCGCCTAGTTCGTCTTCGATGCGTAATAATTGGTTGTACTTAGCAATACGGTCAGTACGGCTCATAGAACCAGTTTTGATTTGGCCAGCGTTAGTTGCAACTGCGATGTCAGCGATTGTAGCATCTTCAGTTTCACCAGAACGGTGAGATACAACTGCTGTGTAACCAGCACGTTTAGCCATTTCGATAGCTTCGAAAGTCTCAGTTAAAGTACCGATTTGGTTAACTTTAATTAAGATTGAGTTAGAGATACCTTTTTCGATACCTTCAGCAAGTTTTTGAGTGTTAGTTACAAATAAATCGTCACCAACTAATTGTACTTTATCACCGATACGCTCAGTTAATAATTTGTGACCATCCCAGTCGTTTTCGTCTAAACCATCTTCGATAGAGATGATTGGGAAGTCTTTGCAAAGCTCTTCATAGAAATCAACCATTTCTGCAGAAGTTAAGCCAGTACGGCCTTCACCTGCAAGGTCATATTTACCAGTTTCTTTGTTGTAGAACTCAGAAGAAGCAACGTCCATTCCTAAGAATACGTTCTCGCCAGCTTTATAACCAGCTTTTTCGATAGCTTCGATGATTACTTCTAAAGCTTCACGGTTAGAACCAAGGTTTGGAGCGAATCCACCTTCGTCACCTACTGCAGTGTTAAGACCTTTGTCATGTAATACAGCTTTAAGTGCATGGAATACTTCAGCACCCATACGGATTGATTCTTTGAATGTTGGAGCACCAACTGGTAAGATCATGAACTCTTGGAAGTCAACGTTGTTATCAGCGTGAGAACCACCGTTGATGATGTTCATCATTGGAGTTGGTAATTGTTTTGCATTGAATCCACCAAGGTAACGGTATAATGGAAGACCTACGAAGTCAGCTGCTGCGTGAGCTACTGCCATAGATACACCAAGGATAGCGTTAGCGCCTAGTTTACTTTTGTTTGGAGTGCCATCTAATTCGATCATAGCACGGTCGATACCAGCTTGGTCAGTTACATCGAAACCTTCGATTTCTGGAGCGATAATTTCGTTAACGTTGTTTACTGCGTTAATAACACCTTTACCAAGGTAACGAGATTTGTCACCGTCACGTAATTCTACTGCTTCGTGCTCACCAGTAGATGCACCACTTGGTACGATAGCGCGTCCGAAAGCGCCGCTTTCTGTATAAACTTCTACTTCTACAGTTGGGTTACCACGAGAGTCAAGGACTTCGCGAGCATAAACATCAATAATTGTTGGCATAATAAATTCTCTCCTTTTTATATAAGCAAATTATTTAATAATTGTTTTACCTGTCATTTCTTTCGGTTGTTCCACATTTAAAAGTGTAAGCATTGTTGGAGCGATATCTCCTAAAATACCACCTTCACGAAGCTCTACATCATTTTTTGTAACGATGAAAGGAACCGGGTTAGTTGTATGAGCTGTCATAGGACCGCCATCAGCAGTTAACTCCTGATCAGCATTACCATGGTCAGCAGTAATAAGTGCTACACCATCTTTTGCAAGAATCGCTTCTACAACTTTTCCTAAACATTCGTCAGTTGCTTCTACTGCTTTAATTGTTGGTTCCATCATCCCAGAATGGCCAACCATATCACAGTTCGCAAAGTTAAGAATGATAACATCATGTTTATCATTTTCGATTTCATTTACTAAAGCGTCCGTTACTTCGTAAATGCTCATTTCAGGTTTCAAGTCATACGTTGCAACCTTTGGTGAGTTAATTAAGATACGTTCTTCTCCTGGGAATTCAGCCTCACGACCACCGCTAAAGAAGAATGTAACGTGCGGATACTTTTCAGTTTCCGCGATGCGAAGTTGCTTTAATCCCGCTTGCGCAACAACTTCACCTAAAGTGTTATCAAGGTTCATTGGCTTGAATGCCACGTATCCATCTACAGTTTCACTGAAGTGTGTCATACATACGAATTCTGGAATGTGAGGTACTTTTTCACCACGATCGAACTCACGGAAGTCTTCGTTTGTAAATACACGAGCAATTTGAATTGCACGGTCTGGACGGAAATTATAGAAGATAACTGCATCATCATCATTGATTGTTGCAACTGGCGTGTTATCTTCGTTAACAATTACAGACGGCAATACGAATTCATCATAGATACCGTTCGCATAAGAGTCTTCTACACACTCTTCTGCTGATTTATAAGTAGGGCCTTCACCATTCACCATAGCACTGTAACATTTTTCTACGCGATCCCAACGCTTGTCACGGTCCATAGAGTAATAACGACCAGAGATAGTCGCGAATTGTCCTACTCCTGTTTCTTTAATTACTTCATTCGTTGCATCGATATAACCTTTTGCTGTTTGTGGTCCAACATCGCGGCCGTCTAAGAATGCATGGATATAAACTTTCTCCACGCCTTCTTTTGCTGCTAAGCGAAGAAGAGCAAACATATGGTTCATGTGACTGTGCACACCACCGTCAGAAAGTAAACCGAATAAATGAAGTGCAGTACCTTTTTCTTTTACGCTTTTAATTGCATTTTGAAAAGTTTCGTTCTTATCGAACTCACCTTCACGAATTGCAACGTTAACGCGTGTTAAGCTTTGATATACTACGCGGCCAGCACCGATATTTAAGTGACCAACCTCAGAGTTACCCATTTGACCTTCTGGAAGACCTACCGCCTCACCACAAGCTGTAAGCGTTGTGTGAGGGAATTTGTTCCAGTAACCATCAAAATTAGGTTTCTTAGCTTGTGCTACAGCATTCCCGTAAGTTTCTTCACGAAGTCCGAAACCGTCAAGAATGATTAAAGCTGTTGGCTTTCTCATTTTACCGCCCCCAGAAGACCTAAGAACGAAGCAGGCTCTAAGCTAGCACCGCCAACTAAAGCGCCGTCGATGTCAGATTGTGCCATATACTCTTTAATGTTTTCTGGTTTTACGCTACCGCCGTATTGGATACGAACAGCTTCTGCAGCTTCTGGAGAAACAGCTTCTGCAACAACTTTACGGATGTGCGCACATACTTCGTTTGCATCTGCAGAAGAAGAAGATTTACCTGTACCGATAGCCCAGATTGGCTCATAAGCGATAACAGTTGCTTTAACTTGCTCTTCTGTTAAACCTGCAAGTGCTTTTGTCACTTGACCTGCTACTAGATCAAATGTTTTTCCGCTTTCGCGCTCTTCTAAAGTCTCACCACAACATACGATTGGTGTTAAACCATGTTCAAATGCTGCGATAGTCTTTTTGTTTACTGACTCATCTGTTTCAGCAAACATTTCACGACGCTCAGAGTGGCCAAGTACTACATAGCCAACTTTTAAGTCGCTAAGTGCTACTGGGCTAATTTCGCCAGTGAATGCACCATTTTTTTCGAAGTGCATGTTTTGTGCACCTACTTGTAAGTCAGTCCCTTCAGTTGCTGCTACAAGGCGCTCTAAGAATAGAGCTGGAGAGCAAACTACTGCATCAACAGCTGAAGCTGCTGGGATTTGACCTTTAACTTCCTCTACGAAGCTAACTGCTTCTGATAGAGTTTTATTCATTTTCCAGTTACCTGCGATAATTGGTTTACGCATGCTTTGCACCGTCCTTTTTCTTTGGCTGCTACTTATTTGTCGTTAAGACAAACTACACCTGGAAGCTCTTTACCTTCCATGAATTCTAATGACGCACCGCCGCCAGTAGAAATGTGGCTCATTTTATCAGCCATACCGAATTTTTCAACAGCTGCTGCAGAGTCACCACCGCCGATAACAGAGTATGTATCTTCTGCATCTGCTAATGCTTGTCCTACTGCTTTTGTACCTTCTGCGAATGGAGTCATTTCGAATACACCCATTGGTCCATTCCATACAACAAGCTTAGAATTTTTAATTACATCTGCATAAATTTCACGTGTTTTAGGACCGATGTCCACGCCTTCCCAGTTAGAAGGGATAGAGTCGATACCAACGATTTTAGTTGTTGCAGTTTCAGAGAATTCCTCAGTGATTACAACATCAACTGGCATGTAGAAGTTTACGCCTTTTTCTTTTGCAAGTTGCATAAATTCTTTAGCTAGTTCGATCTTGTCGTCTTCACATAGAGATAGACCAATTTCATGACCTAAAGCTTTAACGAATGTGTAAGCAAGTCCACCACCGATGATTAAGTTATCTACTTTGTCTAATAGATGACGAATTACACCGATTTTATCTTTTACTTTCGCACCACCGATGATAGCTGTAAATGGACGTTCTGGGTTAGAAAGTGCTTTACCAAGTACATCTAACTCTTTTTCCATTAATAGACCAGATACTGCTGGTAGGTAGTCTGCGATACCTGCTGTAGAAGCGTGAGCACGGTGAGCTGCACCGAATGCATCGTTTACGAAGATGTCAGCAAGTGCTGCAAATTCTTTCGCAAGTTCTGCATCGTTCTTTTCTTCGCCCGCATAGAAACGTACGTTTTCAAGAACTAATACGTCGCCTTCGTTCATTGCTGCAACCATTTCTTGTGCAACTGGTCCGAATGCTTCGTCCGCTTTTTTAACGTCTTTACCAAGAAGCTCGCCTAAACGTGCTGCTACTGGAGTTAAACGCATTTCTTCTACTACTTGACCTTTTGGACGGCCTAAGTGACTTGCTAAAATAACTTTCGCACCTTGCTCTACTAAATATTGAATTGTAGGAAGAGCTGCACGGATACGAGTTTCATCTGTAATTTTGCCTTCTTTCATAGGTACGTTGAAATCAACGCGGCAAAATACACGCTTACCTTTTAAATCTACGTCACGAATTGATTTTTTGTTCATTGGATTTCCCTCCGACTACTAGTTAGGATTGACAAAACCCACTCAAAAGCTTAACACATTTGCTTTTAAAACGAAAGAAGAGAGAGAGGGAACAAACCCTCTCCCTCGTTTTGTCATTGATAACTTATATAATTAAGAATTAAAGACCTTTTGAAGTCATGTAAGCTGCTAGGTCTACTACGCGGTTAGAGTAACCAGTTTCGTTATCGTACCAAGAAAGTACTTTAACCATGTTACCTTCCATTACCATTGTAGATAATGCATCGATTGTAGAAGAAGCTGTACATCCGTTATAGTCGATAGATACTAATGGCTCTTCGCTGTATCCAAGGATACCTTTTAATTCGCCTTCAGCTGCTGCTTTGAATGCTGCATTTACTTCTTCAACTGTTACTTCTTTGTCAAGTTCAACAACTAAGTCAACTAGAGAAACGTTAGCAGTTGGAACACGTACAGCGCCACCGTTTAATTTACCTTTAAGTTCTGGTAATACTAATGCTACAGCTTTAGCTGCACCAGTAGATGTTGGGATCATGTTTTCAGCTGCTGCACGAGCACGACGTAAATCTTTGTGTGGTAAGTCTAAGATTTGTTGGTCGTTAGTGTAAGAGTGAATTGTTGTCATCATTCCGCGTTTTACGCCGAATTTTTCGTTTAATACTTTAGCGAATGGAGCTAGACAGTTTGTAGTACAAGAAGCGTTAGATACTACGTTGTGGTTAGCTGCATCGTATTGTTCGTGGTTAACACCCATAACTACAGTGATATCTTCGTCAGAAGCTGGAGCTGAGATGATAACTTTCTTAACTGATCCACCTAAGTGTTTCTCAGCATCTGATTTTTTAGTGAAACGGCCAGTAGATTCTACTACTACTTCTACTCCGTAGTCGCTCCATGGTAATTGAGCTGGATCACGCTCAGCGATAACTTTAATTTCTTTACCGTTAACAACGATGCTGTTTTCGTTAGCAGATACTTCTGCATTTAAAGTTCCGTGAACTGTGTCATATTTTAAAAGGTGAGCTAATGTTTTAGCATCTGTTAAGTCGTTGATTGCTACTACTTCTACCTCAGAGTTGTTAAGAGCTGCGCGGAATACGTTACGTCCGATACGTCCAAATCCATTAATACCAATTTTAGTCATTTGAATTTCCTCCTTGGGGGATTATATTAAAGGGTAAAACCCTTTGTTAACTGTTTTGCTGCACCTTCATCTGTAATTAGAATTGAAGTGTGCCCTTGTTTAATTACAGCCTGTATTGCTTTTGCCTTTGAAGAACCTCCAGCGACTGCAACAACATGAGATACATTTTGTAAGTCCTCTAGTTGCATACCAACTGTTCTTACTTTATGAACAACATTTCCTTCTTCATTAAAGTAGTAACCGAAAGCTTCGCCAACTGCTTCGCTTGCCTGAATCTTTAACCAATCTGCTTCTGAAGTACTTCTGCGACGTGCCATTGTTAACGCATCACCTATTCCATGAATGACGATATTGGAAGATCGAATCAACTCAAGAACTTCTTTCACGGAAGGCTCTGTCACAATAGACGCATATGCTTCGCTACTAACATGGTCTGGAACATACAATAAGCGATAATTACTCATCGTATTTTGCGCCATCTTGGCACAAATGGTATTGGCTTCTAATTCAACACCTTCTCCAATTCCACCACGTGCTGGGACAAACAGCATATGTAAATCTTTGCAATCAAGTTGCATCATGTCCGCAGCAGCAGCTAGCGTAGTTCCTCCAGCCACAGCAACGATATTATTCGCTGTCAGACGGTCTTTTATACAAGTCACACAAGCACGGCCCATCTCCAGTTTGACCCAAGGTGATTCATCACTATCACCAGGGACAACGAAAACTTCATCCAAGTCTAATGTTTCCTTAAGTTGCTTTTCTAAAACCTTTAACCCGGAAATTTCTTTCATAAAGTCTTCCAAAGCAAGAACTAAAGCTGTTCCTTCTTCTGTCAAAGTCATTCCAGAAGAAGCGACGTGAACTAAGTTTTGTTCTTTCAAAACTTGAACTTCACTTCGCAATACTCGTTCTGTCATACCGAGACTTGCTGATAAGTTTCTTCTTCCAATCGGCTGCATGAGCCTAATGTATTGAAGAATTTGCATTCTCGTTTGCATAACAGGTAGCAGATCAGGTAATAATTTTTTTGTGTTCTGAATCCATGAGCGCATATCTTTTCTCCTCACTACATCGGTTCATTTTCCCTCGTGGTCACTTTACGTCCCGTAGTGACATTTTGTGTCCCACATAGGTTAAAAAAATAATCCCTGCTACGTGTATTATTGTAACAGGAGATAGAAACTTATTCAACTCTTAACTGCATTCTTTATATAGTTTATTATGACACCTTTGTGAATGTTACCATATTCTACTTGTTTTCCGTCCATTTCTACAACCGGAATCATTAAGTGATATTTTTCTAAAAGGTCATTATCTTCATATATATCTATTTCCTCGATTTGAAAAGAATATTCACATTGTACTTCCTGTAAAACTTGTTTTGCCTTCACGCAAAGGCCACAATCTTTTTTAGTATACAGTACAACTTTCATCTTCTTCACCTATCCGATCGTTTTTCGTAATGACGAAGCTGGGATATGCATTTGTTCTCTATACTTCGCCACTGTTCTTCGAGAAATAACAATTTCATGCTCTTCTTCTAATAATTTTGAAATCTTTTGATCTGAAAGTGGCTTTTTCTTATCCTCTGCCCCAATTAGCGTTTGAATAAATTGTTTTACACGTTTTGTAGAAACTGCTTCATCTTCAGTCGTCGAAACGGCATTGCTAAAGAACGATTTCATCTCAAATAAACCGTGTGGTGTTTGCACATATTTATTTCGCGTCGCACGACTAATTGTCGATTCATGCACACTTAACTCTTCCGCTACCTCTTTTAAAGCGAGAGGTCTTAAATACTCTGGACCTTTCCAGAAGAAATCACGTTGTTTTTCCATAATAATAGTCATTACTTGCAGCAATGTCTGTTTTCTCTGCTTCAAACTGCGCATAATCCACTGCACATGCTGATACTTTTCTGATACGTAAGATGCTACTTCACTTTCACTATTATTAAGAAGCGCACTATATTCAGAGTGAATTTCAATTCTCGGCATATTTCTCTCATTCATTTGTAAAACGAGGCGATCGCCATCTTTTTTCACCGCCATATCAGGCACAATATAAAGTGGTTTATCTGAAGAAAACGCAAGACCTGGTTTTGGTTGTAATGACGTTATACAATTTACCGCACTCTGTAATTCCTCATTACTACATTTCAACACTTGAACGAGCTTTCGCCAATCTTTCTTCACAAAATAAGCGAAATGATCTTCTACAACCTCTTCTGCTAATCCATTTCGCCTTTGTAAGCGCTTCAATTGTAAGGTTAAACATTCCTGAATATTACGCGCCCCTACCCCTGCTGGCTCCAGTGATTGGACAAGCTCTACAGAACGGTCGACTACATGAATATGTGCAGAAAGGAGCTCTGCTAACTCTTCATTCGTTTCTTGTAAATATCCATTTCCATCCATGTTCATAATAATGAAAGAAGCTACTTTTCGCTCTTCTTCATCTATTTTATAATACTGTATTTGATTTAATAAATGTTGCTGAATCGTTGTAGAATCCACACTGTAGATTTCCATCTGATTCTCGACTTGTTTGCTGGTACTTTTACTGTTGTTAGAGCTCTTTTTCTTCTCCCTCTCAAAACCACCTAACTCAATAAGGGGATTCTCTAACGATTGCTCATACAAAAACTCCGATAATTCTTGTACATTATACTGGAGCATTGTAATCGCTTGCCTTAACTCTTGTGTCATTGCCAAACGTAAGCTTTGTTCTTGTAAAAGACTTGCCTTCAAACTAATCTCCCCCTTGTTTCTATTGTACAATAAGTTTGGTAAAAGGAGAATCCTCACGCAGACACCCATTCCAAAATATTATTAATTTATATGTATTAATGAGATTTACAACTTACAACCGAAATTTGAATAATATTGAAAGAAAATAATAAAGTGAAACTTTAATCAGTGGGGGGTTTTGTCCATCCCCACTGATTATTAGCCCTTACCAATCGGGCTTTTACGGGCAGTCCGATCCCCACCTAACTTCTTTGCTTCCGCTGAATTTTGAGGTGGGGGTCTTACTGCCCGTTAATGCGGGATAAACTTTTTATAACCACATACTAATAGTAACTCTTAATTTTATATATAACAACATTAAATTTCTCTCTGTTCAATTCCAAAATAAAAAGAGCAGTTTAGGTATAGTGACGCTTCACTATGCCTAACTACTCTTTTATGATTTTTATTAAGGAAGAAACCTTTTATTCAACGCTAAGGAACTTTGATTCCTAATTACATAGGAATCATAGAGATAATCATTTGATTCACTAGACGCTCCTTGAATTCCCCTCATCTCTTCCACAGACAACTCAACTATTTTTTTCACGCTTCTCTCGCCACTACTATCCATCATTTTTTGTTTTCTTTTCGAAAAAAATCTCATTATTTATTCCCCCCTACAATTAATTATTTTTTAACAATTGACTAAATTTAAGGCTCTTACCACTTCTTAACACGCCTTTCGGATAGACCTCTGCTGCAAACATAGCAATTAAGCTGATACTAGCTACTAATACAACTATAGATGTAATAATTTCTAAACTCCCAACGGATCCATTAATAATCCTAACTACCATACTGATTGGAGCTGTAAACGGTACATATGATGTCACTCTTGATACTAACCCTTCAGGGTTATCAAGTACTACTAATAACTCCACCACTAAGCTTCCCATCAATATAAGAGTAATTGGCATCGTTGTTCCAGATAATTCTTCTGGCCTGCTTACCATAGAACCAAACACTGCGAAAAGTGCCGCATAAACGAAGTAACCGAGAACAAAATATAACAAGAAATATGCAGCATGCTCACCTGTAATCATATTTACATCAATATTCACTCCAAAAAACGAATCCGATACCTTGAAAATTCCAGATTTAATATATAGCGCCATACTAAGGAAGAAAATAAATAACTGTGTCAAACTAGCAAGACCGACTCCTAATATCTTCCCAAAGACCATGTGAACAGGCGACACCTTCGTTACCATCACTTCCATAACACGCGACGCCTTCTCTGACGCTACCGCTGTAGCAATCGCATTTCCATACGAAGTAATTGCTAAGTACATAATCGCTACTAATAAATACACCAGTAAGAATGAGCTTGTTTCTTCGTTATTTAAGTTTTGCTTTTTCGCTTGCACGTTCATCGTCAGTGATTTCACAGCCTCTTCTGATAACTGTTGTTTAACTACCGCACTTTGAAAATACTGATTTTGTACAAATACCTGCGCACTTTGAATCAACTTAGGATTATCCACCTTCATAAAGTAATCTAATACTGGTTCAGCACCCGCACCCTCTTTTAATATAAAGAGCGCTTCGACTTTCTTATCTAACAAATCTTGCTTATATTGATTTAATTTTGTTTTATCACCTAAAGACCAATCCCATTCTGGAAGAGCTTTACTAAGATTAGATTGATCCAAAGTAACATTAGGTGCTTCGGAAATAAATACAACCTTTGCTTTTTCTTTCTCTCCAGAAAACTTTTGTACTAAAGTTGGAAAGGAGAATAAGAATATCCCTCCCCCTATTAATAACAATGTCATCCCAATAAATATTTTCGTCCTCACACGATCCCAATACGTTTGCCCTAAAACAATCCAGAAATTCCTCATTACTTATGCACCCGCCTTTTCAACAAAGATTTGATGTAAAGAAGGTTCTTTAATAGAAACATCTCGGATATATTGTTTAGTTTTAATATCTTCAAGCAGCGAAAATGCATCCTCTCCATCATTAACTTTAATCATGAACGTACGATTAACTTTTTCAAAATTGAAATTTTTCTTCTTAAGAATAGGTTCAATATCCCCTTCCGTTTGCAACGTCATATATTTGTATTGATAACTTTTCTTAATATCTGACAAGGCACCCGATAATACAAGTTGACCATTTTTCATAATACAAATTTCCTCACAGAACGTTTCTACACTGTCCATTTGATGACTACAGAAGATAATCGTTTTTCTTTGCGCGATTAACTCGAGCACAACATTTTTTAACATCTCTGCATTTACAGGATCCAATCCACTAAATGGTTCATCTAGTATGATGAATTCCGGATTATGCAATATCGCTGAAATCAATTGGATTTTTTGTTGATTTCCCTTTGACAATTCCTCTGTTTTCTTCTTTAAATGTGGTGTCATTTCTAATTTTTCTAGCCATTGTAACGCATGCCTTTTTGCAAGATTAGCTGGCATTCCTTCTAACTTGCCGAAATACACCAATTGCTCCACTACATTCATTTTCGGGTATAATCCACGCTCTTCTGGTAAATAGCCAATAGATAGGTCTTTCTTTGAAAAAGGGCGATTATTCCATAGAATTTGGCCGCTATCCGGTTTGATTAAATCTAAGATCATACGAATCGTTGTCGTCTTACCAGCACCATTTCGGCCCAGCATCCCTAAAATTCCACCTTCTTCTACACGTATATTTAAATCATTAACGGCTTTATATTCACCAAATGTTTTATTTAATCCTTGAATTTCAAATGCCACCCTTAACAGCTCCTTTTAGCTTTTTACGAAATAAATAACCGCCATTCCTAATACAATCCCGCCTACCATCAACAAAAACTTTTTCATAACTATTTCCCCTTTCATTTACTTGTTAAGTTGTATCTTTATCATAGACTTCTTTCTGATGCTATTGTCCGCAATCCGTACTGTATTTACCGTAAAAAAAGCGAACCACTCTTATGTGGTTCACCGCAATTTCAACAGATGAAGTTGATTGTATGAAAACTTCTTAAATGTTATTATAAAAATATTCAGAAATTAAATGATGTACCTACAAAGAGAGGTGTCCAAACCGTTGCAGATACAACGTAATTTCATTTTCATTTCATGTGTAACTATCCTGTATTTTTGTTTACAAGGCTATATCTTATATAAAATAAACCAACCATATAGTGGAGTTCTTATTTCTAAAACAGACTCAGCTACATACACAATAGAAAAAATTAAATCCTCCGGTTGGGCTTTTCATACGGACTTAAAAGAAGGAGATATAATCTATTCGATTAATAAAGAAAAGCCTCATTTAGGAATACTTCCTGGATATCAAAACCAATCACTAAATGCATCAGAAATACAAGTTAAAAAAGATGATATCACCCAAACTTATAAAGGAACACAACATTTCATTGATTATCGTGACAAAATCATTTCTGTATACTTCCCCTTCCTACTCGCTTTTATTTGTTTAGGGTTATCTATTTTTCTTTATACAAAGAAGCCTTTGAACCGGGAAAAATTCTTTTTGATCACGTTTCTATTCATGACTTCCTCAAGTCTTCTAATTGCAGTTGAATCTGGTAAAGGTGATTTTATCGCCCTCATTATTTTAAGTATTGTATTTCAAGGTACACCTATGTCTCTCATTTTATTGTTGAATGAATTATTTAAGAAAAAGCAACTATACGTCATTTCTATGAGATTTCTAAAAATCGACATTGCAATTGGCATTATTTTATTATCACTCTCTATTTTAATGATGTTCATTCCATTTCCCGTAGTTAATACCGATGGATTAGAACTAATTTACCTTTCAATAAATATTATCTTTTGCATATACTTTTTAATCCGTGCCTATATCAAATATCACAATACAGTACATAAACCATTTTTAAAATTAATGCTCACGATTCATTCCATTGCCTTCTTTCCGTTCGTTACACTCTATGCTCTTCCAGATGCAATATTCAGTACACCGATTCTCTCAGCAGATATTGGAGCTATGTTCCTAATCGCTCTTCCAATCGGTTATTTTTATTTAGTAGCGACTAAGCAGATTTTTGATATAGATTTTGTATTTGATCGTTTACGATATTACGCATTTCTGTCACTAATCCCAACTCTATTAATTGCAATCATTACGAGCTGGAGCATTTATTACAAAGACAATTTTCTCTCTCGACTGCTGCAAAGTTTTATTATTATTTTCCCGTTAAACATTCTATTTCTCATATTAAAAGAAAGATTAGATTTTACATTCCGTAATCACCTCTTTCGGACTAAAACAAACTTATACGTAAACATTGAACAGTTTACCGCACAGCTATCATCTATTATGAAAACAGAAGAGTTAGAGAAAAAATTCACTAATGAAATCGTTTCGATGTTGAAACCTTCTTTTGTTCAATTTGTTCAATATGATATGAAAGACAACACATATACACAATGCAACGGATATGGACAAACGAAAGATTTCACACTTTCTAAAAAGAAAAAATGGAGTATGGCAGCATTACTAATTAATGATTTATTAGAGGATGATGGATGCATCGGTATTTACTTATACTCTACTAAACATATAAAGCACTACATCTGGATTGGAACAAAAGTGAATAATATTAAATATAATACGCATGAAAAATCATGGTTCATCACTGTCACGACATACGTCCGTCTTATTTACGAAAACTTGTATACCATTAATGAAATTATTCATTCTCTAGAGCAGGAGAGTTTAGAATCCAAAACAAATTCTGCAAGCTTATCACGCCTACTCTTTCAAATTTCTGAACAAGAAAGGCGCCGACTCGCTTCAGATTTACACGACTCTGCATTACAAGATCAAATCGTATGGTACCGCAAACTAGACTCTTTACTAAAAAACAAATCCGTTCCACTAGAATTAAAAAATGAACTAAAAAAAATCCACTTCGGTATGCACGATGTAATACAACAAATTCGCGACACATGTAATGAATTGCGTCCATCACTTTTATCAGATGCTGGTTTAATTGGTGCATTAAGAGAATTGCTAGCCCAAACACAATTACGTGTGCAGTTTCAAATTCAATTTGATCACGAATCAATTCAAGAACATCATTACGATTTTGACAAAATTTTATCTTTATATCGTATCATTCAAGAACTACTAACAAACGCAGATAAACATTCCGAGGCAACCATCGTATCGATTTTTTTATGGGAAGAGAATAACTGTATTTTCCTAGACTACCGAGACAACGGCAAAGGTTTTAATATAGACACTCCCTACTCTCCTAATCAGCATATGGGACTTTCCGGTATAAAAGGAAGGCTTCAATCAATTGGTGGAGAAATACATATAGTATCCGAAGCTAAAAAAGGACTTCAAATAAACATTACAGTTCCGAGGTGGTAAATAATGATTCGAGTATTAATCGTAGATGATCATCAAATTGTAGGCGAAGGAACAAAGAACATGATTGAATTAGAAGAAGATATGCAAGCGGAATATATTTTAAATGAACAGGAAGCACTTATAAAAAGTGACGCTACACCTTTTGACGTATACCTCTTAGATATGAATATGCCCAATTGTAGTGGTATTGAACTCGCCCAGAAAATATTACATATTCAAACAGATGCAAAAATCATTTTATATACAGGTTTTGAATACGTATCCCAATTCAATTTATTAATAAACTCTGGTATCAGCGGCATTATTAGTAAATCAGCTTCTCAACAAGAGCTATTAATGGCAATTCGTGCAGCTGTAAACGGATATACTTTACTTCCTATTTCGTTATTACGTCAACTACGTAAAGACGATATAATGACTCAACAACTTGAAAATAAAACCGCTCTTCTTACACAAAAAGAATTAGAAATCTTAGAATCCGTCTCTAAAGGAAGTAGCAATAAACAAATTGCTGATGAACTGTACATGAGTTCAAGAGCTGTAGAATACAACCTAACAAAAATCTTCAAAAAATTAAAAGTAGGATCACGCTCCGAAGCTTTAACAGAAGCAATGAGACAAGGCATTTTGAAAGTACACATATAAAATGAGACTTCCATCAGTTTGTTTTGTTTAACCCTCAAATAATGAGATAAATAAAAAAGTCCTAACCTACAAAACGTAAGTTAGGACTTTTTGACGCGCCCAGAGGGATTCGAACCCCCGGCAGACGTGGTACCGGAAACCACCGCTCTATCCGACTGAGCTATGGGCGCATGATAAAATTTTATAAACCGTTTATTATCAAGGTTTTAAGCCTTCTTCTATTCCGCTTTTCCACATTTAATTTCTTGCGAAAAACCTCTAATAGAAGTGAAATATAACAAGTAAATACCTGCTTATTTTCTCTTCATATAATAGCAATAAAACCTAGCCAAATCAATAAAAATATCTGATAACACACTATATACAAGAAACTGCTCTCCCAACAAGTTAAAACGCCCCTTGTCCACTTATCCCTCTGATTTCACATTCCGTTTTACAGCATTTCTAATAAATCTATTTTATAAACACCCCTTCCCAAAATTAAAAGCAAAGAAAAAGGCGAACCCTCACTCCTGTAAGGAATCCCCCCTTGTCCTTGCTATTGATAATGAGACGTTATGTTGACTAGGTATATATATGATATCCAATGAAAGATTTGTTTAAATATCATAACTTGTGTGTAGAAATAATTTAATAGAATTCCCCAGTATCCAAATCCATTAAATCTTTCAAAGAAATGGACGCTTTAAATTGTTCGCCATATTCCCCGTTTCGAGTTTGTTCGTCATATTTAAATGAAATATTATAATATCTACCAGACTTAGTTTTCCTCACTAACCCATGCTCAACCAAAAATTTAGCTAAATCCTTTAGAGCTTTTTCCTCATCCGTAGAATACCAAATAATCATCCATGAACCGTCTTTTGAATATGGATTAAATTGAAGCATATCAGGATCACTATGCTTAACAAATGGTGTGACGCCTAGTTCAATTGCCCTAAGTATTAACTCTTGCATTTCATCTGAAATGTCACCTACTCCACGAGTCATAAATTTACCTACATTATCTGTTTCTTTGAATGTGTTAGCGCCATACCAGCACCATCCGCGTTTTTTAACACTTACTAATTCATCTTTCATTCAAATACCCCTTTTCTTTATATTTTTAGAGCGTATGTAATTTCTGTCATTGATTATTATACCGAGACGGTACCTAAAATACAATATATAGATCCAAATAATATAAACAAACTCAATATATAGTATTAAGTTTTCATAAACACAATATATAGTGTTAAATTTTTGCGAAAACAATATATAGTATTTTTGTTTTTTACTTTATAGCACTTCTAATAACAATAATTATGTAAATGAGCTGTCATATGGGCAGCTTATTGTATTTTTCCGCTTGGCATAGGGATTTTCAAAAATGCTAGTAATCCCCCTTGTACGGTTGTACTTCGTTCCAAATCTCTAAAGAAGATATCAAACGAGTTTCCGCATGTTTTAATAATTTAAGTTGTGCTTCCATCTGTTTGAAAGTATCAGTTAGAAATCGTTCTTCTTGATCCGTTTGGGCTTTGGCTCTTTCAATAGTTCTCATCATCTTAATGAGCATAGCAACGGACTTTGAAACCCCCATTAAACCACGTATTGTATCATTGTGAGCTACGTCCATATAGTTTAAGCCAGTCCCATCAATCGGGCGAACATTAAAAGTCTCATCTAGAATCCTCACTTTAGCATTTTGTTCTTTGTTACTTTGGTACAACTGACTTGCAACGGCATAATCTTGACTTACTGTTTTAAAATTCATTCTGTATCACCGTTCGGACGGTTCACAATGCCATCAAACTTCATAGCGTTTAACACCTGCGAAATGTTTTTATCATTCATTTCATACTTCCCGATGTTCTTTACATAGTCCATATTCTCTATGCGTTGATCGTCTAGTAGCACGTTTAAGTATTTGTTTGTTGGTGCATCGTCATAAATGCCCGCTTTTAGGTTGCGATAAGTCCAATCATCTAACCCACTCAGCTCAATACGGCTATTTACGTCCGATCCTTCTAAATGCTCTGAAGTAATTCGTTCAATAGAATTTACATAACTAAGTTCATTAGTGGTTACTTTGTAAAGTCCGTTATTGGAATTGATATAACATGATTGATTCGGATTGCGTCCGTAAATTAGTTCATTGCGGTTTTGAATGCGGACTTCTTCTGCAAGGTTCGCCGCTTCTAACTTTTGTAGCTCTTTAATTTTAGCTTCATGATCCGCCATGTATTTGCGTAACTCATTTAATTTTGCTTTTTCATCTAGTGATAATGTCATTTGGAATTGCTCCTTTGAGGTTGTTTTGTAGGTGTGGTTGTTGCTATTCTTGCGTGGCTGCGTTGATGTATTCGAGCTCTTCAGTTGGGGTTACGTCTATTACTTCCTGTTCTTCATCGTCTACTATATCAACGGTATATGTCCATTCGTTACCGCCGTTTATTTCAAGTGAGAAACGTCCGTCCTGAAGGATTCTATAATGCTTCGCTAACATTTCCATTGCTTTGATTTGCTCACGAGACCCTATAGGCTTCTCAATAACTTTTCCTGAAGGGATTACAACAGTGTCCTTTAATTCTCCCCGCATGGCTTTTGTCATTGTTTCCATAACTTCCTCTATACTTGCTACACTTGCAAAGGATCGGGATTGTATGAAGTGGGTATATAAGCCCCGTACGTCTTCACGTTGCGTGAGAATATTTCCGTATGTAGGAGAATAACCTGAGTTTTTACAGCTTTGAGTGATGTTTAAGTTTGTTTCGAGTAGGTGATGAACAAACAATACATGTCGGGGTAACATTGCGGAATATTCAGGAGGAACTAGCATTGTATCAACTTGCTTCTGTTCCTGTGGAGTTAAAGGGTTACTTCTTAGATCGGGAGCGTTTTTAGTTTCTGCTTCTCTTTGCATTTTTCAGCTCCTCCCAGCCGTGTGATATTAACGCCTTTATAAAGCTCAGCATAACGGGTATTGATGCATTCAATATGTTCTGAAGTTGTGTCAGGAAAACAACGCTTGATGATTGCGTCTAGGTATTTGTGTGCCGTTTCTTCAGTGGCCTCTCCTGAACAAATTCTATTCCACGTTTGCGGGTGTACCTTTGCTGTTTTTAATACTTTTGGAATCCCGCTATTAGCTAGGAAAGTACAAGTTTTAATATAGATGATCTTTCGGGAGATCGATTTGGATAGATGTTTATAAAACAATTATTCACGTCCTTTTATGCGGTGGTTATATGTGGGTGTGATAAATTTCACATTGATTAAAGAAGGAGGGACTGACAGGAAGCTCCAACTATAAACCCGCCAGTCCTAAAATGACTTTGAAGAGTTGCAAAACAACTCACTTGATTAATCGAAAAATCCGCCTTTAACAAGGCTTCAGCTCTACGAAATACGATCATAGAAATTAGAAAAAACTTAACTAGCGAATTACTTCATTATCCTCATTACTTGCTTTCACTTACCACAAAAAATAAACCTTTGGATTTTAGTAGAACTATTGTGTCTTTCAATAGCTCAAGAGTATTCCACAAATAGAATGTCATATGTAATCCTTCAGACCCAATTGAAAAGGATTGTCCGTACTGATAAGTAAGAATGTGAGTTTATGGTGTGTTTGGATATGCGTGTATGTTTAGTTAACCGTTGATAAACATGGAAGGTAGGTGTTTGTTTGTGGAACACTCTTCAGCTATCGGAAAGGCTCCAATATGACTGAAGGATACTTTAAGAGAATGTTTAAAAGATTGGTATTGACGTTTCTTCAATGAATGAAGTTACCTGTTTTAAACCCAAAGAGAGAATTACCTGTTTCAAGACATAAAGAAAAATTGCCCGAGATTGCGACACTTGCAATTACTATTTACTCTCAACTATCACTTACGAATATACTTACATAATACCATAATTTGTGATAAATTTCACTAATACAGTGTCTAATTTTACAAGTTTTCCTGAAATATCGTAAATTCTTTAAATAAAACCTCTTCAAACTCCTGTTTACTTTCGTTTTCTCTGCAATACTTAGCCATACTTAGCCATACTTTGTTATAGTTCCCAAATGTTATCTACTTTCCCCGCCCCTGTCTTCGTCAAGATTCCCGAAAATGTTTAGTAAGGGAAAAATACTTCCCGCTCTAAAACTAGTTACAGAAAATCTCTAGGCTGGTTCCGAAAATAGGTTACAAAGTTTATGTAGCTTAATGACTGGGCGGCGACTCTCAGAAAATTAAATATCCCACTTCCCTTTTTATTTGTGATGTATAACACATGTATTAAACATAATAAATGTTATCAGAAGTCACTTAGAATATTGTTGTTATATCAACGTTCATGAGGGTTTTTCAACCGTTCTGTTATGCAATGATTATGTATAGACTCTACATTGTCTACATCTTGTGTCAAATGGTGTGAAGGTGAGTGGATCAGCTGGGTTCTGAGTGTATGGAGTATGCAACGATCGAATGTCTGTCAAGTATATATACTTTATACTACTAATATATAAATACATTCGTGGTGCGGGCTGAGAACTCTCAAAGGATGTTGCAATGGTAAACTAAATAACTTAGTTACCCTCTTGCTTTAAAGCACTTTGTCTAACAGGCACATCTTTAACAGGTTAATAGGAGTTTTCATGAACTCTTTAGAAGCACACCAATTTGTAAACAATTTTCTAATTTACCCGCACGATCATGTTATTTTCTGCGACCTATAAAGTTATAAGGTTATTAGAACGGAAATAACCCCCTCCTTCCCCAAATATAATAAAGTGTAGTTAATAAAGTAGGATATAACTATACTGGCGTTTGATTCGTTCAATCCCTCGACTCACAGCTTTTTTACTTGTAAATTCACAATTTATCATCATTTCAAATAGCGTGGCACTTGGGTTTACATATAAATATTCCAATAACTTCCGATCTTTTGCAGGCAATACGGATGATGCTAGCATTTCATTCACAAGTAGCCTATTCTCTAATTCGCTACTCTCATAGCCCGTAATTAAAACTTTTCTATAGTTTCCATTTTTAAAAGAGCCTCCTTTCATTTTTTCTTTCTTTTCGTCACTTCTGTAAGTACTTGCATAGTAATTTCCATTCGCAATTGTATTCAATCTAATATTATCTAAGGAGTCATCATCTTTCGGAGTGGTTAACCTTTCTATCGACCTTTTCCTTGCTAGGAAGTATCTTTTGAAACTAATCAGTTTTAATTTACATCGGTAATTCAAGGTTCCTATATAACTTAATATTTCTTCATACCTATTCAGGCTTTCTTTAACAAAATTCCATACTACTTCTGTTAATAAACTATATATATCATCTACTGTATATTTCATACTGAGATCATGATTTTCTAGTAAAAACCTTCTCGCTTTACGCTTTAGCCACCCTTTAATCGGACTGGATTGATGTAATAGTTTATACATCGCTTCATCTAAATCGAGTTTATATACCATATATTCATCAATTACGGTTCGAATATGACCCTCCATTTTTTCAAATCGAATTCTCTTTTCTTCTTCCATTAATTTTCTCGCACCAAGATTGTTTTTTAACAATTTAACCGCTTCCCTTTTCTGTGAATTAAATCGGAGTTGTCCCCAATCAATCTAAGTTCCAGAAATGGTTGCAATTTACACATCTTTTTACGAATTTCATAATTTTTTTATTTTAAGGGATTTCCAATGGATTCATGGATTTTTCGAAGCAACTTTGATACCATGTACTTACTAAGATTACTTCCAGTTCACTTTGTTTCACCTCTGAAAAAGGTAAAAAGTGAAGAAAGTACCCGCCTACACTAAAAATTGCGGGGAAATCAGTATGTAACGTTAAATAAACTCCCCTGTGTATGCTATTGAGAGTCGGTTTCTTGGCGGGGGCGGCAATATGCAACAGGATAGACGGATTTAAATAACGATTACAAAAGACCCCCAACCTATTTAGGAAGGGGGTTTTACTATGTATTTATTAGAAGCCCTTTAAGAACCACAAAACTCCAGCAACAAAAAGGGCTAGAATTCCAACTGTCATTTTTAGCTATATATCAAGGTTTTCCCACTTGTAAGTTACCTTTCACATCTTTTCTCTTGTACTTCTGTAGTTTCCTTATGCTATAATGTAAACAGATAGTTAACTCTAAAAACGGCTTCAATATATTATCAGGGTAATATTGCTTTGTAAACAAAAATATTAAAGTTGATGTATATTTGAGTTAACGTTTTGCGTAAAATAAAAAGACAGAAGTCTGCGAAACTCCTGTCTTAGTCTGTATCCCATCACTATTCTGCGAAAATAGATGGTGTGGTTATAGCAGAACTTAATTAGTTTTCTAACTTGCGAACCGCCCACTTTAAGCATCTTAATAGGGCGGTTTTTGCGTTCTCTTTACACACCGGATATATATAATCCATCATCTTTTTAACAAAGAACTGGTTAATTCCTGTAACAATCGCCGAAATTATTAACATTTTCACTGGTCATCACCTCCTTCGACAAATAGAAACGGAGGGTTGCTAGATAACCACAAAATCTATAATAGTGTGCTAGGGTTACTTTTAATACTTCTTCACATTATGTAAAATCTTGGTGTTCCTTTATATTGTATTACGTTTCAAAATAAGACACAAGATACATGTATAAATACTTTCTTTTTTAACTTTTACTTTTCTACATGTTAGCCGTTTTTTTCAACACAATGACTATGAAACAACATTCTAAAACTCATGTCAATACAATGGTTTTCAAAAAAGGTGTCAACGAATTTAACCTTATTTTAATAAAAGTTAAATAATATTTTTCCGTTTTTTACAATCAAAAAAATGTTTTACTAATAAAATCCTACAAATAAAATTCTGTTTAAAGTTTTTTTGTATTAACTTTGTAATTGCACAGCCTCTGTTCTGTATGTTTCAACAAATTCTTTTGCTTCTTCCAAGAATCCAATAGCCTCATCATATAGCTCACGCGACTCCCTCGGTATCACAGAAAAAATAGTCGAATTATCATGCGTTATTATTGTATCAACTTCGTATTTTCGGGATTTAATTTTCAATTGTAAAGAAACACATTTCAAACGCGCTTTCCTAATTTCATGTTTTATTGTAGATGAATCATCAGGCTGCTCTACATAAAGATCAAGTCCTTGGTTTAAAATCCTACCAGCTTCACTCAGATACGAATTGGCACGTACTTGTGCCTCAAGTATTTTTGATGTATCACTTATCTTATCAATTTCTTTCAATTTCTCCTCTAATTCTTTAGAGTTTAAGAGCCCTTCTATTTTGTTTTGTTGCGCTTGTAATTGTTCTAGCATCTCATCAGCTTTTGCACCTAGCTGTTTAGCCTGCTCAATTTGGAATTCAGCTTTTGTTGATTTCTGTTCTACTTCTGTTAATTTCTGTTCCGCTTCACTCATCTTTCTTTCAGCAGCTTGCATCTTTTCTTCTGTTTTTTTATTTTGCGATCTGAGAAATAAACCAATCCCAATTTGTATACCTACAATGACTATACTGGTAATACTCACAATCCATCCTGCGTATGATAAAAAATTAGCTAAACTATCATTTAAAAAAGAAATTTGATGATCTTGTATGGAAATAACTTTTTCTTGTAAATCTTTTACAGCTTCCTCTGGTTTAATTGGTTGTGCTACTAAAAGTTTCATAATAATATACTCCTCTAAAGCTTTAATTTATAACTCCTCAATAGAAATATTACCATTGGATGTAATTAATTAACATAACAACTTTTCTGACTTTTCATCTGTTGACTGTAGAGTTTTTTTACTGAGCATGGCTTAGATTGATTAAGCAACGGCTTGGACAGAAAATACCTACCTTACATCACAAAAAACAAAGTTTAAAGTGACATAAAGTAAATGTTTTAATACTGAGCTAGGATGAGTTGTTGAAGTATCCGTGTTGTATCACCTTGTTTAAACACTGAAATTTCTTCCTCAACGGACTTTCTACTTACAATGCTTGTCCTGTAAGCTAATATCTATCCGTTGCCACCTGTCCCATAAGACACCAAGCAACCAGCCGAACCTTTAATGGTCGTTCTCACCTAGACTATATCCAACGTAAACAAGGAAACGCTTGGGCGGATATACGCTTGATTCTATGACGATGGCTCAGCTAACCTGTTCAAGTTTTACATGTGTTAGGTCATTCCATGCCTTGCATTTCCTAAAAAAAGACAATAGGAAACTAAACCTCTTGACTACCAATTTTTAAAAATGGTAATATAATCAAGAAGCTTATAAGGATCTCTATATTGAGTTTTGAAACTTACATTTGAAGTTGATACGATTTCTATATTTAGTTTTTTGAGCTATTAAGGATTTTCTTATTTGTTTTATCGAATTGAATTTTTGAGTCTCCAGTTGGCGCTGGGGACTTTTTTCTTTGTCTTAAACCTCATAATTTCTTTTGCTTAATACCGTTTCATACTGTTCTTTAACTTCTTCACTGGTCATTCGGACGTATCGCATTGTAGAAGCAATATCTTTATGTCCAAGAATGTGCATTAAAGCATTAACACTCCCACCGTCTCGTAAATAGTTACAAGCAAACGTATGACGTAAACTATGCGGGCTTACCCTACATTCCCTATACAGTCCTGACAGTCTCCCATATGTATACATTCTCTTTCGGATAATATCGTTATCTAACCGCCTACCATCTTGTGTAAGAAATACATGTTTAACCTCTTCAAAATAATCCATACTCTCGGTAATAAGCTGTTTTATCTCTCCCATAATTCTTTTACTCATCGGAATACTGCGGCTTCTTCTATTTTTATTTTTAGCTCCCGCCAACAAAATCACGCCGTTATCAAAGTCAATATCATTAATTTCTAGGGCTGCAACTTCATTTACACGCATTCCACAATGAAGCATTAACAGCATTGCTACATAATCTCTAAAACCTGCATAAGAAGTAGTATCGACTACTCTAAATAACCTTTTGATCTGACTATTATTAAAGGTGTATATTTTACTTTCATCTGTCCTTAATTTGCTAAAATTGACCGCTGGATTCTCTTTTATATACTCATGCTTTTCTAGCCTTCTAAAGAGTGATTTAAGCCCCGATAAACGGATATTAACAGTCACAGGACTTAAACCCTTTTCAAGCAATGAATCGATATATAAACCGATATGATCCGCATTCATTTTCCTTAAATCAGTTACTTCAACCTCTTTGGTGAAATAGCGATAAAATTTAGCATAGTCACTTATTGTCCGCTCCCTCATACCTTCTTGCTTAGCGATATGAGAAAAGATTTTAATTGTCTGCTCAACTTCTAACGAATCCGTTTTATCTACTTTTAACAGCTCCACTTTCGGCAACCTTCTTTTAACAATTCTTTTATTTCCAGACTTTAAACCCATAACAAAAAAGCCCTCCTTAAACCACTTAAATAGCGGAATAAGAAGGGCTTAGCTTTTTATATAATAAACGATTTAGAACTAATTTAAAGCGCTAATTTCAAGCATATAGCAAGAATACATTCCAATACGGTTCACGTCCTACATATATCTTTAAACTTTCAGTAAAACAGCTTTAAATCAACTGTTAAGCCTTTCTGAATGTTAAAGAATACTTTGACGTGGTACCGGAAACCACCGCTCTATCCGACTGAGCTATGGGCGCATGATTATAGAAAACACTTCATTTTCTTCTCATAATAATAGCAATAAAATCCATTTAAATCAATAAAAATATCCCCGTAATACCTTATGCATCTTAGCTAAAAGCATATAAAATCCATTTAAATCAATAAAAATATCCCCGTAATACCTTATGCATCTTAGCTAAAAGCATATAAAATCCATTCCACCCCTAAATTTTCCAATCATAAATTCTCCCCAACTCACAAATTATAATCTTTGAATTGATATTCCAAAGGGGGCTTCATTCAATGACTGTAATTACAAAATTAAAGCAGACTGTTTCTGGATTAAAAAGTGCCCAAGCTAGCTTAGAGGGATTCGCTCTTGATACGGATAACCAACAAGCTAAGCAACTTTTCCAAACAGCTGCGCAGCAAACACAAACGATTATCGATTCTTTAAACCCACGTGTTGAAGAAGTCCAACAAGAAGAACCACAATACTCACAGCAATAACGAACCAATCTTGCTGTGAAATAGAAAAAGGATGATATGCAGTCATCCTTTTTCTATCACATTACATATTGCAATAGAAATGGAATGATAATTATGCGAAAACTCGGCCTCATAACCGCATTATTTGCACTTCTATTTAGCTCTTTTACCGGATGTGATAATAGTCCTTTAGATAAAAAAGTGAAAGAAGAAGCAAAACGAACGGAGAAAGAAAAAGGTCCAAAATTAACAAAGACGAGTACGGAATCCTTTAATCAATCTATATCACAAGGAGCGAAGAAAAGAGCTCTCGCTATGGATGAAATTATAAAAAGCACAGCAGTGAATTCAAATTTAGATCTCTACATAGCAGTTACACCTGAGCATCACGAAAGGTTTGGATTAAAGCCGCTGCGTAGCAAACTTCAAAAGCAACTAAGTGATGAGCACCCTACTTTCGATGTTCGTGTCAGTACAGATAAAAAAATCTTTATGTTACTCGAAAAACTCGAAAGAAAAATTAAGGAAAAAGAAGTATCTAAAGATGAAATTAATAAACAATTAAAATTCATTGGTAAAAAAATGGAGTCTAACACTTAACGCTTTTTAAAAGAAAAGGAAGGATTGCAATGTCTAGTAAAGATAAAAACTTAACCCCTGTACAACAGGAGTATAAAAAATTCGAACAAGAACGCGAACCGAAACGACCTGTCTTAAAAAATTGTATAAAAGCCTTTTTCGTCGGTGGTTTTATTTGCTTCATCGGACAACTCATTTCTACTTTTTACATCACATATTTTGATTTCACTGAACGCTCAGCAGGCAATCCAACAGTCGCAACTCTCATTTTCATCTCCATGTTACTAACTGGATTTGGTATATATGATCGTTTTGGACAGTTTGCCGGTGCTGGTACAGCTGTACCTGTTACTGGATTTGGTAACTCTGTTATTGCCGCATGTATTGAGCATCGAACGGAAGGATTTGTCCTTGGCGTTGGCGGCAATATGTTTAAACTAGCTGGTTCTGTTATTTTATTTGGTGTATTTTCCGCTTTCGTCATCGCACTTATTAAAACTATTCTCGTTCAATGGGGAGGGCTATAAATGTTACAAGGACACCGAACGTGGGTATTTGAAAACAAACCAGTCATTATCTCAACAGGGGTTGTCGGTGGACCATTTGAAGCAAAGGGAAACATCCCAGAAGACTTCGATATCCTTCATGAAGATTTATGGCTCGGACAAGATTCCTATGAAAAAGCACATAAGATTTTATTCGAAGAAGCTTGTAGTCGCGCTACTGAAAAAGCAGAGCTTCGTAAAGATGATATTCAATTCGTACTCGCAGGAGATTTAATTAATCAAATTACTCCAACAAGCTTTGCTTGCCGCACACTTGGGACTCCTTATCTCGGATTATTCGGGGCTTGCTCTACTTCTATGGAAGGTTTAGCACTTGGGGCAAGTATCGTAAATGCAAAAGGTGCAAAATATTTATTAACTGGAGCTTCAAGCCATAATACAGCTGTAGAAAAACAGTTCCGCTACCCTACCGAATACGGTGGACAAAAGCCGCCTACTGCACAGTGGACAGTAACCGGAGCAGGAGCCGCTATTTTAAGCGATACTGGACACGGTCCAAGAGTAACCTCTGCAACAATCGGCCGAGTGGTTGATATGGGATTAACGGATCCGTTTAATATGGGAGGCGCAATGGCTCCAGCTGCAGTTGATACAATTGAAGCCCATTTACGTGAACGTCAAATTGATGCCTCTTACTACGATTTAATCGTAACAGGCGATCTGGGACATGTAGGACGCGAAATTGCTTATGACTTACTACATAAACACGGAACGAAAGTAACGAGCGAACAATTTCAAGATTGCGGAATTATCATTTATAGAGAAGGACAACCTGTCATAGCTGGTGCTAGCGGACCTGGATGTTCCGCAACAGTCGTGTACGGTCATTTATTAAACCGAATGAAAAGAGGAGAGTTCAAAAAAATACTTGTCGTTGCGACAGGCGCTTTACTATCTCCACTTACATTCCAACAAGAAGAAACGATTCCGTGTATCGCTCACGCCGTTTCGATTGAATTTGGAGGTGCAACGCAATGATTTTTTTCTGGGCTTTCGTCATTGGCGGACTCATATGTGTAATCGGCCAACTTATGTTTGATGTCGGCAAACTAACACCTGCTCATACAATGGCAACACTCGTTGTTGCTGGAGCTATATTAGATGGATTTAATTTGTATGAGCCATTAATTGATTTCGCTGGAGCCGGGGCAACTGTACCTATTACAAGCTTTGGTAATGCCCTCGTTCATGGCGCAATGGAAGAAGCTGCAAAACATGGCATCGTTGGCGTTATTACCGGCATGTTTAAAGTAACGAGCGCCGGTGTATCAGCGGCTATTATTTTCGGCTTCATTGGAGCATTGTTATTCAAACCGAAAGGATAAGAGGTGTTTATATGACTGTTATCGCTAGCGTAAAAACTTGCCTTGCTAGTGTAAGGGGCGCTCAAGCAAGTTTAAGCTCCCTTTCATTAAATTCACAAGACGAAGAATCAAAACGCGTATTTCATGAATGTATGTTAGAAATGGACAGCGTCATCGCTGATTTAAAGGATAGAATTTCAGTATTAGAACGTGAAGAACCTCAATATAAAGGGTTTTAAGTAGACTGGAGGAAACGACTATGTCTCACCTGCCGGAATGGACACTTGTCATTCTTCGCTCTGTATTCATATTAATTATTTTATTCGCTATTACGAAATGGTTAGGCAAAAGACAAATCTCTCAGCTTTCCTTTTTTGAATACATAGCCGGAATGACGATTGGTGACATCGCTGCCCAAGTATCTACAGGGCTCGATTCAAAATTTTTTCACGGCGTCTTTGCGATACTCATTTTCGCTGTGGTACCTTTTTTAACAGGAATCCTCTCTTTAAAGAACAAAACAGCTCGGGACTTCTTTGAAGGGAAATCTACCGTATTAATAAAAGACGGAAAGATACTCGAAGATAACTTAAAGAAAGAAAAATATACGAGTGACGAATTACTGGAACTTCTCCGTGGAAAAAGTGCGTTCAGCGTAGCTGAAGTCGAATTTGCTGTCTTAGAACCGAGCGGAGAATTAAATGTATTATTAAAGAAAGATTCCCAGCCACTTACAGCAAAAGACATCGGTTTAAAAGTACCAAACGAGAAAGAACCACAAACTGTTATTATGGATGGAAATATACTAGATGAACCTCTTTCAGCAAGCGGACATAACCGCGCTTGGCTACATTCAGAATTAGAAAAACTCGGTGTTGTTATTGAAAATGTCTTCCTCGGTCAAGTGGATTCATACGGACAACTTACTATCGACATTTACAATGACAAACTCCAAACGCCTTCTCCTCAAAACAAACCTTTATTATTAGCATCTTTAAAAAAATGTCATGCTGATCTTGAACTATTTTCCCTAGAAACAAAGTCGAAATCAGCAAGCGAAATGTATAGTAAAAACGCGAAACAAATCGAAAAGATTTTAAATAAAGTAACCTATCTTTTAAAAGACTAATTATCGAAAGAACGCTTCAGTTAAAAGGCGTTCTTTTCTTTTTTCTCCAGTTTTTATAACGTTTAAATTTATGTAATTCGGTTATGATGTTGAAGATACATAAGCAGGGAATTTCGAAAACATAGCGAATATTTCATAGTACAACTACATATTTTTTTGATTTAAAGTGGTTTCGTTTGACCTTTATTGACCATAATTGTATTATAAGACTAAGAAAGCTTTATAAGGAGGAAATAACAGATGAATTTAATTCCTACAGTAATTGAACAAACAAATCGTGGAGAACGCGCTTACGATATTTACTCTCGACTATTAAAAGACCGCATCATTATGCTTGGTAGTGCAATTGATGACAACGTAGCTAACTCAATCGTTTCCCAGCTTTTATTCTTGGAATCTCAAGATCCAGAAAAAGATATTCACATCTACATCAACAGCCCTGGTGGTTCTATCACAGCAGGTATGGCAATCTATGATACAATGCAGTTTATTAAGCCACAAGTATCAACAATCTGTATCGGTATGGCAGCATCTATGGGTGCATTCTTACTTGCAGCAGGTGAAAAAGGAAAACGTTATGCACTTCCAAACAGTGAAGTAATGATTCACCAACCACTTGGAGGAGCACAAGGTCAAGCGACTGAAATCGAAATCGCTGCAAAACGTATCCTATTCTTACGTGAAAAACTAAACCAAATTCTTGCTGACCGCACTGGTCAACCACTTGAAGTACTACAACGCGACACAGACCGCGACAACTTCATGACAGCGGAAAAAGCTTTAGAATACGGTTTAATCGATAAGATCTTTACAAATCGTTAATAACTAAAAGCGGAAGCAGCTCGTTCAGAATCGCAGGGCGATGGAGCCCCTGATTCCGAGGCGCTTTTTGCCTCGAATGAAGGGGCGAAGCGACCGGAGATTCTAGCCGCTGAAGCTAGATACATAAAAAAGCGCCCTGTAATAGGGCGCTTTTTTATTATCATGCACCTCCGTCTGGATACCCATCCTGGTATTCACCTAAATATATCAGCGATTTTTCAAATATATCGACCGTAACTCCGATTATATCGGCGATTATTTTAATATATCGACGTTTCGACACCACTTATCGACTTACCGACAATCCTCGACAAGCACATCCCCCTTAAATACCCCTCCCCGCTAATTCGCACAGACAACAAAACAAAAAAGCTATCGCATATACGCGATAGCTTTTTATTGTACATATGCAGCTAATGCTTCTAAAGCCTCTTCTGCATCTGAACCTTCTGTTGTAATTGTTATCATGCTTCCAGTTCCAATTGCTAAGCTCATAATCCCCATTATGCTCTTTGCATTTACTGTCTTTCCATCTTTCTCGATGAAGATATCTGCATGAAAGCGATTTGCCTCTTGTACAAACAACGCAGCCGGACGTGCTTGTAAACCGTTTTTTAATGAAACCTGAACTCTTTTTTGAACCACAGCTCCATTTCCCCTTTAACCTCTTATTTTTTTGCTACCGTTTCCCCCGCGCGTAATTTCTCTGCAATTTCATCGATTTTACGCAAACGATGATTAATACCCGACTTACTAATCTTCCCCCCGGATACCATCTCACCTAACTCTTTCAATGTTACATCTTGATAATCTCTTCGTAATTGTGCAATCTCTTGTAGTTTATCCGGCAATATATCAAGACCAACTGTCTCATCAATGTAACGAATATTTTCAATCTGCCTTAGTGCTGCACCAATTGTTTTATTTAAATTAGCTGTTTCGCAGTTCACTAAACGATTTACAGAATTACGCATATCACGTACGATTCGAATATCTTCAAATCTTAAAAGTGCATTATGAGCACCTATAATATTTAAAAACTCTGTAATTTTTTCTGCTTCTTTCAAATACGTAATGTACCCTTTTCTTCTCTCCAGCGTCTTACTATTTAAATCAAATCCGTTCATCAGTTCACATATAGCATCATTATGTTCCTTATATAACGAAAAGATTTCTAAATGATAAGATGATGTTTCTGGGTTATTTACTGAACCACCTGCTAAAAATGCTCCGCGTAAATACGATCGTTTACAACACTTCTTCTCAATCAGTTCTTGTGATATATTTCGAATAAATGAAAAGTCATCTCGAACGATATGAAGATCAGCTAATATTTCGCGAGACTTCTCAACAAGCCGCACAATATATACATTATTTTTCTTCAATCGCATTTTTTTACGAACAAGTAATTCTACCGTCACGTCATATCCTTTTTTCAAAAGCGTATAAATCCTTCTTGCAATTGCCGCATTTTCCGTTTGAATATCGATAGATAGACGGCGGTTTGAAAAAGAAAGCGACCCGTTCATTCGAAGTAGCGCTGATAATTCTGCTTTCTCACAGCATTCCTTCATCTCAAGATTCGTCAACTCTTTCTTTGTTTCTGATGCAAATGACACAGTCAACACCTCCTTATACGATTATTGCGGAACAAAATTCTTGTCCTATATGAATGAGGAGCGCTACCTCAAACGAGGCAACGCATATTTATAACAATGAATATAAAATCGAAGCTAACTTTAACGTATCATGCCTTACAACATGATCATCATACTTCGCTAATCCCTCTTGAATAACATCAATATTATTTTCAACAAAACGTTCTTCATCCACTACAACTGGTGTAGACATTTCTTCATCATATAACTTACGTAATTCACAAGGAATCTCACGGTTATTTACAATTGCAGTATTGATAAATGGTTGCCCTAAATGATCGTGTAACGCCTGCACATGATCAAAAGCAGTATATCCCATCGTTTCACCCGCTTGTGTCATAACGTTACATACATATACCTTCTTCGCCTTTGCAGCAAGAACAGCGTCTCCAATTTTGTTAACAACTAAATTGGGTAATATACTCGTATACAAACTTCCTGGGCCGAAAACAAGTAAATCAGCTCGTTTAATCTCAGCCAACGTTTCATGCAATGGCTCTACATCTTCTGGAGTCAAAAAGACGCGATTAATCTTCTTTCCGTAATAAGGAATCTTTGATTCACCTGTTACAATTTCTCCATCTTCAAGTTCCGCATGAAGTACCGCACTTTGATTCGCTGCTGGTAATACACGTCCTCTGACATTTAATACTTTACTTGTTTCCGTAATTGCATGGAAAAAGTCTCCTGTAATCGAGGTCATACCTGCCAACAATAGATTTCCTAACGCATGACCTTTCAGTCCGTCTCCTGTTGTGAAACGGTGCTGAAATAAAGCTTCCACCAATGGCTCTACATCCGATAACGCAACAAGTACGTTACGGATGTCACCTGGAGGTGGAATTTCTAGCTCATCACGTAATCTACCTGAACTGCCACCATCATCAGCAATTGTAACAACTGCTGTAATATCAACAGGATATTGCTTTAATCCTCTTAATAAAACAGAGAGTCCAGTTCCGCCTCCCATGATGACAATTTTAGGCTTTCTCTCTTTTTTCATCCCTTAATGGCCCTTTCTCTTCTCCACATCACGATGAGATACATGAACACTATACTCTGGTTTCAAATGTTTCCCAAGGTATTCTGTAAGCGTAACAGAACGATGCTGTCCACCTGTACATCCAATTGCAATTACAAGTTGACTTTTGCCTTCTCTTTTATAATGAGGCAGCATGAAAGTAATCAGATCCGTCAACTTCTCTAAAAACTTATGTGTCTCATTAAATTTCAGTACATACGAAGAAACTTCTTCATCTAGTCCTGTTAATGGCTTCATATGTGGAATGTAATATGGATTTGGTAAAAAACGAACATCAAATACTAAATCTGCATCAATTGGAATACCGTACTTAAATCCAAATGACATAACATTTACACGAAATGCTTGCTCAGTTTCTGTTGAGAACAAGTGAACAATTTTTTCACGTAATTCTTTTGGTTTTAAATCCGATGTATCAAGCACAATATTCGCTCGTGCTTTCATATCTGTTAATAAATTGCGCTCTGCTTCGATTCCCTTTAACGGCAAACCAGTTGGTGCAAGTGGATGCGAACGTCTCGTTTCTTTATAACGAGTTACAAGCGTACTATCTTTCGCATCTAAAAATAAAATATGAGGAATAATCCATGTACGTTCTGATAAATCATCAAGTGCTCCCCATAAATGTTCGAAAAACTCGCGGCCACGTAAATCAATACCAAGTGCCACTTTATTCATTTTCCCTTTTGAATCCGCCATAAGCTCAATAAACTTTGGCAATAACATCGGTGGTAAATTATCTACACAAAAATATCCTAAATCTTCAAAACTTTGTAAAGCTACTGTTTTTCCAGCTCCAGACATCCCTGTAATAATTACCATTTTTATATCATTATTCTCTGTCATCGTATCCTCTCCTTGACGGTTTAACTCGGATCTAATCGATATGAAAGCAACTCAAAATCTGGGGTATATACAAATGTACCGTAGATTATGCCATTTCCTTTAATTAAATAATCAATAATGTGATAATCTCCTGGCGCCATTGCTAAATCATCAATTTTATCAAATGTATGCCAACCAATGATGCCTTCTTCGCTCTCTAGTTTGTTTTCTCCTGCAAAATCTGTCGCTAAAAAGGAGAACATCATCCATTCAGAAACAACTTTATCACCTTCTTGGATGACAAAGGTGAAGACCCCCTTTAACGCTGGATTTTTCAAATAAATACCTGTTTCTTCACGATACTCGCGAACAACGGAATCTCTTACAGTCTCCCCACGCTCCATTTTCCCGCCTGGTGCAACCCACCAATTCCGGCGAGGTTTTTGGAGTAAGAGTACTTCATTATCTCTAATTAACACACAGTTTGTCACTCTTTGCATGTTTCTTCACCTCAGCTACTTGCAGTAAAATTCCTCACTGCATACTTCTTTCATTATACTATCAAAAACAGTTTGCTACAACGAAGGAGCCAGTCCTCTTTCGCTAAGCATATGCTACTCAGCAATTTTAAAAAAGCTTTCTATAACAAGCTTAGACTTTTAATGAATAGCATGAAAAATCCCCTTAACGCTTTTTATCGCCAAGGGGATTAAAGTACTTATTTCTTACCGAAATAAGTAACAATCGCAAATCCTAAAACAAAGGTAAGAATTGAACTTATAATTGAAAATCCACCAGTCGGAATCCCAGGGAATACAATTACAATCGAACCGATTACAAGTCCAATAATTGCCGCAAATGTCATACTTTTATAACGATCTAATAAAAAACTAATGCCTTTACTGCTTACAACAAATCCAACCATAACACCAGCACCGATAACCACGATTAAAGGTAAGTTAAGTGTAGTTAAAGCGTTAATTGCTGTTGGATACACACCAATAATTAATAAAATAAACGATCCACTGATTCCAGGAAGCAGCATGGCCATACTAGCCATCCATCCTGCGAAAAATAAACCAATTGCATTTAAAATTGTTAACGTCGTAATCGGATCTGCTGCCTTATCTGGTTTAAAGAAAGCTGTAATCGCAACAAGAATTGCTGCAACTATTAATAAAACGATGTGCTTACCTTTAAACGACGACTTTGCATCAGCTTCCCTCATTAACATCGGTAATATACTAATAATTAAACCGAGGAAGAAAAATTGAGTCGGTTCATAATGATTTGCAAGTAAATATTTAATAACGTGACTTAACGTTAAAAATGCCGCTGCCACACCAGCTGCAAGGGGAATTAAAAATCCTAAATGTTTTTTCCATTCACGACTAAAGAATCCACTAATTGCCGCAAGCAATTGTTCATAAATCCCTAACACAACAGCGATTGTACCGCCGCTCACACCAGGAATTAAATCACTAACGCCCATACAAAATCCACGATATATATTACGCCATTCCATACTGAATAAATTCCTCATTTCTTATAGTGATTTTTTCCGTAAAGTCCAGTATATCAATAAGAAAGCTTATAATCCTTATATTTTTTGACAAAACTTTGACATTTTCACACAAAAAAAGAAGAAAGCTCCTGTCGGTAGCTTTCTTCTCACAAGGTATATTATCCCTTATTTTTCTGATACAGTTTTTAATTCCTCTAATAATTCTTCTACGTAATGTTGTGCACTTTGCGCTGCAATACTACCGTCACCTGTTGCAGTTACAATTTGACGAAGCATTTTTTCACGAACATCACCAGCTGCGAAAATACCAGGGATTTTCGTTTCCATACGCTCGTTCGTTTCAAGGTAACCATTTTCATTTGTAATACCTAGTTCAACAAATGGTTTTGATAAAGGTAACATACCGATGTATACGAATACGCCGTCAGTTTTGACTTCTTTCTCTTCTCCACTATTTACGTCCACAAGTGTTACACTTCCTACTTTACCACTTGCTTCGTTGATTTCTTTTATAGTGTGATTCCAAATGAAATCTACTTTTTCGTTTTGGAAAGCACGGTCTTGTAAAATTTTCTGTGCACGAAGCGTGTCACGACGGTGAACGATCGTTACTTTTGATGCGAAGCGTGTTAAGAACACACCCTCTTCAACAGCAGAATCTCCGCCGCCAATTACGATAAGCTCTTTTCCTTTAAAGAATGCTCCGTCACATACTGCACAATATGATACACCGCGGCCGCCAAGTTCTGTTTCACCCGGTACACCAATTTTTTTATACTCTGCACCGCTTGCAACGATAATTGCACGTGCTTTATATTCTTTTTTACCAGCAATAATTGTTTTGTATTCTTTACCATCGATGACTTCTTTCACATCACCGTATGCATATTCAGCACCAAATTTCTTCGCATGCTCAAACATTTTATTTGATAAATCTGGTCCTAAAATAGACTCATAACCTGGGTAGTTTTCTACATCTTCCGTGTTTGCCATTTGGCCACCTGGAATACCACGCTCAAGCATTAATGTGCTTAAATTTGCACGAGATGTATATACTGCAGCTGTCATACCAGCTGGTCCTGCACCAATAATAACGACATCATAAATTTTTTCTTCTGACACACTATTCACTCCTATCCATTCCTACACAATTAAGTTACCCTCATTATACTGTTAGCATCATTTTTTTCCCAATGATTTGCTTATCTTATGTGTGCGTACGCTTAACAGCTTGCACATACTTTCGGACAGTCGCTACAGATACATTATATACATCTCCAAGCTCCGACTGTGTCATTTTATTTCCTTGTTCGCCGCGTACAATGTATTCAATCGCAGCTGACCAGCCGTACACATTTGTAAATATGTCTCCAGATGTATATAAACGTATGAACGTACAAAACCAAAAGTGTAAACACTCTTCAATTAATTCATCATCTTTTTTCGTATAATTGTATAATGCATCCGCAATTCTCGCGCACTGCTCAAATTGCTGTAAATCGGCTGGAATACTCTTATGACTATTAAGTAAAAAGAAGTACTTTGCAAGTTGCGATACGATGGGAACACCGTTCTTCGCTTGCGTTATATCAAAGAAGAATCCAACCTTCTCCGGCGTTGACAATTCATTCATTAAATATAAAGCTAGCATTTGTTCTTCTAGCGTCGCACTTTGCTGAAATGATTTTCGTAATTCTTCAAATAACACGTTTTGTCCTTCATCTGCTAAATTCAGCGCATTCCACGGTTCTTTTCCCTTTTTATCAGGATGTAATTCCACGACATATTGCCACATTTTTTCAGCTAGTTGCTGATCTTTCACCATATACGCAGAATATGCAAACCAATAATAAAAACTAACATCTCCCTCATATCCTTGACGCTTTAATAGTTTGAACCACTTATATGCATGCTCGAAATAACCAATTGTTGCGAGTGTAGTTCCCAGTTTCAAACGATGTTCAAATGAAATCGGATATACCGAAACTAGCTGTCCCGCTAATGCCTCTACTTGTTTATGCTCTCCAATTGAATATAGAAAAATAAGCGTATTACAAAGCGCATGTATATTACCAGGGTTTTTCTCTAAAATCATTTCTGTTAACTTCAGTGCTTTGTCTACATTACCAGATTGAAAATGTGCAATGGCTAAATTATTATGACCTGACCAAAATTCCGGATAATCTTTCGTAACAATTTCTAATGTAGCAATTGCTTCTTCCAATTGTCCATTACGAATATAGCGATTCGCTTCTTCCTGCATAACAATTAAATCATCTTCATCTTCAATCTCTTCCGCACCCATTGCTTCTTCTTCCATAATCTCAAGAAGTTCTAATGTATCTTCTACGAATTCCTTCTCTTTTGCAACTTCTAAATAACGATCTGCATATTTCTTCGCCTGTTGAAATAACCCCATATATGCATAATTATTTGCAATAAAATAATAGCACTGTTCAAGTTCTGGATTAGATCTAACTAACTTTAAGAAGATTTGATTCGATTCTTGATATTCACCAGCCTCAGATAATACTGATGCTAATTGACATAAAATAAACGGCTCCTTCTCACTTTGTGCCGCTCTTCGAAAATATTTAATTGCATCTTGCAATTTTTGTCCTTTGTAAGCTCTCATCCCTTTTTTATAAAAGAAGTCTGCTAATTGATTAAAAGAGATAACTTGTCCGTTCTCCTTATATATCCTTTGATTTTTCCCCATATATCCTCCAGTTTTTTGTTTTCTTCGTTCACACATTCTTCTATCTATAAGTATAAACGATTCCGTAAAAAACAAAACAGTATATTATACTCAATTATTTCCTTTTTATTCATAAAAAAAGAGGAGAAATGTTACATTTTCACCATGAACCTTCTCTTGCGGTCATTTGCTCTTTCGTATAAATAATACGCATTGGATTTCCACCTACGAAAGCACCGCTCGGTACATCTCTATGAACAAGTGTGCCAGCTGAGACAGTCGCACCGTCTCCAATTTTCACACCTGGTAATATTGTTACATTCGCTCCAATCATTACTTCATTTCCAATGACGATTTCGCCAAGTCGATATTCACGAATTAAATATTCATGTGCTAAAAGCGTTGTGTTATAGCCAATAATCGAATTCTCTCCCACAGTTATCTTTTCTGGGAACATAATATCCGGCATTACCATAAGCGCAAATGATGTTTTCTTTCCTACTTTCATCCGTAAAAAAGTGCGGTACAACCAATTTTTTACGGATAAAAATGGCGTGTAACGCGCAATTTGGATAATAATAAAGTTTTTCATTACCTTCCAAAAAGACACTGTTTTATACACATTCCATAACGAATTTTCTCCTGAAACAGAATAGCGCGTTGTCCGTCGCACTTAGCTCGCTCCTCTACTAACTTACTTGGACCTTTATGAACGGTTCATATTAGACAAAATCGGTAGCAAATCACTCATTTTATCTAGCATAAAGTCCGGCTTATAAGCCTCTAAATACGCTCTACCTTTCAACGTCCATGAAACCGCAGCTGTTTTCGTCCCCGCATTTTGACCACCGACAATATCATGATGATTATCCCCAACCATCAATGCCTCTTCTGGTTTTGCATCTAATAATTCAAGCGCTTTTTGAAGTGGCTCCGGATGTGGTTTCACATGCTCTACATCATCAATTGTCACGACAACATCAAAAAATTCATCAAGCTTTGACAACTGTAATCCCATCTCAACGGTTTGTCTCGCTTTCGTTGTAACAATACCAACTTTATAACCTTGCTTCTTCAACTCTCGAACTGTTTCATATACAGTTTCATATTCTTCTACTAATTCATCATGATGATCATGGTTAAATTTGCGATAGCTAGTAATCATCTCTTCAACCTTACTTTCATCAATCTTGCTGAAAGTATCATGCAAAGATGGACCGATAAATGGCAACACATCTTCACGCTTATATTGATTTGGATAATATGTATTTAAAGTATGTAAAAACGAAGAAATAATAAGTTCATTTGTATTAATTAAAGTTCCATCTAAATCAAATAACACGGTATTTATTCTCATCGCCTTAGTCCTTTCGCCTTCCTGAATATGAAAGAAGCAGCATCTTATAATAAGATGCTACTTGTCTCTAATTTTCTAAATATCTTTTATCAGCTTGCCCCATTTTTCGTCTCACAATAATGAAAATAATAGAAATAACAACAAGTCCAATTGACATTACTTGTGCAATACGAAGTGGTCCTAGCATTAAACTATCTGTACGTAAGCCTTCTACGAAGAAGCGTCCTACTGAATACCAAATTAAATATGTGAAGAATAACTCCCCGCGACGTAAATTCACTTTTCTTAATGCAAGTAGTAAAATTACACCTGCAAAATTCCATAATGATTCATATAAAAACGTCGGATGATAGTACACACCCTCAATATACATTTGATTAATAATGAAATCTGGTAAATGAAGACCTTCTAAAAACTGTCTCGTTACTTCATCACCATGCGCCTCTTGGTTCATAAAGTTTCCCCATCGGCCAATTGCTTGTCCTAGTAAAATACTTGGTGCAGCAATATCAGCCAACTTCCAGAAGGAAACCCCGCGTCGCTTCGCAAAAAGAATTCCGGTAATAACAGCTCCGATTAAACCACCATGAATCGCCAAACCGCCTTGACGAATATTAATAATTTGACTCGGATTTTGTGCGTAATATTCCCATTCAAAAATAACATAGTACATTCTCGCAAAAAGAATAGCGATCGGTACTGCAATTAATACAAGGTCAACAAATGTATCTTTTGGAATACCTAGCCTTTCTCCCTCGCGAGTTGCCAGCCAAAGACCTAATAGCACACCTGTACCGATAATAATCCCGTACCAATACACAGGAAACGGCCCAAGTTGGATAGCTACACGGTCAAGCTGTGGTACAGAAGCTAACAGCATATGTATATGACCTCCCTCTCCAAAGTTTACTCCTGATTTCCTAACTCAATTGCACTCATTAATCGTTCAGAGAACTGCTGTGCTGCATTGACTCCCATACGTTTCAAACGGAAGTTCATCGCTGCTACTTCAATAATAACAGCCAAGTTTCGACCAGGACGAACTGGAAGTGTAATCTTCGTAAGTTCTGTATCAATAATCTTCATCTTCTCTTCATCAAGACCTAAGCGATCGTAATTTTTCTTTTGATCCCAAATTTCAAGATTAATAACAAGTGTAATACGCTTATAATTTCGCACTGCCCCTGCACCGAATAACGTCATAACGTTAATAATGCCTAGACCACGAATTTCTAATAAATGCTCAATTAAATCTGGTGAACTTCCGACTAACATGTCTTCATCTTCTTGACGAATTTCTACACTATCATCCGCAACAAGACGGTGACCACGCTTTACAAGCTCAAGAGCTGTCTCACTTTTACCAACACCACTTTGACCTGTAATTAAAACACCAACGCCGTAAATATCTACTAACACACCATGAACAGCTGTTGTTGGTGCTAACTTACCTTCTAAATAGTTTGTTAAACGACTTGATAATCTCGTTGTCGTTTGAGAAGAACGTAATAAAGGCATACCTGATTCACGTGATGCTTGTAATAACTCATCTGGTACATCTTGATTGCGAGTTACAATAATACATGGCGTCTCCTCAGTACAAAGCGCTTTCATTCTCTCTTGTTTTTGCTCTGACGTTAACGTGTCAAAGAAAGTAAGCTCCGTTTTACCAAGAAGCTGCACACGATCTGCTGGATAGTATGTAAAAAATCCTGCCATTTCAATTCCAGGTCGTGATAAATCACTTGTATCAATTGGACGATGAATACCTTCTTCACCACTGATTAACTCCAATTGAAATTGTTCAATTAAATCTTTTGTCCTTACTTTCGGCATATGTATAAACCTCCACTCCGCTGCGGGTTCAGTCTCGTTTGATGTAAAATTCCATTCTATCGGATATTGTACCATTTTTTTCTGGAAACAAGAAATACGGTTTCTAATAAATAGAAAAAAACATTTCATACGAATAATGAAATGTTTTTCTTTTTGTCACTTTCTCTTTTTTTCATATAGAGGCTCAACAATTGCCTTTTCAATTATCATATTAAAAATTGAAATACAAATTGCCGCAACAATCGCTACACCAAATCCTGATATATTAAAAGCATCTCCTAATAATGAATCTGCTATTTTTAACGTAATCGCATTAATAACAATTAAGAAGAAGCCGAAAGTTACAACAGTAATTGGTAGCGTAATTAAAATTAAAAACGGCTTTACGAACACATTTAAAACCGCCAATATAATACTCGCAATAATTGCAGTTTGTATATTTGCTACGTAAAATGCATCTGGTGCAATCCCTTTTAAAAGTCCCGATACAGCGATTAACACAACGCTATTTACAAGAAGTGATACAATCCATCTCATTTCGTTACACATCCTTTTAAACATATATATTTCATCATACGCTAATAGATAAGAAACGCAAGTATGATACGAACACTTATATCAACTTATTCTATCTTTCATGCTTGTATACCTACTAACATTTCTTAGTAAAATAAGGGCCGCACCATCTATGTTCATGAGTTTTTACAAAAGTCCAATTGAACTCTTTATCTACAATATAGATATCACCCTTATACATATCATCCGTCTCACACAATATATCATCCATATGTAACAAACTCGCATCCTTTATTAACAGTACCTCATCACAGTGTTGATAGAAAATGTAGCAATCCTTTTTCACTTCATTATGAAACGCGTTCTTTGCTTCTTTCCCCTCTAAACACTTCTTTTTCTCATAACTAAATATGTGCCAAAGATACCCACATCCATACTTATCTCCATAAAGAAAAATGTCTTCTTTTTCTTCATCACTTAAATGATTTGCAAAGTGATCCTCCCAGAGCTTTCGAAAATATACACCCCAACTTTGAAACTCTCTTACCTTCATATTTTTCTTCCTTAACACCTCTAAAAACTCCATCTTCTCCCCCTATACAATAAAAACCGAGCGTCATTTCCACCCGGTTTTCATCAATAAACTTATTGCGATAACTCTACTTCTTTTATTTTCTCTTTCATTCTTGCTTTATCACGATTTAAAATCTCTTTTAAATATTTACCTGTGTACGAGCGCTCTTCTTTCACTACTTGCTCTGGCGTTCCGGAAGCAACGATTTGTCCACCTTTATCTCCACCCTCTGGTCCAAGGTCAACTATATAATCAGCTGTTTTTATCACATCTAAATTATGTTCAATTACAAGTACCGTCTCACCGCTCTCAACAAGACGTTGCAGCACTTCTAGAAGACGTGCAATATCATGCGCATGCAAACCAGTCGTTGGTTCATCTAAAATGTATAACGTACGTCCTGTAGAACGACGATGTAATTCAGAAGCTAATTTCACACGCTGTGCTTCCCCACCAGATAATGTTGTTGCTGGTTGACCTAATTTCATATAACCAAGCCCAACGTCTACAAGCGTTTGAAGTTTACGCTTAATTTTTGGGATATTAGCGAAGAACTCTACTCCATCTTCAATTGTCATCCCTAACACTTCAGAAATATTCTTATCTTTATACTTCACTTCTAACGTTTCGCGGTTATAACGTTTACCATGACAAACTTCACATGGAACGTATACGTCTGGTAAGAAGTGCATTTCGATTTTAATAATTCCATCACCACGGCACGCTTCACAACGGCCACCTTTTACGTTAAAGCTGAAACGTCCTTTTTGATATCCGCGCACTTTCGCTTCATTCGTTTGTGCAAACACATCACGAATATCATCAAATACACCTGTGTACGTCGCTGGATTAGAACGTGGTGTACGACCGATTGGTGATTGGTCAATATCAATTACTTTATCTAAATGTTCAAGACCTTTAATTTCTTTATGCGTACCCGGCTTCGCTTTCGCTTTATATAACTTTTGCGCTAACGATTTATATAGTACTTCATTAATCATCGTACTTTTACCTGATCCAGATACACCTGTTACCGCTACAAACGTACCAAGCGGGAATGACATCTTCGCATTCTTTAAGTTATTCTCTTTTGCGCCGACAATTTCCACTTTCCTTCCGTCACCTTTACGTCTTTCAAGTGGAACAGGAATAAACTCTTTACCGCTTAAATACTTCCCTGTTAATGAATTATCATCTTGCATCACTTCAGCCGGTGTACCTGCTGATACGACTTGTCCACCGTGAATACCTGCACCAGGCCCTATATCAAGTAAATAGTCAGCAGCCATCATCGTATCTTCATCATGTTCAACAACAATTAACGTATTACCTAAATCGCGCATTTCTTGCAATGTACGAATAAGACGATCGTTATCACGCTGGTGTAAACCAATTGAAGGTTCATCAAGAATATAAAGTACGCCAGTTAGACGAGAACCAATTTGCGTCGCTAAACGAATACGCTGCGCCTCACCACCTGATAAAGTTCCTGCGGCACGACTTAACGTTAAATAATCTAAACCAACGTTCACTAAGAACCCAACGCGCTCCTGAATTTCTCTTAAAATTAAATGAGCTATTTTTTGTTGCTTCTCCGTTAGCTCTACATTCGAGAAGAATTCTTGTACTTCTTGAACTGAATACTTCGTTACGTCAGCAATCGTTTTATTGCCAACAAATACAGCTAAGCTCTCAGGCTTTAAGCGTCCACCTTTACACTTCGGACAAGCTTGTTCTGCCATATACTTTTCCATTTGCTCACGAATGTAATCGGAGCTCGTTTCACGATAACGACGTTCAATGTTTGGAATAACACCTTCAAATAAAATCTCATTTTCCTTTACTTGACCAAATTCATTTACATAGCGGAAATAAACCTTCTCTTCCCCGCTTCCGTACAACACTTTATCAAATAAATCTTTCGGTATATTTTTCACAGGCACATCCATATCAACGCCGTAGTGATTACATACAGATTGTAAAAGTTGTGGGTAATATTGTGAACTTGTCGGTTCCCAAGGTGCAATTGCATGTTCATTTAATGATAAATCCCAGTTCGGGATAACAAGCTCTAAATCTACCTCTAGCTTTGAACCAAGTCCATCACAAGAAGGACATGCTCCGAACGGACTGTTGAATGAGAACATACGCGGCTCTAATTCTCCGATTGAAAAACCACAATGCGGACAAGCATGATGTTCACTAAATAGAAGTTCCTCTTCTCCCATTACATCAATTAACACTCGGCCTCCGCCAAGCTTTAATGCACTTTCAAGTGAATCAGCAAGACGGCTTGCGATTCCTTCTTTTACAACAATACGGTCAATTACAACTTCAATGGAATGCTTCTTATTTTTATCTAACGTAATATCTTCAGATACATCAAGCATTTCACCATCAACACGTACACGAACATATCCTTGCTTCTTAATATCTTCAAGTACTTTCACATGTGCACCTTTACGCCCAGACACGATAGGAGCTAACACTTGTAATTTCGTACGTTCAGGATATTCAAGAACACGGTCTACCATCTGCTCTACTGTTTGTGATGTAATTTCAATCCCATGATTTGGACAAATTGGCGTACCAATTCGCGCAAATAATAAACGTAAATAATCATAAATCTCCGTTACCGTTCCGACAGTTGAACGTGGATTACGACTCGTTGTTTTTTGATCGATTGAAATCGCTGGTGACAATCCTTCAATCGTGTCCACATCCGGCTTATCCATTTGTCCTAAAAACTGGCGCGCATACGCAGATAATGATTCTACGTATCTGCGCTGCCCTTCTGCATAAATCGTATCAAATGCTAATGATGATTTCCCCGAACCAGACAATCCCGTTACAACGACAAGCTGATTTCTCGGAATGGTTACATCAATATTTTTTAAGTTATGTGCTCTAGCACCTTTTACAACGATAAAATCCTTGCTCTTACTCACTTTTTTCACCCTTCCGCTTTTAATTCTAATAGTAAATCTCTTAGTTCAGCTGCACGCTCGAAGTCTAACGCTTTTGCTGCTTCTTTCATCTCTGCTTCCATCTTCGCAATTGTCTTTTCGCGCTCTTTTTTCGTCATCTTCTTAGCTGGTGCTGCTTCGTATGTTTCTGTCTCTTCAGCAGCTGTCGTTGCACGGATAACATCACGAACGCCTTTTTGAATCGTTTTCGGCGTAATACCATGCTCTTCATTGTAAGCTTCTTGTATACTACGACGACGCTTCGTTTCTTCAATCGCAATCCCCATAGATTTCGTGATACGATCTGCATACATAATAACGCGGCCGTTTTCATTACGCGCGGCACGACCAATTGTTTGAATTAATGAACGTTCTGAACGCAAAAATCCTTCCTTATCAGCATCTAAAATAGCTACAAGTGATACTTCCGGAATATCTAATCCTTCTCGCAATAAGTTAATACCGACAAGTACATCAAATTTACCGAGGCGGAGATCACGGATAATTTCAATACGTTCTAACGTTTTAATTTCAGAGTGAAGATAGTTAACTTTAATTCCTACATCTTTTAAGTAATCCGTTAAATCCTCTGACATTTTCTTCGTTAAAGTCGTAATTAATACACGTTCATTTTTTGCAATGCGATCTTGAATCTCTCCTAATAAATCGTCAATTTGCCCTTCAATTGGTCGTATATCAATTGGTGGATCTAAAAGCCCTGTTGGACGAATAATTTGTTCTATTACTTCTGGTGACTGCTCTAACTCGTACGGTCCTGGCGTTGCTGAAACATAAATAACTTGATTCGTTTTCTCCTCAAACTCATCAAACATGAGCGGTCTATTATCTAAAGCTGATGGCAGACGGAATCCATGATCCACAAGCACTTGTTTACGTGCTTGGTCACCGTTATACATCGCTCTTACTTGCGGTACTGATACGTGCGACTCATCCATAACGATTAAGAAATCTTTCGGGAAATAGTCTAATAACGTATACGGCGTTGCCCCCGCTGGACGAAGTGTTAAATGACGGGAGTAGTTTTCAATACCTGAACAAAAGCCCATCTCGCGCATCATTTCTAAATCATAACGTGTACGCTGCTCTATACGCTGCGCTTCTAACAACTTACCGTTATCATTTAACTCCTTTAAACGCTCTTCTAATTCTTTTTCGATATTTTCAATAGCGACCTTCATTTTCTCTTCACGTGTAACGAAGTGAGATGCTGGGAAGATTGCTACATGATCACGTTCTGCTAATACTTCACCTGTTAACGCATTTACTTCACGAATACGATCAATTTCATCGCCGAAAAATTCAATCCGAATACAATGCTCATCAAGTGATGCTGGGAAGATTTCAACTACATCTCCGCGCACACGGAATGTACCACGCTTGAAATCAATATCATTACGTCCATACTGTACATCAACAAGTTCACGAAGCAATTGATTGCGGTCTTTTTCCATACCAACTCGAAGCGAAACAACTAGTTCGCGGTATTCTTCTGGAGAACCTAAACCATATATACACGAAACACTCGCAACGATAATTACATCGTCCCGTTCAAATAATGCAGACGTTGCCGAGTGACGCAATTTATCAATTTCATCATTAATCTGCGCATCTTTTTCAATAAACGTATCTGTTTGTGGTACATACGCTTCTGGCTGATAATAATCGTAGTAACTAACAAAATATTCAACTGCATTATTCGGGAAAAAGTCTTTCAACTCACTATATAACTGCCCTGCTAACGTTTTATTATGAGCCATAACAAGTGTTGGCTTTTGCACTTCTTTAATGACATTTGAAATCGTAAATGTCTTACCCGTTCCTGTCGCTCCAAGCAACACTTGCTTTTTCTTTCCACTATTAATTCCCTCTACAAGCTTCTCTATAGCTACCGGCTGATCACCTTGCGGGGAATACGCTGAGACAATTTCAAATTGACGTTCCAAGAAAATCCGACCTCCTCATAAAAATCTGTATTATTATTTTACCACGAATACCTATAAAAAACCTAAAAAAAACGAACAGATATTCGGTAAAGTTTTCGACAATATACACATAGAAAAAGGAAGGAGTAAATACCTCCTTCCTCTACTCATTCTATTTTTTAGGTACATATACTAAGTCATATCCATTGCGCCCAGCTTCATTCATACAATCTATTAACCGATAAGTACTTTCTGATTCGCGCTGCTCTTTAACAATACTTTTACAACTATCTTTATGTAACCCTTTATCCTTCCCAGCAAATTTGTCTTTTCTATTATCTGACACATAAAATATATCGTTCCCACTATACTCTAACGTTTGAAAAATCGGGTCCCCTTCAAGGGTATACTGTACAATTCTTATTTTATCAACTTCCCTTTGCTCGACATTCAAAACGAACTTTTCAAATTTATCTAGATTGAGAATTCCTGCTCCCTTTACAATGACATCATTCTTCTTATCAATTGTAGTGCTAGATGATGAACATACTACTAAACTAAAGAGAAATAGACTTATAAAACTGGTTCTTTTTCCTATTGTCATCCTCTCCTATAAAAATTATTCGTATACCAGAAAAGCTACTTTCAACTATGAAAGTAGCTTTTCTTTTCCTTTCTCCTTCTTCGGAAAAATCACATATGAAAATGAAATCGCTGTATCAACTAAAAATATAATCGCCCATACTTGACTCACGCGACTTGCAGCTTTATTTAAAACGATTCCCGATTCTAACCAATTACCCCATTGTTCAAATGGAATAAATCCATACGCGAAGTAAAAGAATATGTGCACACCAACGAATAAAACAAGATGTAATACCCAATTTTTTATTTCCTGCTTTGCATAGGCCATGCCTGTTAATTCTACCTGTTCTTCAATAATAGGCGCCGGTTCATTACGCCATTTCGCAACTGATTTTTGTACAAATATATCAAGCTTCTTTAAATCCTTTTTCCCGTAGAAAACTGCATATAATAAAATGATTACAGTAATGATCTGAAAGTTAGAGAACTTTCCTGTTTGATAATAGTCCACTACCCCTAAAGTTAAAATAAACACTTCATTTACGAGGAGTACAATCCCCATAATAAAACTCGCCCTTTTCAAACGGAATCCGTAGCGAAGTAAAAAGAAACCGATAGCTGATAACCAAAATACAATTTCTGCCCCAATTAAAAAATACCAACGATATTCTGCGAGTATACTCATTTATCCTTCTCCCTTTCATCATAAATACGAAAAGCCTCATCCATATATACTAAAAGTTCTTCTTCAATTGGATACATGCTCATTTTCTGTGAATCTTCCTTCGATTTTCTAACTTCCCATAACTTATCTAAAAATGCTTCGTCACCATTAGCCATTTCTAAACACTTCTGCATTAATCTCTTCGTTGCCTCTTGTACTTCATCACTCGTGACTTCTTTACCTTCTTTCATAAAAGTACGTAATTGCTTTAATAAATCTACCCATTCTAAAACATTCGGATCTTCCTCACTCATATTTGGCAAATTCTGAAGCAATTTTTGTTCTTCCTTTGAAAATACTTCATTTTGAAATATTTCACGTATACGAGGAGACTGTTTTGAAAGCTGAATAAGTTCAAACATAACTTTCCAATCAAGTTCTCCCTCTACATCTACCGAATAAACAACTGCTTGTAAAACACGCTCCATTCGATTAAATTTCTTTTGTTCTTCCTGTACAAACCGAAGTTGTTTTTCAAGCGATTTTTTTAAATCCAGCTCACCTTTTACTAACATATTCGCAGCTTCTTTTAATGAAAATCCCATTTCTTTTAAAAATAAAATTTGTTGCAAACGAATAACGTCATTTTCACTATATAACCGATGTCCACCCTCTGTTTTTCCGCTCGGCTTTAATAAATCTATTTGATCATAATAACGTAGTGTACGTACTGTAACCCCTGTTTCTCTCGTCAATTCTTGTATTGAAATCACTACCATCACCTCTTCCCCTCATTATAAAAGATGACGTTACGTAACTTTCAAGCGTTTTGTAAAAAAAATACAAAAAACTGTTTATACAAAGTGTATAAACAGCTTTTATGGAAATACCCCCTTTTGTATGGCGCGCCCACAAAATAAAATAAGTGCCCCAACAACAACACTCGTTGCTGTTTTATGATAATGAGCTGACATTAATAAATAATATGATAAACCTACAGTGCCAAGCATAATACAAATACTCGGTACTGGATTACGAGAGAAGTTCTGCATTCCCCAAAACAAAGCAAAAATAGCCGTAGCGACACATAATACCGGTAATCCCATCCCAGTTCCCCTTTTTCTATCTATTATTCTTTGTTGCTAACACGCTCGTTGATGCGATACTAATTAATAAATCAAAACCAATCCTTATATATTTAAACGTTTACTCTAATTGAAATCTCTCAAACCTATCGTTCATTTTCTCTCCCCTTACTCCAGCGTAAATATTTCCTCCACCTTCACTCCAAAATACTTGGCGATTTTTAAAGATAACTCTAGACTCGGATTGTAATGATGGTTTTCAATCGCCACTATCGTCTGCCGCGTCACTTGCATCGCCTTTGCCATTTCAACTTGCGTTATATGATTTTGCTTTCTTAACTCTTTTATTTTATTTTTCACACCCATAGGCTCCACCTTCAAAAGTAAAGATATCTTTACTTAAATTATAAATATTTTCCAGTTACAAGTAAAGATATCTTTACAAATTTTAGAAAAACGTTTCATTAAACATCTACTCTAACGAAGTACAAGAGTAATTCAATTTATATCAGCGTAACTTAAATTATATCGGCGATTTTTTAAATATATCGACTTACCGACAAATATCGACATCCGTAGCACTACTATAATCATAAGAAAAAGCTGTCCCCAAATACCTTCGGGAACAGCTTTCTCCTCTACTACATAAATCCTAGCGCATATACAAGAACGTATCCAAGAACCGATAAGCAAACCGAGCCAATCAGCCCCGCCATGAACGCTTTGCTTCCTAACTTACGGAACGTTTTAAACTCTACATTTAAACCAAGTCCTGCCATCGCCATTGCGATTAGCATATAAGCAATGACAACAATGTATCCCGCAACAACTTCTGGAATAATCCCGAGCGAATGCACTGCACTCATCGCTAAAAATCCGAAAATGAACCATGGAATTGGAAGGTCGCGCCACGATCTTTTTTCCTTGCTTCCTTCACTCTTTCCAAACCATAATCCAATTAAAATTGCTACTGGTACGAGCATTGCAACGCGCGTTAACTTCACGATAACTGCGATGTCTACAGCTGTACTTCCTCCTGGCGCCGCAGCTGCGATAACATGAGCAATTTCATGCAGCGTGGCCCCTGAGAATACACCGTAACCATATGGAGATAGGCCAAGCACTGGATATAATAACGTATAAATAAGCGTAAATATCGTACCTAAAATAGCAATAATTGCAGCCCCAACTGCCGTTTCATCATCTTTTGCTTTCACTTGCGGCGCAATTGCCACGACCGCTGCCGCCCCGCAAATTGCTGTACCACATGCTGTTAAAATCCCAAGTTTCTTTTCTACCTTAAATACTTTCGTTAGTCCATATACAACGAAAATCGTAAATGTAATAACAACCGCTGCGATGACCAATACTTTCGGCCCTGCCTTCGCAATATCAACAAGATTTAATCGCATTCCAAGTAAGATGATTCCAAAGCGCAGCAACTTCTTACTCGCAAAGTTCGTCCCTGCAATTGCATCATGAGGAACTCCAATTGCCGCACGCCAAACCATCCCAATTAGAATAGCAATTACTAATTGTCCCATAATATTTAAAAATGGAAGCTCTGCTAAATATTTCGCAGCAATTGCGATTAATAGCGTAATCCCAATCCCTTGCGAAAATCCAAAACGCTTCTTCTTTTGTATAACAAGTGTTTGTTCCATTTTGAACCACTCCAATAATCGTATTGGAACATGCATGTTCTTTCTACTTACATTATAAGAGAGTTTCTATAATAAGTTTAATACCAATACCAAATCTCTATCATTAGAAATACTTATGATAAGATGATAGAAAAAGAAAGGAGCCCATTATATGAACGTAGACATTTTAAAAATTTTTGTTACTGTCGTTGAGCAGAAACACTTCTCTCGTGCAGCAGAATTATTAAACCTTTCACAGCCTGGAGTAAGTATGCATATACGCAACTTAGAAAACGAATTTGGTACTACACTTATTCAACGCTCCCCGAAGCACGTCCAAGTTACGGAAGCTGGAAACATATTATATATACATGCAAAGCAAATGCTCTCTCTTTACGAAGATGCGAAACAAGAAATTAATGAACTACATAACGTTGTAACAGGAACACTGCGCATTGGTGCTAGTTTTACAATTGGCGAATACTTACTTCCAAAAATACTGGCTAACTATGCAAATGAAAATCCACACGTCGAAGTTCATACTTTCATCTCAAATACAGAAGACGTCTTACAAAGTCTTCGCTCTAATCAAATCGATATCGGTTTAGTGGAAGGGCAAGTCGTATACGCCGACGTTGACGTTGAAACATTTATGCAAGATGAAATGAAGCTCGTCGTTCCGCCAAATCATCCACTGCTCCGCACAAATGAAATAAATGAAAGCACACTCCAAGATCAAGTATGGGTATTAAGAGAAAGTGGTTCTGGTACACGCGCTTATAGTGACCGCTTTATTCATCAACACCATTTAAAAATGAAACGATTCTTTACATTCAGTAGTATACAAAGCGTAAAGGAAGCTGTTAGTGCCGGGCTTGGCATCGCTATCCTTTCTGATTGGACTGTACGGAAAGAGCTACTAGCAAAAGAACTATTCCACGTCGAAGTTCCAAATGAACAACTCATCCGTCCATTCTCCATCGTGCGCGGCAAATATTTCATTCCATCTAAAGCCATTCAAGTGTTCTTAAATCATGTAGATTCTTTTGCAAAAAAACAGAGTTGACCTTCACATTAGTGTGAAGGTTTACAATACATGTAAAAGGAGTGAAATACATTGCGAATTGGAGAATTATCAAAAGAAACTGGCGTTAGTGAAAGATCACTAAGACATTACGAAGAAAAGGGATTACTCCCTTCTAAGCGCCTTGCAAATGGCTACCGTGATTTTGATGAAAGTGCCATCGAAAAAGTGGAGCTTATTCAAATGTACTTACAAATTGGCTTAAATTTAGAAGAGACGGCAAGGATGCTGCGCTGCCTTGAAATTGAACCGCACCTGTACGACAATCCGTGCAGCAGTATCCTTACGCTTTACGAAGATAAACTCAATGAATTAACAAAGCAAATCTCATTGCTTTCCAACATCCAAACGAATTTGCAAAAACACGTTTCACTCCTAAAACATGCAAAAGAAAAGGGATGATTACATGTTTGTTATACATGGCAGTTCAAGACAAAACGGAAATACAGAAGCTTTAACACATATGATGATAGAGGGCATTGAAACAGAACAAATTTATTTGCGTGATCATACCGTCTATCCTATTACAGACCAACGTCATGATGCAGAAGGATTCCAATCCGTAAATGATGACTATGAGCAGTTAACGAAACGCATGCTAGAACACGACACGATTATCTTTGCTACACCATTATATTGGTACGGAATGAGTGGACATATGAAAAATTTTGTTGATCGCTGGTCACAAAGCTTGCGCGATACATCCCTTCATTTCAAAGAAAAAATGAAAGGCAAAAAAATGTATGTTGTCATCGTTGGCGGGGACAACCCAAAGGTAAAAGCATTACCGCTTATTGCTCAATTCCAATATATCTTTGATTTTGTTGGCTCTTCATTTGAAGGTTATGTTATTGGGAATGCGAATGGACTGGATGAAATTAAAAACGATGCTGAGGCGCTGGCAAAAGCACAATTGTATAATGATACATTCAAAAATAGCGAACAGAAATAAGTTTGACAAACCCTTTTGTATGCGCATACAATAAAAGTAATATTATGAAAGGAAGGTACTTTGACCAATGAAGTTCTAATTCTCTTATTTATTTCATCCATCACAAATAGTGAACAAAAATGATGAAAACTAGCAGGGGATTAGTCTGTCCATTTGTCGATACTTTCTTTCGAAACGATCATGTAAAAAATCGTTTATTTATGTACGATTTTTTACATACAAGGGCGACGTTTATCCTCTCTAGTGAAACTAGGGAGGTTTTTTTATGACTATTTTATTCGCAAGTAATATTGAAAAGAGCTTTGGTGATCGCACACTATTTACATTACCATCACTGGAAATTCAAGCACAGGATCGCATAGGAATTGTCGGAGTCAACGGAGCTGGTAAATCTACGTTATTACAAATATTAAGTAAAGAAATAGAAGCTGACAGAGGCATAGTAACTCATCATAGTTCTATCAGCATCATTCCTCAGCTTAGCGAAGAACTACCGGAAACCGCTTCTTCTCTCGCAAAAGGAAAATGGAGTATTTCAAACGTTACCGACGCAATGAGCGGCGGTGAACGAATGCGGCTAAAGATTGCCCATGCTCTCGAACAAAATGCAGGCATTTTATTCGCTGATGAACCAACAAGCCACTTAGATATGGTCGGTACAGAGCAATTAGAAAAGGCACTTTCTTCTTATAAAGGAGCACTTGTTTTAATATCGCATGATCGTGAATTTCTAGATAATATATGTACCAAAATTATTGAAATTGAAGACGGTACGATTCAAGAGTACAAAGGGAATTATTCAAACTATCGAAAACAAAAAGAACGTGAACGAATACAAAAACAAGCAGAATATGAGCAATATATACAAGAAAAAAATCGTTTAGAGCAATCCATTTTACAAAGAAAACAACGTGCTTCTAACATGACAAAAATCCCAACGCGGTTCAGTTCATCTGAATCTAGACTTTATAGGTTAAGTGGGGCTCATGGCCAAGAACAGGTTAGCAAAGCAGCGAAAGCATTAGAGACACGTCTCGAAAAACTAGAAAAGAAAGAAAAGCCGAAAGATTTTTCTCAAGCTCAGTTTGACGTGCAATACCATACTCCCATTCATAGTAAGGTGGCAGTACAATTCAATAAAGCAACAAAGAAAATAGGCGACCGCACACTATTTAAAAATATGAATGGAACTATTGTCCCTGGTGCAAAGCTTGCCGTTTTAGGGGCAAATGGAAGCGGCAAAACCACTTTGTTCAACATGCTTCTCACAAACGAGCGTGGCATGCAACTATCGAAAAGTTGTAAAATTGGATACTTCGAACAAACATTATCTATTTTAAAAACAGATAAAACCATTTTAGAAAATGTTCTAGAAGAAACAAATTATACAGAAGCATTCGTTCGAACAATACTTGCACGACTTCTATTCCGCCGTGAGGATGTTCATAAACCTGTGCACGTTCTAAGCGGGGGTGAACGAATGAAGGTTGCACTCGCAAAAGTATTTTTAGGAAACTATAATATGCTTCTGCTAGATGAACCGACAAACTATTTAGACTTAGCAACGCAAGAAGAATTAGAAACCATGTTACAAGAATATCCTGGCACAATACTTTTCATTAGCCATGACCGTGCCTTTATTCGCTCTGTTGCAGACCATATTATACAAGTAGATGAGAGTGAGCCAACAGTATTCCACGGTAATTACGAGCATTACACAAAAAGAACAACCGGAGATTCTGTAAACGTTACTGAACAAGAATTATTACGATTACAAACAAAATTAACAGAAGTCATCGGCCGGATTTCCATTCCAAATCATCACGATGACATCACATCTCTCGAACAAGAATACGCAAAATTATTAACTCAAATTCAAAAATGTAAAGAAGCGCTCTGATGTCTTCCCTATATATCGACGGGGCCTTCCACATTTCCCAAGAAATATTGAAACTTCGACATACAAAGTAAAAAGCCGTGCATCAGCACGGCTTTTACTTTAAATACGGACAGCAGTCCCGCTCACCGCAACCATTAACATACCTTCGCGAACTACTTCGTAATCCACGTCAATACCAACAATTGCATTTGCATTTTTTTGTCTTGCGAAAGTTTTCATCTCTTCCATTGCGATGTCGCGCGCTTCTTTTAATTTACTTTCATAAGCGCCAGCACGACCGCCGACAACGTCACGAACAGAAGCGAAAAGGTCACGAACGATATTCGCGCCCATAATCGCTTCTCCATTGACAATATCAATATACTCAATAATTTCTTTTCCTTGAATTGTAGACGTTGTTGTTACAATCATACTTTATAGCCTCCCATATGAGATTTTTACCTACTTATGGTGCACTAATTCAGTACAAATTATATTTACGAACTAAACTGAGCTTCGTATAACCTACTGTATCCTCCACCTTGCTCAATTAATTCATTATGTGAACCTTGTTCTGCAATGCCATCTTTATTTACAACGACGATGCGATCTGCATTTTTAATCGTTGCAAGTCTGTGAGCGATAACTAGCGTTGTGCGACCGACAGCTAATTCAGCAAGCGATTTTTGAATCGCAAGTTCTGTCTCTGTATCTAGTGCAGAAGTTGCTTCATCCAATATTAAAATTGGTGGGTTTTTCAAGAACATACGAGCAATAGCTAGACGCTGCTTTTGTCCACCTGAAAGTTTCACGCCGCGCTCACCGATAACAGTATCTAAACCTTCCGGCTGTGAGTAAATTAAATCTTCTAACTGCGCACGTTTTACTGCCTGCCAAATTTCAGGCTCTGATGCCTTTAAATTTCCGTAAGCGATATTTTCACGAATTGTTCCTGAAAATAAGAACACGTCTTGCTGCACAATTCCAATTTGCTTACGAAGTGAAGATAATGTCATATCTTTCGTATCAATCCCATCAATTTGAATTGATCCAGATGATTGCTCATAAAAACGTGGTAATAGGCTACATAACGTCGTTTTCCCAGCTCCTGATGGTCCAACGAACGCAACCGTTTCACCTGCATGTATTTTCAAACTAATGTCATTTAAAATTGGTTCTTTATTTTCATATCCGAACGTAATGTTGTTATATTGAATATCACCATGTACATGTTTAACTTCCATTGCATCTTTAGAGTCTACAATGTCAGGCTCTGTTTCAAGAAGCTCTACATACCTTTTAAAACCAGCGATTCCCTTCGGATAGCTTTCGATTACCGCGTTAATTTTTTCAATTGGGCGGAAGAAAATATTCGTTAATAGAACGAATCCGATAAATCCACCGTACGTTAATTCTCCTTGCAGAACAAACCATGTACCGCATATTAAGACGAAGAGCGTTACGAGCCGCATGAGCATATAACTAATCGATGAATTTAACGCCATAATTTTATACGCCATTAATTTCGTTGTACGGAAACGAGCGTTGTTGACAGCAAATTGCTCTTTCTCAAACTTTTCATTTCCGAATGCTTGTACAACACGAATTCCCCCAACATTGTTCTCAATGCATGCATTAAAATCAGCAACGTCTGAGAATAAACGTCTAAATGTACCTGTCATTTTTTTATTGAAGTAAAGTGCTAACCATAATAGGAATGGAATGACGAAGAACGTTAATAACGCTAACTTCCAGTTAATCATCATCATAAATGAAAATGCCCCAACTAAAGTCATTACGGCGATAAATAAATCTTCCGGTCCATGGTGAGCAATTTCCCCAATTTCCATTAAATCGTTTGTAAGGCGGGAAATTAAATGACCTGTTTTATTATTGTCAAAAAATCTGAATGATAGCTTTTGAATATGATCAAATAATTTCTGCCTCATATCTGTTTCAATGTTAACACCAAGCATATGTCCCCAATATGTAACGACATATTGTAAGCCTGCATTTAACATATAAACTGCGAGTAAACCGAAACAAGCCCATAAAATAAGCGTCCAGTTTTGCCCTGGCAATAACTTATCAATAAATTGATTTACGATAAGCGGGAAGCCGAGTTCTAATAATCCTGCGACAACCGCACAAGAAAAGTCGAGTATAAATAAACCTTTATACGGTTTATAGTACGAGAAAAATTTACGCAGCATATCTTACCTCCATTTTCCAAAATTAAAAAGACTCCCTAAATGATAACCATTATCAAATAATTATTCAAGTTATCCGTCTATGAAACTGAAAATAAGCTTTGCGATAGTTGTCGTTTTTTGCTGGAAAGTCGATATATTCGAATAGTCGCCGATATATTTCGAGTTGCGCTGATATATTTGCAAAATCGCCGATATATTTCAAGTTGCGCTGATATATTCGGATAATCGCCGATATAAATTTCATTTACTAACTATCCTCCCCCCAAAAACAAAAAAGGTATCACCACAAGGTGATACCTTTCCTTCTATTACATCGCTTCCGAATCCCACTCGTGCTCCTGCTCAACGAATACAATACCTAATTCGTGATGCCCACCAGCATATAATGCAGTTTGTGCAAGACGAAGCTCACCATTTGTATCTAATACTTCTAATTTACAAAATGCTCCTGTCGTCTTCGTTTGAAGCGCATCATAAAATTCCTCGGCGCTTTTTGGAATGACTCCATTTACTTTCGTAATAATTTCTCCAGGCAGTAATTTTAGTTCTGCTCCAATTGTATTTGGAATTGTATCTAGTACAACGAGCCCATCATTGCGTGCAGCAAAATATGCTGGTCTTGTTTCATCGGCAATTTTCTCTTGCATCGAAATTGTGAAACGCCCAAGCATTGCGACTCCCATCGCGATAATTGCAAGTACGTGCCACCAATAACTTGCGATTCCTAAAATGAGCACAAGTCCTGCTAATCCATAAACACGTCTTCCTGTAAATAATAAAGCTTCCGTCGGCTCATAACTTTTAATCTTTCTCATAAATCCAATTAAAAATGGAACGAGGAATAGAGAATATGTATTTGAACCGATTGAAACGACAGGCCACCATGAAATAAACTGCGTTACCGCATCACCCGGTACAAGAATAAAAATAGGAACGATCCATAAACGCTTTGATTCGTGTAAACCAATCTTTAATCCACGCTTCCCCTTCCTAATCCTCGGCGTCGAATATCCTACTGCGTTTTTAGAAATCAATAAGCCTTCTACAATAAGCATAACGCCTAGTAAAATAACAAGGGATACAATGGTACTCTCTTCACCTTCTCGAAGCTGTAAAAAGGAAACTGGTAGCTTAGAAGATAATAGAACACATACAATCGCAATGCTAAATGTATAAGCCGCCGATAAATATCGATACATAGCCGTTAATCCAAATAGTAACGTCCAAATTAAAATGGCCCATAAGCTCGCTTTAGAAACAACAAGTCCAAGCCCAATCGTAACAATAGATACTACTAATCCGTATCCAATCCCTGCAAATAGAGAGGTTCGCAGTTCAAACCAAATATCATAAACTTTAAAAGAAAAATCTTTTCGTTCTCTTAACATACGTAAGTATCCAACGAAGATACTACTTATTACAAATATATAGACAGCAGGGTGTAAGAAAAAACGTCCAACTGCCCGCATTATTTCAAAAATCCACGCCTCCATGAACTCATTCACCACCATTTATATCATTCTTTCTTTTTATATTATCATAACTAAACAAACGTTTGTTTAACACAAAAAAATACAGGCAGCAAACTGCCTGTATTTCTTCTTATTTTGCCATTAATTTTAATGCTGACTGTAATTGTAGATCATTTTCTCCAGAACGAATTTTTTCGATAATTTTAGTTTGAATCGCTTCAGCTGTCTTTTTATCAAGCTGTCCTGTCGCTTCCATCTCATTTGCATTTTGGAATGCTTTCAGAGCCGATTCTGTCTCTTTACTAAAGTATCCATCTTCACGACCTGGTACATACCCTAAGCTCTTAAGCATTTCTTGAGCATGTTTTACTTGTACATCATTTGAATTGTATGAAAGTGTTTTTTCAATTTGAATTGGTGTCGCATGATAATAATTTGGTTGCTTCACTTCTACTGTTGGCGCGATTCCTTTTTTATGAATCCAGTTCCCATCCGGTGTTAACCATTTAAACATCGTTAATTTAATGTTGCTGCCGTCTTTAAATGGAACAGCTTGCTGGACAGTACCTTTACCAAATGTCTTTTCACCAATTAAATCGTATCCTTCTCCTTCTTTTAGCGCACCCGCTAAAATCTCTGAAGCAGAAGCACTTCCATTATCAATTAATACTGAAATTGGATATGGTTTTCTCTCTTTCAGTTCCGTAGAGAATTTCTTCTTCTCACCATTTCGCTGCTCTACTTGTAGCATCGGCTTTTTATTCGTCATAATTTCCCCTAGTATATCTTCTACACTATTTAAATAGCCACCAGGATTACCACGCACGTCAATAACTAAGCCTTTTATATTTTTCTTCTCTAACTCTTTTAACTGATCCTTAAATTCTTTCGCTGTATTTTCAGCAAAAGAAGTGATTTGCATATAACCGATATCTTTTCCACTCTCTTGCTTCACAGAACTAAATACTGTAAAGATTGGAATCTTTTCACGCTTAATTTTAAATACGATCGGATCAGTTACTCCCGCACGTTTAATTTCAATTGCGACAGTCGTTCCCTTTTTACCACGAATTTTTAATACTGCTTCTTCACGTGATAAGTCTTTCACACTGTTTCCATCTACAGATAAAATTTGGTCATTCGGTTTAATTCCTATCTTTTCTGCTGGTGAACCTTTAATTGGCGATACGATAATAAGCTTACCGTCCGTCTTGTTCACCTCAGCCCCAATCCCCTCTAATTCGGGATCAAGCGATTCACTAAACTGTTTGGCTGTTTCTTTATCCATATACGTGGAATAAGGGTCCTTCAGCGTAGACAACATACCTTGTATTGCACCTTCAACTAACTTTTCATCTTTCACGTCTTCCACATAACGTGAATCAATTAGTGCATACGCCTCATTAATTTTTGCCAAATTCCCTTGCGCAGTGCTAGCATTCCCACTCGAAATTGTTTGCGTTACTTCTGATGGGCTAACCCCAAATACAGACATGCCTGCAAACATTCCGCCAGCACCAATTAAAAATGCAACAACCATTCCAATAATTGCAACTCTACGTTTCAATGCGGAATTCCCCTTTCCAAAACACACAGGTGGTGTAGCAAAAGGCATCACACAGTGTGTGATGCCTTTACCTATTTCTACTATATGATAAGCTTGTACGAATTATGTTTGCAACTTTTTATACTTTTAAGAAGCGACGAATTGACATTACACTTCCCCACATACCGATTAAAGCACCGATTAACACTAGTAAACCAGCTAATTGGAATACGAACGGACTGTATGGTAGAAGCTCGAAAATTGTTCCGCCAAGTTTTTCGTTAAACACACCTTGCAACGAATTATACGTAATTAGAATTAGGCCAATTGGAATAATTGATCCTAATACTCCTAAGAATAATCCCTCTAGCAAGAATGGCCAACGAATAAACCAGTTTGTTGCACCAACAAGTTTCATAATTTCAATTTCTGTACTACGAGCATAAATTGTAATTTTAATTGTATTAGAGATTAAGAACATCGCTGTGAATAAAAGACCAGCAATTAACGCAATCCCAATGTTACGACCAGTTTTTACAGTATCAAATAATCGTTCAACTTGCCCTTTTCCGTACTGAACATTACTAACAAACTGCATTTTTTCAACTTTCTTCGCGATTGTCGCTGTATCGGTTGGTTCTTTTGCTTTTACAATGAATACGTTTTTAAGTGGGTTATCTTGTTCAAATAACTCAAACGTTTTTCCACTATCACCTAAGCTTTTAATTAAACGTTTTAACTCTTCTTCTTTAGAAGAATATTTAATAGAATCTACTTTTGCAATCTTACTCATATCTTCTTCTAATTTCTTTTGATCCGCTTCTTTTGCAGCTGGATCAATGTGTACACGAATCTCTACATCTTGCTCTACTTTCGTCGCAAAATGGTTCATATTCATAATCGCTGTTAAAAAGACACCTACAAGTAATAATGTAACTGTTACTGCACTAACAGAAGCAAATGTCATCCATCCGTTACGTGATAGATTCTTTACACCTTCTCGCAAATGTCGACTAAGGGTCTTAGCCTTCATATCCGTATCCTCCCTCAATCTCATCTCGAACAATTTTTCCGCCTTCAATCGCGATTACACGATGACGGATTGTATTTACGATATCTGCATTATGCGTCGCCATAACGATCGTTGTGCCGCGCTCATTAATGCGAGTAAAAATATTCATAATATCAAGAGCTGTTTCAATATCTAAGTTACCTGTTGGCTCATCGGCAATTACAACCTTTGGTCTATTTACAATTGCTCTTGCAATAGCCACACGTTGTTGCTCCCCACCTGAAAGCTCACTTGGAAGTGCGTCTGCACGATCTTCAAGGCCTACAAGACCTAGAACTTCTGTTACACGCTCACGAATTGCATCCGGTTCTTCTTCAATTACTTCTAAAGCAAACGAAACATTCTCATATACCGTTAATTTAGGCAGCAATTTGAAATCTTGGAAAATTACACCTAATTGACGACGAAAATACGGAACGTCTCTTTCTGCCAATGTTTCGATAGTAAGTCCATTTACATTAATAGATCCTGTAGATGGTTTCTCTTCACGATACATCATTTTAATAAATGTAGATTTCCCGGCTCCACTCGGTCCAACTACGTATACGAATTCACCTTGTTTAATGTTAACTGTAAGACCAGCAATGGCTTTCATACCATTCGGGTACTCCTTATAAACATTCGTCATTTTTATCATTATTTATCACCCAATACTTAATGATTTTTTTCGAAATACTTTTCTGTACATCTGAAAATAAAAGACATCCTTCATTTTCATTTAGTCATCCTTGTTGAAGGTAGTTTACTTATGCTTTCTCATAAGCAATACCACTCTATGTAATATATTTCAGCAAAATTCTACAAACCCCATTGTAACATCAAACGGTTTCCAATTTGGATACATTTTTGTTACAGTTATGTTACATACCAGAAAAAAGGAAAACGAGCTGACTATATTATCAACTCGCCCATTTCACCTTTTTATTTATGTTCAGCTAACCATGCAGATACTTTTTTCGCATCTTCACCTTGAATAAGTCCTGGTGACATTGAACCACGGCCTTTTTTAATAATCTCTTCGATATCTGCAGCGTCGTACTTACCGCCTACTTTTCTTAAATCAGGTCCAGTTGCCCCTGATAAATCTGTTGCGTGACATCCCGCACAACTTCTTTGGAAAATTTGTTCTGCGCTGTCTGTGCTTGCAGACTGTTTCGAAGACTTACTCTCTTCTTTATTTCCGCATGCTCCTAAAGCAAAAACAACCGATGTCCCTAGCGCAATAGCCAACAATTTCTTTTTCACTTCTATCGCTCCCCATTGTTGATATTCTTTTTATTCCTAACACACTCATTTTCATTATAAGCATTATCTTTATATAGAAAAACTAAGGTGTATTTCATATTCCTCAAAAATACAGTGAGAACCTTGATAAAATAAAGCTTTCATAAGTTGTTTCAATTCTGTGAACAACTTAAAAAACTTCTATAAAGTATCCTTTTTAAAAGGAAAATTAGAAAAGTTCTATATAAATCTTTACCCTATTACCGCTCTATTTTACTATTCTCTACTTTTTACAAAACAATATACAGCATTGTAATCTACATATAATCCCATCAAAAAGAGAAGTTGTCGTTTCCAACTTCTCTTCCTCTTTACTTCATCTATAAAAATAGAATCAAATTCTTTATATCCTCTATTGTCCTCAGCATGCGCCAACAATTTCGTTGGCTTTTTTTCGCTTATTAGATACGAGAACGTAAGTAAGCATCAATAAATGGATCAATCTCTCCATCCATAACAGCTTGTACGTTACCAACCTCCGTATTTGTACGATGGTCTTTTACAAGAGAATACGGGTGGAATACGTAAGAACGGATTTGGCTACCCCATCCGATTTCTTTTTGCTCTCCGCGAATTTCATCTAATTCTGCTTGTTGCTCTTCTAGTTTCTTTTGATATAATTTCGCTTTTAACATTTTCATCGCATGCTCACGGTTTTTAATTTGAGAACGCTCCGACTGACATGTTACAACCGTATTTGTCGGTGTATGTGTAATACGAACTGCTGAATCTGTCGTATTTACGTGCTGCCCACCAGCTCCACTTGCTCGGTACGTATCAATTTTTAAGTCTTCTGTACGTACTTCGATTTCAACTTCATCATTGAACTCTGGTACAACTTCACAAGATACGAACGATGTATGACGGCGCCCTGAAGAATCGAATGGTGAAATACGTACAAGACGATGTACACCTTTCTCTGCTTTTAAGTAACCGTAAGCGTTATGACCTTTAATTAATAAAGTTACACTCTTAATACCAGCTTCATCACCTGGTAAATAATCAACCGTTTCTACTTTGAATCCGCGTTTTTCAGCCCAGCGTGTGTACATACGTAATAACATAGAACCCCAGTCTTGTGACTCAGTTCCACCTGCACCTGGATGTAATTCTAAAATCGCATTATTTTTATCATAAGGATCACTTAATAGTAACTGAAGCTCATACTCATTCATTTCTTGAATTAAGCCTTTTACTTCTGATTCTAATTCCTCATGTAAATCTTCATCATACTCTTCTTTTAAAAGCTCATGCGTGATTTCTAAATTTTCGAACGTCTCATCTAACTGACGGAACTTTCCAACCATATCTTTTAACGCATTCGCTTCATTAATTACAGCTTGTGCGCCTTGTTGGTCATCCCAAAATCCTGCGCCCATCATTTTTTCTTCTAATTCTGCAATTTGTTTCTCCTTAGTAGGGAGGTCAAAGAGACCCCCTAAAAGCCGCTAATCGCTTAGCCATTTTCTCTAATTCCTGTCTAATTTCTACTAATTCCATTTCCTTCACCTCTATGTAATTGCTATTACTTTCGTATGAAAACAAGGGAAACTCTCTCCACTTATTACGGAGAGAGTTTAATCCTTCTTAATTATACATTTTTGATATAAAAGTTTGCAAAACAGCCAAAGCTACCGTCCTATATTACTGAACGATACCACAGCAGTTTTTATATTTTTTACCGCTACCACATTTACATAAATCGTTGCGGCCCACTTGGTCACCTTTTACAACTGGCTTTTTCTTTGCTTCTTCGCCATCGCTAGAAGGATGAACAGCTTCACCTTGAACAACTTCTTGACGTTCTAAGTTTTGTTCAATTTCAGCTTTCATAATGTAACGAGAAATTTCCTCTTCAATAGAGGCAACCATTGACTCGAACATCGCGAATCCTTCCATTTGGTACTCACGAAGTGGATCGATTTGACCGTAAGCACGTAAATGAATACCTTCACGAAGGTGATCCATCGCATCAATATGCTCTGTCCATTTCGTATCTACAACGCGGAATACAACAACCTTCTCAAACTCACGCATTTGCTCTTCTGGCATAAGCTTTTCTTTTTCATTGTATCGCTCTATTAATTTCGCGATAATCGGTTCGCTCATTTCCTCAGGAGCAAGGCGACGTAATTCTTCTTCTTTTACATCTCCGTCTTGAAGAAGGTTTGTATTTAAGTAGTCAACAAGACCTTTAATGTTCCAATCTTCTTCAATTTCCTCTTGTGTATGAAGGGCAACAGCACGTTCTACTGTAGATTTCATCATACCTTCAATAATGCCGCGTAAGTTGTCAGACTCCATTACCTCTTGACGCTGTTTGTAAATAACTTCACGTTGTTGACGAAGTACATCATCATATTGCAGTAACTGCTTACGTGCATCATAGTTATTTCCTTCAACACGTTTTTGTGCAGATTCTACCGCACGAGAAACCATTTTACTTTCAATCGGCTGAGAATCATCCATACCAAGGCGGTCCATCATTGCTTTCATATTATCTGAACCAAATCGGCGCATTAATTCATCTTCCATCGATAAGTAGAACTGCGTAACACCAGGGTCCCCTTGACGACCAGCACGACCACGTAACTGATTATCAATACGACGACTTTCGTGACGCTCTGTACCGATAACTGCTAAACCAACGTTTTTCACATCGTCTCCAAGCTTAATATCTGTACCACGACCTGCCATGTTCGTCGCGATTGTTACAGCACCTTTCATACCAGCCTCTGCAATGATATCTGCTTCACGAGCATGGTTTTTCGCATTTAAGATGTTATGACGTACACCTTTACGCGTTAACATTTTTGAAATAAGCTCTGAAGTTTCAATTGCAACTGTACCTACAAGAACAGGTTGTCCTTTTTTATGACGATTTACAATATCCTCAACAACAGCATTGAACTTACCTTCCATTGATTTAAAGATTAAATCGGCACGATCATCACGAATAATCGGTTTGTTGGTCGGAATTACAATAACGTTCATATTGTAAATGTTACGGAATTCCTCTTCCTCTGTTTTCGCTGTACCAGTCATACCAGATAATTTTTCATACATACGGAAGTAGTTCTGGAATGTAATTGTTGCAAGCGTCATGCTTTCATTTTGAATTTCTACACCTTCTTTTGCTTCAATCGCTTGGTGTAATCCTTCGCTATAACGACGACCTTTCATAAGACGACCAGTGAATTGGTCTACAATTACGATTTCGCCTTCTTGTACAACATAATCTGTATCACGGTGCATAACAACGTGTGCACGAAGTCCCTGATTAATATGGTGAAGAAGTGCTACATGTTTTAAATCGAATAAGTTTTCAATATGGAAAGCTTTCTCTGCTTTCGTAATACCATCTTCTGTTAGCATTACATTTTTCGTTTTCACATCAAATGAATAATCTTTTTCATTTTCTAACGTACGAACAAATGCATTTGCAAACATGTATAGCTCTGTTGATTTTTGAGCTTGTCCTGAAATAATAAGCGGCGTACGTGCTTCATCGACTAAAATAGAATCGACTTCATCGATAATAGCAAAGTGAAGTGGACGTTGAACGCACTGCTCTTTATATAAAACCATGTTATCACGTAAGTAATCGAATCCAAGCTCATTATTTGTGCTATACGTAATATCAGCAGCATAAGCCTCTTGTTTCTCTTCGCGTGACATACTATTTAAGTTAATTCCTACCGTTAAGCCAAGGAACTCATGAAGTTGTCCCATTTCGCTCGCATCACGTTGTGCTAAATATTCATTGACTGTAACAACATGAACACCTTTTCCTGTTAAAGCATTTAAATATACAGGTAATGTAGATGTTAACGTTTTACCTTCACCCGTTTTCATCTCAGAAATATTCCCTTCATGTAAGGCAATACCACCCATTAACTGTACGCCATATGGACGCATTCCAAGAACACGAGTTGCCGCTTCGCGAACAACCGCGAAAGCTTCAGGTAGTAGATCATCTACTGTTTCACCTTTTGTTAGACGTTCTTTAAATTCAAGCGTCTTTCCTTTTAATTGTTCATCAGTTAGTGGCTTAATAGATGACTCTAATGCATCAATTTGCTCAACTGTTTTCTGCATACGTTTAATTTGGCGTTGATTTACATCAAACACCTTTTTTAAAATACCGATCATAGGAAATACGCTCCTCTTTTTATTAAAATAAAACTTCCGATTGTTTTTCTTTTTCTCTATTACAATCAGTCGTTATAAAAATCAAATGTATGTTATGCCAATTTTTCTCCTAATTAAAAAAACTAAAATGTATATACCTAATGATAATTGTAACACTTGTCTTATAACTATGACAACAATCGGCAAGATGTCGGGCCTTATATTCAAAAAAAGTTTTTATTTCATTTGTTACGTTCCTTTTCTCTGTCTCGCTATTTCAATTTCACGTTACAAATTTCGTATTCAATCTAAGTCATATTCTTTAAAGTTTCCTTTTAAAGAATATGACTACCAGAAATTCCTTAATAAAATCTAAATCAACAATTACAAAAAGCCGGAAACTTTGCAGGTGCAGCATCCATAGATACTTACACCTACAAAAAAACTCCGACTTTAAAAGATATTGTTATGTTGCAAGATCTACAAACACCATTAAAATATAGCTGTATCAATCATAAATTTTATTAATTTATCGGTATTTCTAATTCATGATATTTCCCTTTCTTATCCTTTATACAAGAAATGAATTTCACTTTAGTTGATTCATTTGAAAAGTTTTTATAATTTTTATAAGGGTCATCTCCTATAAAATAATTTGTCCCTATATACCCTCGTACTGTTTTACCAGCAGGTATTACAGGATCAAACTGATATTTTTTAGGTAATTCCATTGAATAAGGGATTAAATTATAAAACTCACCTATTTTAGAATAAAACATTGTATCGGAAATAGACTTATTACTAAGCAAGTTAATATCTCGATTTGTTGTATTTGTAATATCTAAAGGTAAAACATACGTCACTACTTCACGGTCTTCATAGGGATCATAAACTTTTGTAGGATCAAGAGGATTGAGTGCATGAAACGTAACTCCTTGCCCATCTTCAAAAGTTCTATTAGATAAAAACTCATCTTTTACCACTTTATAAGATTCATTATTAAGATTTAATGTTTTAAATCTTAATAAACTAGCAAATATACATAGCAACAGACATAATCCAATACTTATTAAGATATGTTTTCTCGTCACTCTTAATCTACCAACTTTCCATTATTAACATGTACAATACGATCTACCATTTCATTATCTAGAACATGCACATCATGACTGGCTACAACAATAGTCGTTCCCTTGGCTTTTTCTACTTTCAAAATATCTAAAACATCTTTTATCCCATCACTATCTAAAGCATTAGTTGGCTCGTCTAATAACAGTAATTTTGGTTGTTCCATTAAAGCTTGCGCTATCCCTAAACGTTGTTTCATACCTAAAGAGTATCTTTTATACTTTCTCTTATCTGTTTTATCAAGTCCAACCCTTTGAATAATATTATAAATCTCCTCATCGGAGATTTTATTGTTAATCGATGATAAAAATTTCAAATTCTGAAAACCAGTATACCCTGGAATAAAACTTGGATATTCAATCAATATTCCCATAGAATCAGGAAATTGCTTTTGTTTTCCAATTATTTCATTATCTATATAAACAACTCCAGAATTCAAGCGCATTAACCCTGATATAGCGCGTAAAATCATCGTTTTACCAGAGCCATTATGCCCCTTCAAAACTAAAAATTCGCCTTTTTTTACTGACAAACTAATATTATCTAACACAATATTTCCTTTTAATCTTTTCGTCATACATTCACATTTAATATAATTGTCCATAAATTATTCACCTATCACATCTAGTTTTTTAAAACAAAAACTACCTAATAAAATCATTACAACAACAATTACTACTCCTATTAAAAGTAAATCATTATATTGAATAGATTGATTATTACCTAAAGTCAATTGAATTGAACTGTGATCAACAAAATACCAACGATTTGGCATAACAAAAGAGCCTAAAAAATAAATACTATGAAAGAAAATAGACAAAAATAGGTACAACAACATTAGTACAAAAACAATAGTTATCGGTATATAAAAAGTTAAAAACTCAAAAATCAAAGCTAATAAAAAGCTTATAATTATTTGAATTAGCATAGTACCTAATATCTTATAAGGAAATTGACTATATAAATTCAAAAAATTATACTCGCCTAAAGAAAGCAAATAGTAAGCGCTAAACCAAATAAAATACATACCAATCCAAATAATAATTATATAAAAAAACAAAGATAATATTTTCGTTAACCACAGAAAATGCTTCTTCTTAACACGAGGAAATAAATAAACACCATTCTGTTGAATATCTGAAAAAGCAAAATTCCCTACAAGCAACAAAGGAGTGATTTGAAAGAATATCCAATAAAAAGGGATAGAAAATCGCCCCTCCTTATAAAAATAAGATAAATCCACAAAGTCTACTCCATGAAAAAATCGATAAAAGGTAACATCTACTAATACAGATTCTTTACCATTACTAAGAGGCTGATTGTATAAAAAAGCAATTGCAATAATAGCGTAAATTAAGAATAAAAAAACCATTATCTTGATGGAATCTCGAAACCTTACATATAAATCTCTTTTTAACAAATAATATAAGATCATAATGTAAACTAGACCACCTCTGTCTCATCATTCATAGAAATATAACTTTTTTTAGATAAAATCCATACACTTATAAAAAAGATAAAAAAACAGCCAAATAAGCGTATAAATAAACCAGTAGCATCTTCAAAGACATTTATATAAAAAGCATTTGTAAATAAAAATCCATGTAATATAAATCTATCTAATAAAACAGCAGTAATCATACATATTATTACAAGTAAACTAGGTAAAAATAATTGCAATAAAGCACTTATCATACATATAAAAACACTCGCAAATAATTGAATGCAAAATAATAATGGATAATTTACATCAACACTAGTTACAGCCATCATAGTTGACATCAAAAACAACTGTAAAATCATACTCCCAGCAAAAAAGTAAACAAAAACGAATAATTTTAAATAATATATAGAAACTAATTTCAATGCATTATTCACTCTGTAAACAACATAAATACTAAAAAAGTTCGACATAGAATATACAGAAAAAACAATTGTTAAAGGAATAAATATAGTCGACAAATTATACAACGACATAACCTTATACAAAGCTTCCAATTCGTTCATTTGCTCTTTTATAATTCCGGTTTCAAAATAATTGAACAAACAACCAATGATACTGACATTAAGTAAAAAGAGAATACTTAACCAAACATATTTCATCCTTATAGTTTCTTTCATAACATTATAAAAGAACATGCTTCCTACTCCCCCGTAAATAAAGAACTACAGAACAAAACCAAATACATAACAGTACACTAAGAAAAATTTGTAATTCAAAAAAGCCAAAATCTTTAATTAAATAATCTTTAGGATTGAGAATCCCTTTTCCAATACCAAGCCAAAAAATATGTAAAATAAATGGAACTAAATAAATAAAATAAACTCGTTTTATAAAAAACGAAACTGATAAAGCTAAACTCGAAAAAACCGCACCGTATAAACCATTTAAAAATACATACATTAGAAAATATAAAGTAGGGTACTTATAATAAACTATATGAAATTGAGCTGTTGGCGAAACAGTAGAAGCCATATAATTTAATATTGGATGCGGAGCAACTGTTGGATAAGTCATCACATATAAATAAAAATTAAATAGTAAAGGGACACTTATAATAAAAAAAGATACAATAAAATTAATAAAATAAAGCAGCTTAAAATAATAACATGTTCCCATCTTAGAAATAACAGGATAAATAAATCCATAATTTTTATCAATTCTATAAATCCCTGCTACAGCCATTGCGGAAAGCATAGGAAATATAAGTAAATAAAACTCACTATAAAACGATAATCTATTAAAATATAAAATATTAGATAAATATGGGGATACCTTTATAATCCCAGCATCGTTAAATCCTTTAGTTGTCACAAACATAGCAATATATTGAGCAATAACAATTACTAACATAATAAATAAAGACAACCAAAACATCCTACCTTTTAAAATCCTTCCTAAAAAGTAACTCATCTATAGCTCCTCCATAAACCATTAAATTTAAATCTTTTTTAATATGAACAATTGATCCGCAACACCATAACATTTCTTTTCTTTATTTAACCAAATGTAACGAAAAGAAACATTTGCTCTCTCTCCTTCAAATTTAGGAAACTCAACTTCATACTGATAAACATCATTTGTGCCTTTTCTTTTTACACTCTTAACTTCTTGTTTCCACTGAATTACTTCTCCATCAGTTTGTTCAATCCGTCCCAAGAGATACTTTGGTTTTTTCTTATTCGTAACACCCGTCAAAAAAACATAATAATTTTCTGGTATAACTCCTAATTTCAATTTTTTATTTGAAAGCTTATCCTCTATTAAACTATCATTTTTTTCTATTTGTCCTTGAAAGAAATCATCACCATTTTCACTTTCCAAAAACACTTGTTCAAAAATAGTATTTTTGTTAATTCCTTTTAATTCAATACTTTTCAAATTATCTTTTTCCGTTAAAGTATCTTCAATATGTACAATAGGTTCATCTACTTTCTTTTGACAAGAAACTAAGAAACTAATACTCAATATAAAAAAACAAACTAAAATATATTTTGAAATAAACCTCATTACAGCTCCTCCTATTTTAAAAATGAAATAACAGGAAAAGTCGTATAATCCGGATTTGAAACTATACGACTTTTTCTAGCACTATAAAATAAATAATTTCAATTTATAATTTCTAAATCAATATTCAATGTAAGGTCCACTAGGTCTTACACTATCAGGACTCCAAGCAGTAGGATAAGCATTATTTTCTCTAGAATAACCACCAAATCTCACAGGCACATTTTTCCCATGGTTTTCATATGCATAATTTTGAAAAAGATATGTTCTACCTGGTATCACTGTTCCTTCATGCTTACCTGAAACATTTACCCATTTTCTATCTTCTGCATTTTTATTTTTATCTGCTTCTGTCCAAACATTGAAAGAACCTCCGCCCTTCTCACTGCTCTTCACACGCATATACATAGAGGTAGGCGTCTCTTTAGGACGTGCATTAGTATAATCATATGGACTCCAAAGTCTAAAGGTAAAATTCACATGGTCATCCCTTGTACTAGCCTTAGCCGGTTCGGTTAAAGCGAAAGTACTAGCTAAAATACCTAACGATAAAACAGATCCAAACATAAAACGACTTTTTTTCTTAATGCTCACTAAAAGCACCTCCGATAATTTGTAGCATTATATTGATTGTATTTTTCCACTGAATGAATAAAATCAATATAATACAATATTATGGTAACAACACCTCAACACACCTTCAATGGATTTCAGAATATTTAACATTACTTTTACACTTGCGAACATTTCGTTAAATTTTTAAAAACAATACTATATCCCTAGCAAAGAATTACTTGTAAAGGTAGCTACATTCCTATGCTTGTTCCAAATAATAAAGAGTAACTCACCTCTCTAAGTTTCGAATTTTCTCCTGCTGTTTTGAGGAAATACCGCCTAAAAATCACTTCTTAATGAAATCGGCTACTTATAAAACTTTTTTAACCTTGCTGCGAAAAATACAAAAAAAGCGCAGCCATTTCGGCTGCGCTTTCGAATTATTATTTAGTTTCGATTAAACCGTATTTCCCATCTTTACGGCCATATACAACATTAGTTTCGTTTGTATCAGCATTTGTGAAGACGAAGAAATTATGTCCTAGCATATCCATTTGTAGGATTGCCTCTTCAACGTCCATCGGTTTTAAATCGAATCGTTTTGTACGTACAAGTTCTAATTCATCTTCTTCTACCTCATCCAAAACAGCTACTGCTTCTGGAAGGATAAAGTTCGTTTTCATAGAACCTTTCTCACGTAACTTACGATTGACTTTTGTTTTATGTTTACGAATTTGTCGCTCAATTTTATCAACTACTAAATCGATAGCAGCGTACATATCGCTATTAGTTTCTTCTGCACGAAGTAATAAATCAGTAAATGGTATTGTTACTTCGACACGTTGCTTGTCAGAGTATACTTTTAAATTAACTTTAATCTCTGGGAATGTATCAAAATAACGCTCTAACTTACTTAGTTTTTTCTCTACATATTCCTTTAATGCTGGAGTTACTTCAATATTTTCACCACGAATGTTGAATTTCATAGATGAATTCCTCCTTTCAAGCCTATGTATTATAATTTCGACATTGGCTTAAAAACTCCTTCTAACTTTTTTAAAAAAATTAGTGGAATTGCGATTTTTTTATCGTTTTTTGTTGAAATGAAAAGATGCATCGTTTCTATCTTTATTTTATCCTATTAACATCGTGAATAACGAATATTTCTGTGGACAATTCGTTACAGAAAAGAAACAACTTTTTGACAACTTATCCTATAACAAAAACCCCTTGCGAAAAACAAGAGGTTCTACTATATATAACGTTGCCACAAATGCAGCTTTCTCTTCCAAAAACAATATACCCTACAGTTTCACAACATTAGCTGCTTGTGGTCCACGTGCTCCATCTACAATGTCAAACTCTACTTGTTGCCCTTCTTCTAATGACTTATATCCATCTTGTTGAATAGCAGAAAAATGGACAAATACATCGTCACCATCTTCACGCTCAATAAACCCAAATCCCTTTTCTGCATTGAACCATTTCACTCTTCCTTGCATGTTCATTCCATTCCCTTCACTCTAAAAATCAGGGCATTCGCCCCATATTTTGACTATAACGAATGACAACATATGAAGTCAAAGAAGACTTATCGCCTTTTTATTATCCCTTTCGACACTTCCATATTAACTTCTACAAAGTGTCAAACTAGATACTTCCCTTGCCCCTCTTTCATATAACAAACTTCCGATTTGCCTAACTGTAATCCCTGTCGTATACACGTCATCAACGAGTAAAATATGTTGCCCAGAAAACATCTCTTCTCCCTGAAAATAAAAAGGATTGCTTCCTGACACCCTTTCTTTACGTGTCTTCTTACTTTGCTTTTCTGTTTCCCTTCTTCTTAATGATGGATAAGAAATTTTGACAGGCAAACAAGTTGCTAATAACTCAGCTTGATTAAAACCACGTTCAATTTCCCTTTCCTTACTAAGCGGAACAGCGATAACGGTTGAAACATTGGCAAAATACTTTTGAAATAAACTTCGAAAAGGACGATAAAAAATGTGCACTAACTCTGCATCCCCCCGAAACTTAAACTGTGCTACTATTTCTTTCATCTCATCATCATACATATATAACGAACGGTTTTTAAAAGAACGATACTTCTCCTCTTTCGTCCACCTTATACAATCTATACAAATACCGTCTTCTTGAAATGAGGCAGGAACAAATTCTAAAGGTCGCCCGCACTCCATGCAAATTTCTCCTATAATATAGGAAAGTTTCTGCTCACATCTATCACATATATATTTTCTATGACACTTTACAAAAAAAGTGTACCAACTAATCTTTTCTACAAAACACTCATCACAAAGTAAACAATGCATTAATCGATCAATCCTTGTTCTTTCGCATTTTTATTCATACCTTGAATATGTTTTTTCGCGCGCACCATCGCCTCTGTCTTGCCATAGTGAAAATAAATGACCTCTCCATACGGTGCTTCAAAGCTCCGCCCTGCTCGGCCCGCAATTTGTACGAGCGCACTTTCTGAAAATATTTCTTCTTCCGCCCCTAAAACTGCGACTTGCAAATTTTTCACCGTTACGCCTCGCTCTAAAATTGTCGTTGTAACTAATAATGGGATTTCTCCCTTTCTGAAAGCCGCTACTTTTTCTTTTCTCTCCGGATCTTCTGCATGTACACCTTCAATTCGATTGTTTAATTGTTTTAACAACAAGCTTATTTCTTCTATATATCGCACATGGGGGACGAATAAAAAAATAGGGAATTTTTTATTTAAGTATGTTTGTAACCACTGTAGTAAAACTCGAGGAATTCTTTTATGAATGAGGTTTTTTTTCCAATTCCCGCACCAACAAAATAAAGGAACTGGCAAAGGATGACGATGATATCGTCCAGAAACAATAACACCTTTTTGTTTACCTTGTTTAAGTTTTCGCTTCCATGTTTCATCTGGAGTCGCAGTTAAATAAATACGCGCCGCTTTTTCTTTCATCGCTTGTTTTACCGCGTACTGTAACATTTGATCTGCACAATATGGAAAAGCATCTATCTCATCTACAACCATGACATGAAACGCCCTATAATAACGTAATAATTGATGCGTAGTCGCAACGACTAGTACTGCATCTTTTTCTTTATCCACACTCCCTCCATATAAAGCCGCTACCTGTATATATGGAAATACTTCTTGCAATCTCGGTGCTAATTCCAGAACAACATCCGTTCTCGGCGTTGCGATACAAACTCTTTCTCCTTTTTGAAGCGCTTCGTTAATTCCGTAAAACAACATCTCTGTTTTCCCAGCCCCGCATACAGCCCAAATAAAAAATGATTCTTTTTGCTTAATAGCCTCTATAACTCCTTGCGCCGCCAAATTCTGGCCAGTAGACAACGTCCCGTTCCACTGTAACAAATTTGAATTCTTTTCTCTCTTTCTTTCAGCAATCCCGCGAACAAGTACAGCACATTCACTTACTCTCCCCATCGTTATACACTTCCGGCAATATGTGCACACTTTACTGCACCTTTTACATAAAAACGATGCAAATAGCCGCCGATCTACATTTCCACAGCGTTGGCACATATATTTAGAATTCTTCTTTTTTACACCTTGTACACATACGATCTCTCCCTTCTTTTTCAAATCGTTTAATTCCCTCTGTAAATCTGAAGAAAGTTCTTCTAATAGCAACTGTTTCCCCGATAGCATCAACAATCACCTCCAGCACTACTATAAACCTTTCTCATCATCTCGTAAAAACTTAAAAAAGCCGATAACCTACTTATAAAATAGTAAGCTATCGACTTTATACACATGTTTTATTCTTTTATAAATCCTAGAATCGACCGTATCCTAAGAAATGTTTTTTGTTATACGAACTGTTAATATCACCGTACGCAATTCCTTTATCACTAGCATGGATCATTTGGCCATTACCAACGTAAATACCGATGTGAGATGGACCTGCTTTATAAGTACCTTGGAAGAATACTAAGTCTCCTGGTTGTGGGCTATCTACTTTAGAAACTGAGTTCCAGTAACCCCTAACGTCTTGACGACCTACACCAAAGATGTAAGAAATGAATCCACTACAGTCAAAACCACCGTTTGATGGAGATGCACTTCCCCAAACATATGGCTTACCTAAATATTGCTTAGCTTTACCAATTACGCCAGTATCCGGTGGAGTTGGTGCTGGGTTTTGCTCTGGTGTTTTCTTTTCTGCTTTAGGTGCCTCTTTTTTAGGCTCTTCCTTTTTAGGTTCTTCTTTTTTAGGCTCTTCTTTTTGAGCTTGTCCACCATTGTTTGCTGGTGCAGCTTGCTCTGCAGGTGCTTGTGCTGGTTGAGCTTGCGCAGCTTTAGCAGCTTGCTCTGCTTGTTTTTGAGCAGCAGCTTCTTGTGCAGCTTTTGCTTGTGCTTCTTCTTCGGCAATGCGTTGTAATTGTAATGCTTGTTTCTCAAGCTCTTTCAATTGACCTTCCGTACTTGTCATTGAAGTTACAACTGTATCCATTTTACCGCTTAAATCGTTTACCGCTGTTGCTTTTTTCTCTTTTTCAGCGTCAAGTTCTTTCTTAGCAGTTTCAATTTGAGCTTGTGCTTCTTTTAATTCTTTTTGTTTTTCTTTTACCGTTGCAACATCTTTTTTCACACTAGCTTGGTCTTCTTGTTGTGTTTTCATGATATCTTCATCAGACTCAAGAATTTTAGAAACAGAAGTTAAACGATCAACTAAATCTGCAACGTTTTTAGAGTTTACAAGAACTTCTGTTACAACGTTCGTATTTGGTTGTTCTTGAAGTGCAACTAAACGCTTTCTTAATAACTCTTCACGTTTTGCAATCTTTGTTTGTAATTCTGCAATATCTTTATTTTTCTTTTCAATTAATTGCTCAGTATCAGCAACTTTTTTCATTGTTTCATCAAGCTTTGCAGCATTCTCTTGAACAGATTTATCTAAACCTTGAATTGTTTTGTTTAAGTCATTCATTTGTTTTTGTAATTCATCACGTTCTTGTTGTTGTTTATGTAAAGTGTCATTTTGCGTGTTAATTTGTGATTTCACATCAGAAATTTTATCTTCTGCAAATACATTTGGTGTTAGCCCAGAAAACATTAATCCTGCAACTAATGCACAAGATGCCATTTTTAGCTTTTTCATTTTATTTTTTACACCGCTTTCTTTTTTCTTTTTCCGTATATAACCTATAAAATTTATACCATAATTCGGGATTTTTTTTGCTAATGTTACGTTTTTGTAAAACAAATGTAATATTATATGTAGCTCTAGCGCAAAATGCGTATATTTTTGTATGTATGTGTAGAAATTTATATACTTTTCTCACTTCTATAAACAAAGAAAAAACGTAAGGAATTCCTTACGTTTTATTAAATATACGAATACAGATGAAATGCTACTTCATCCATTTCTCAGCCCAATTTTGGACCTCATCCATAACACTTTCTAACGCTTTTCCCTTGTCAGTTAAGCCATACTCGATTCGAACTGGTACTTCTGGATAGACATTACGAACTACAATGCCCTCGCTTTCCAATTCCTTCAAACGCTCTGACAACATACGATCGCTCATATTTGGGATAATATCTGCGATTTCTCTAAAACGTTTCGACTCTTCAAGCAAAGATTTAATAATTAAGCCAGTCCACTTCTTACTAAGCAGAGTAAAAGCTGACTCAAACTTTGGACATAAACAAGAATTATGCTCCATATGTTTCACCTCTCTTCTATTATAATATAGTTTCTTGTAAAAAGTAAGTTATAAAACTTTCCTCATTATTTTATTTTACGTACATTTTACCATTTCCAAATATTAACTTGTCAACTAAACGTAACATACCCGTAAAAAAACCCTCTTAAAAAGAGAGCTTTTATATCTTTATTACTTCGTATACCATCCAAGACCTAATGCCCCTTCACCTAAGTGCGTACCAATTACAGCTCCAAAATAACCTGTACGAATTGTGACGTGAGGATATTTTGCTTCTAATTCTTTCTTCCATTCATTCGCTTCTTCTTCACGTTGCGCATGAATGATAACTGCTTCCATAGGTACACCTTTACTTGCTTGCTCATCAAAAATTTCAATGATACGTTTTAATGCTTTTTTACGTGTACGAATCTTTTCAAACGGAATAATGATTTTATCTCTAAAATATAAAACTGGCTTCACTTGTAACAGACTGCCGATGAAAGCTTGCGCGCTATTCAATCGACCACCACGCTGTAAATGATGTAAATCATCAACTACAAAATAGGCGTCCATCGTTTTCTTCATTTCATCAAAACGAGCGATAATCTCTTTCGGGTTCTTTCCTTCACTTGCTAACTTTGCACCTTCACGCACATAAAATCCTTGTACTTCACAACTAATTTCAGAGTCATACGTGTATACATCAATACCCTCTACCATCTGTCCAGCTGTCGTTGATGTTTGATATGTACCACTAATTCCACTTGATAGGTGAATACTAATAACTGCATCATAATCTTTAGCTAGTTCTTCATATAGCTCAACAAACTTTCCGATTGCTGGTTGAGAAGTTTTTGGAAGTTCCTCTTGTTCACGTACTTTCACATAAAAATCATCTGCTGAAATTTCAGCTTCTTCTTGATAAGATTCTGTTCCAAACACAACGTTTAATGGAATCATATATATATTGAGTTCATCACGAATTTGCTTCGGTATATATGCCGTACTATCAGTAACAATAGCTATTTTCATTTTCGTACCTGCCTTATAAAAAGTTTTATTTCCTAATTTTACACGAAAACTACAAATGGTGCATCCATACATGAAAATGCCGGTTGAAATTATACCTACCATCTCGACAAATTACAACAAAAAGATAAAATACTCACCAAAAACTTCAGCATATTTAGAAAAAATGTTTGAATATAAAAAGGCTCGCTTTTAAAATGGAAAGTACTAGTCATTTTGATAGATAGGGGCGTACACAAGTGCTATTACAATATTTTACAATCAAAGACTACGGCGAACACGAAATCGTCATTCAAAAATCAAGATTTATTTGTTATATTAGCCGAGCAACGACTGAGGAAGAGGCTCAAGAATTTATACAAAAAATAAAAAAACAACATTGGAATGCAACACATAATTGTTCCGCTTATTTAATTGGCGAACAAGATCATATTCAAAAAGCAAATGATGACGGCGAGCCTAGCGGTACAGCTGGCGTACCAATGCTAGAGGTACTTAAAAAACGTGGACTAAAAGATACCGTTGTTGTCGTAACACGCTATTTTGGTGGCATTAAACTTGGCGCAGGTGGATTAATTCGTGCATATGGAAAGTGTACAAGCGAAGGCATTAATCATGTCGGTGTTGTCCAGCGAAAACTAATGCGTGTGATGCAAACCGAGATTGATTACACATTACTTGGCAAAGTGGAAAATGAATTACGCAATTCAAAATATGCCATTAAAGATATACATTATCTAGAAAATGTCACATTTGATACGTATGTAGAAGAAGACGGCAAACAAGCATTTACAGATTGGATGATTGAATTAACAAACGGGAAATGTACAATTACAGAAGGAGATATGTTGTACTTAGAACAAGATGTTATCTAAGCATAACCCATTTATCCCCTTCAAAGATTAATGTAGTGAATTACTTCCCTACAAATGAACTAACGAACTAAGGAGATTATATATGGAAGAACGTTATTATCATCTCCAAAATAGCAGAATAAAAAAGAAGCGAAGAAGGAAACTTTTCTTCTTCCTTATTTTCGCATTTTTATTTGGCAGTATAGGAGTTTATGTGTTAAATTCTTACTCTTCTCTTATGGGGATGTATAGTGGTTTTACTCGTGAAAAATCGGATTTAAGAAACAAAGATGTAGAAATTACAAAGGAACCTTTTACAATTCTCATTATGGGTATAGAAGATTATGCGACAGATGGTCAAAATGGTCGTACAGACTCATTAATGTTCGCAACAGTCAATCCAAAAACGCAAAAGATTTCACTTATGAGTATTCCTCGTGATTCTCGAGTTAAAATTGTTGGCAAAAATAAGGAAGACAAAATTAACGCTGCCCATGCTTACGGCGGAGAAGAAATGGCAATCAAAACTGTCGAAGGCTTTCTAAAAGTTCCTGTAGACCATTATCTGAAAATTGATTTCCAAGGCTTTAAAGGTATCGTTGATGCTGTTGGCGGCGTTACCGTTGACGTACCCTTCGATTTCTGGGAGCGCTCTGACGTGGATTACTACAAAAAAATTCAATTTAAGCAAGGACAGCAAAACTTAAACGGTGAAGAAGCACTTGCTTACGTCCGTATGCGAAAGCAAGATCCAAATGGCGATTATGGTCGAGCTGCTAGACAAAGACAATTACTGGCCGCTGTTGCTCATAAACTAAACTCCACCTCTACTGTATTTAAAATTAAAGATTTAACAGCTGTCGTTGGAAAATATATAAAAACCGACATTCCTATTTCAGACGGACTTGCTCTTTACAATAAACTTTCTGGATTTGATCCTTCTACAATGCAAACGTTAAAGCTTGAAGGCGAAGACAAAAAGATAGGCGGTATTTATTACTTCCTTCCAGATCCAATCAGTGTAGAAACGGTGCGTAACGAAATTGAAAAAGAATTAGGAGAAAAAGCAAAAAACCCAACTACAAAAAACAACTCAAATCCTGATTCAAATTCAAATTCAAGTTCTAATTCTAACGAACAAACAAAAAAAGAAACAAAACAAAATAAAACACCAACTGATCCGCCACCTTCTACAAATGCTCATGCAGAGTGGATTATGCGTAATCAGCCGTAACAAAAAGGCCCAATCTATGCGATTGGGCCCTTTTTGTTTACTTATTAAAGTGTTGTAAAATTGCTTCTACAATGCGCTCTGATGCACGACCATCACCGTAAGGGTTAGATGCTTTCGCCATCTTATCATGAGCTTCTTTATCTGATAACAACTCATCAGCAAGGCCGAAGATTGTCTCTTCGTCTGTTCCTGCTAATTTCAGCGTACCTGCTTCAATACCTTCAGGGCGCTCTGTTGTATCACGAAGAACAAGAACTGGTACACCAAGTGATGGAGCTTCTTCTTGTACACCACCAGAATCCGTTAACATTAAGTATGAACGAGCTGCAACATTGTGGAAATCAATTACATCTAGCGGCTCAATTAAATGAATACGGTTATGTTCACCTAAAATTTCATTTGCTATTTCACGAACAACAGGGTTCATATGAACAGGGTACACAACTTGTACATCTTCATGTTTGTCAACAAGACGCTTAATTGCACGGAACATATTACGCATCGGTTCACCTAAGTTTTCACGGCGGTGAGCTGTCATAAGTACAAGACGATCATTTCCAAGTTTCTCTAGTACAGGATGACTATATGTTTCTTTTACAGTCGTTTGTAGCGCGTCAATCGCTGTGTTTCCTGTGATGAAAATACGTGACTCATCTTTATTTTCCTTCTGTAAGTTCGTTGCTGATTTTGCTGTCGGTGAGAAATGAAGATCCGCCATTACACCTGTTAATTGACGATTCATCTCTTCTGGGTATGGAGAATACTTATCCCATGTACGAAGGCCCGCCTCAACATGCCCTACTGGAATTTGATTATAAAAAGCAGCTAAACTTGCAATAAATGTTGTTGTTGTATCACCATGTACAAGTACAATATCCGGCTTCGCTTCTTTCATTACTTTATCCAAACCTTCTAAACCACGCGTTGTAACATCAATTAAAGTTTGGCGGTCTTTCATAATATTTAAATCGAAATCTGGCGTAATTCCAAAGATACTTAATACTTGATCTAACATTTGGCGATGTTGTGCTGTTACAGTCACAATCGATTCAATTTTTTCTGGGTGTTTTTGCAACTCTAATACAAGAGGTGCCATTTTAATTGCTTCTGGACGTGTCCCGAAAATTGTCATTACTTTTAAACGTTCAGTCATGTGATTGCCTCTTTTCTTTCACTAATTACAGCTTCTATTATGACATATAAAAATATGCATGAGTACATCCCTTTTTAACGCATAACAGAAACTTTTCTATTACAAATACTTTTTCTTCCCACCGAGTAATAATCTATCTTTTGTTTCTTAACATCTTCATCAGTATAACAATTTCTCCCATCAAATAAAATAGGCTCCCTCATAAGTTGTACGTACTTTTCTAACGGATAAGTTTGAATATCTCCCCATTCTGTTACGATAAAAACCGCACTCGCATCTCTAATCGATTCATCTATACATCTACTATATTGTATAGCATCTCCAAATATATTCTTTACATATTGAATTGCTTTTGGGTCATAAAGAACAATATCTGCACCTATATTAATTAATGCTTCTATTATAATAAGAGATGATGCCTCTCTAATATCATCCGTATTCGGTTTAAAGGATGCGCCAAGAACTGCAATTCGCTTTTTATTCATGTTCATAACTTTTTTCGCTTTTTCAATCAATAGCAGCTGTTGCTTATTATTTACTTCAATAACTGCTTTTAACAAACGAAAATCATGAGCAACATTTCCCGCAATTTGCACCAGCGCTTTCGTATCTTTCGGAAAACACGATCCTCCGTAGCCAATGCCCGCATTTAAAAAAGATGCACCGATTCTCTTATCCATTCCCATCCCTTTGGCAACATCCAATACATTCGCACCTACCTTCTCACATATATTTGAAATTTCATTAATGAAACTAATCTTTGTAGCTAAAAAGGCATTCGACGCGTATTTAATCATCTCTGCACTTTTAATATCTGTAACATACGTTTCTAAACATAATTCACTATACAAACTCTCTACTCTTCTTGCTACTTCTTCACTATCCGCTCCAATTACAATACGATCTCCATGAAAGAAATCATAAATACCTGAACCTTCACGCAAAAACTCTGGATTCGATACGATATGTACTGTATGCCTCCCTTTTAACTTCTCCTCAATCCATCCCTTCATTACATCATTTGTACCTACTGGAACTGTACTTTTCGTAACAACAATAATATCGTTCGTCGCATATAATCCAATATCGTTACAAGCACTCTGAATATACGTTAAATCTGCCGTCCCATCTAATAAAGGTGGTGTTCCAACTGCAATAAATATAAACTCTACATCATCAAATGCCTCTTCTTTATTTGATGTAAAAGTTAAAGCATTATTCTCATATGCATAATTTATTAATTCATGTAATCTGGCCTCATAAATAGGTAAATCCCCTTGTTTTATCCGTTCAATTTTTTCATCATCTATATCAAAACATGTAACTGAATGCCCTAATTTTGCCAATCCTACTCCTGTAATCAATCCAACATATCCAGTACCTACTATCGTAATTTTCATTTCCTTTTCGCACAGGAATTTACAATAGAAAAGATATGAAATATAGAACTCTCCCTGCGCTTCCCCCTCTCATATTAAAAATGAGAAAACCCTTTTCCTTCTTCATTATATGAATTACTTCCCTTACTTTTTTTTAAGTTTTTGTAAAATTAAATGCACTATAAAGTAAAACTTAATCAGTGAGAATCAGACTGCCAGGTCACGCGTGATAAATTCCCACATTTTAACACGAAACTTACTCATTTCTACGTGCAACACTTATAATACTGAAATAAAAGTATTCACTATTGAAGAAAAAGAGGAAATGTTACATTCCAAAGCCCAGTACGATTAACCTTCTTATATGATTCAACATTCTATATACAATTGTCATATATTCTATCCGCTTCCATTAACCGTAAAAAGAAAAAAAGATTGAATTCTAATCTTTTTGTGATACCATATGTTATGAGCCTGTAAATAAACATCATAATTTTCAGATAAATATATTTTCAAAAAAAAATTACGTTAGACTATAAAGGGTGGGGTATTAATGGACTCACAAGTGATTTATGCCATTTTGGCATCATTCATCACTGTACTCGTCGTTACTCCTTTAGTTATTAAATTAGCTTTTAAAATAGGAGCGACAGATAAGCCAAACGCACGTAAAGTGCACCAAAAGATTATGCCACGTCTTGGCGGGTTGGCAATATTTATTGGTGTAGCTGTAGGATTTGTTGTCGGCGGCTTATATGAACAAAGAATGTTATCGATAACGCTAGGTGCGATTATCATTGTAATCATCGGAATTTTAGATGATATGTACGAGTTATCTGCGAGAGTAAAATTCGGTGGACAACTGTTAGTTGCCATTATGATTGTAAAAAGTGGATTATTAGTGCAAGTATTATATATCCCATTCCTTGGGGATACTGAACTTGGATGGCTTGCTTATCCAATTACAGTATTTTGGCTTGTAGGTATTACGAATGCAATCAACTTAATTGACGGCTTAGATGGATTATCTGCTGGGATTTCATCTATCGTACTTGCAACGCTAGCATATATGGCCTTCACTAGCCCATGGGGTACTGGAACAGCTATTATCTTGCCACTTGCATTAATTATATTAGCAAGTACAATTGGATTTTTATTCTACAACTTCCATCCAGCAAAAATTTTCATGGGAGATACAGGAGCACTATTTTTAGGATACTGTATTTCTGTTATATCGTTACTTGGATTATACAAAAGTGTAACGTTATTCAGTTTTATCGTTCCAATTATCATTTTAGGTGTACCTATATTTGATACGATATTTGCAATCATCCGTCGTATCGTAAATAAAAAACCTATTTCAGCACCAGATAAATCGCATTTACATCACCGCTTACTTGCAATGGGATTCTCTCATCGCAAAACGGTACTAATTATATACGCATTCGGTATTTTCTTTAGTGTAAATGCCATTATTTTCACTAGTGCAACGTTATGGTTATCCATTATTCTTCTTTTCGCTTTGATTTTCTTCACAGAAATTATCGCTGAAATAATCGGGCTTGTACATGAACGCTACAAACCAATCATTTCCTTTTATAAAAAAGTGAAAAAACGCGAAGACTAATTGTAGTATAGCCTTTTCAATTATGAAATATTCAAATAGCATCCTCTTTCTTATAAGAGGATGCTATTTTTTATTCTCATTTTATATTTCCAAAATATAGATTGTTTGAGAGTTCCTCTATTGGAGAAAGATATACATAATAAGAAAAGTATCAAGTTTTCTTTTTTACATCTTGATTGTCAAACTGAGGGTGAATGTTATGATCAAGCGAGTATTTCAATGTATTATTTTATTTTTATCGATTACTATGTACGTATCATCTAATACTGAAGCAACAACTGTTATTCCTGCTGAATATCATCCAAATACTGAAACAACTTCTCCTACACAAAAAATTGCGTACTTAACATTTGATGACGGGCCAAACAAATATACTACACAAATTTTAAACATCTTAAAAGAAAAGAACGGAAAAGCAACTTTCTTTGTTATTGGCGGAAAAGTGCCACATTACACAAAAACGATGCAACGATTAATTAAAGAAGGACATTATATCGGGCTCCACAGCATGTCACATGATGTAAAACGCCTTTACACTGGTGACCCTTCCACTTTAATTGCAGAAATGGAGCAAACACAAAGCATTGTCCAGCAAGTTACGAAATTAAATACACATCTCGTTCGCGTTCCATATGGTAGTATGCCTTACTTAAAAAAGAATTACCGTGACGCACTTGTATCGGCCCAGTATAAAATGTGGGATTGGACGATCGATACATACGACTGGAAAAGCTATGACAATCCTTCTGCCATACTCGAAAGAGTACGTAATCAAAGTGATGAACAAGTCGAAGTCATTTTAATGCATGATTCGAGTGTAACCGTACAAATACTGCCAAAAGTAATTGATTATTTACAGTCACAAGGATACAAACTTCTTCCCTATAATCCTTCTTCTCATCTCAAGGTGAATTTTTGGAAAGACACAAGATTGTAACAGCTTTAGTGCCTATGTGCTAAAGCTGTTTTATTTTTCTCTTCCCACCCTTCCCATTTTTGTGTAAAATTTTAAATAGTGATGAAGTTTCGAGGTGAATAGAAATGAAACGAATAGATCTCATTTTTAACGCAATACAAAAAGGCAATTATACAGAAGGTGTAACCGCATCAGAACTCGCTACATTTCTGCAACTAGATCGCGCCAATGTAAGTAGCGATTTAAACAAACTTGTAAAAGATAAACGTTTATTAAAAACAAATACGCGACCTGTTCGTTTTTACATAGAAACGAACACTTCGTTGGAAACGCATTCAAAAGACATAACTTCATTAGATACATTTGCAATTGAAAATACGAGCCTTAAAATTGCAATTGAAAAAGCGAAAGCTTCTATTCTCTATCCTCCACACGGTATGCATACTTTACTGCTAGGAGAAACAGGGGTCGGAAAGTCTATGTTTGCTTCTTTAATGCACGAATATGCAATTGAAGTTGAACAGCTTCCCAAAGATGCACCATTTATCGTCTTTAACTGTGCTGATTACGCAAATAATCCACAGCTACTACTCGGGCAATTATTTGGGATTAAAAAAGGAGCTTATACAGGAGCAAGTGATCAAAAAGGGTTAATTGAAAAAGCACATGAAGGAATTCTTTTCTTAGATGAAGTACATCGCCTGCCTCCAGAGGGACAAGAAATGCTTTTCACCTTTATTGACCGCGGAGTATACCGCCGCCTTGGAGAAACAGAGAACGAACGTAAAGCACAAGTATTAATCATTACTGCAACAACAGAAGAACCAAATTCATTTTTATTAAAAACATTTACAAGACGTATACCAATGACTGTTACGCTGCCACCACTTCGTGAGCGTACACATAAAGAGCGCTTTGCTTTACTACAGCTATTTTTCACAAATGAAGCAATTCGTCTGCGAAAAGACATTCACGTTAGCCCAAATGCAATGCGTGCTTTCGTCTTTTACAATTGTCCCAATAACATTGGTCAATTAAAAACAGATGTTCAAATTGCCTGTGCGAAAGCCTATTCTGATTTGGTCACAAAGAAACGTGATTCTGTCTATGTTTCAAGTACAGATTTACCTTGGTATATGAAAGAAGGGTTGTTCATTGAAAGGAAGAGCCGTCACTTATACCAAATACCAAATGAAACATTTGTATTTACAGGTGAAGAAGGTTGGAGTAATCATAAAACAGAAGATGAAAAACGCTCTTCTATTTACGATTATATTGATTATAAATACGAAGAACTTCAAGCACGTGGTATTGAAGAGGAAGAATTAGAATTACTAATAGAAAATGATGTTCAAAGCTTTTTCGTACAATATTTTAACCAAATATCAAAAAAAACAAGCCATGAAAATGTTTTTAAAATTGTGGATCGTAATATCGTTTCCGTATGTGAAAAAATAGCGGAACTTGCTGAAAAGCATTTATCTAAGACGTTTGATGAAAAAGTATTTCTCGCTTTAAGTTTACATGTACAGACAACTCTACAACGTTTACAAAGCGGAAAACAAATACATCACCCACAATTAAATCAAATTCGTACGAAATATAAAGAAGCTTTTTCCGTAGCTATGCAATGCATTCAACTACTGGAGGAAGAATTACAAATAACAATGCCTATTGATGAAGCTGGCTTTTTAACAATGTTCTTCGTTGTTGATCCAATTCCTGCCTCACAAACAGAAGTAAAAGTATTAATATTAGCACACGGTAATGGCATCGCAACTGAAATGGCAAACGTCGCAAACGAACTTCTCGGCATTGAGGAAGTAACCGGTATTGATATGCCGTTACACGAATCACCGAAAGATTTCTTGGAACGTGTGAAAGTGTATATGAAAACACTACAAAATGTAAATGGGCTTCTCTTACTTGTCGATATGGGGTCACTTGCTTATATCGGTGACATATTAGAAACGGAGTTCAAAATCCCTGTACGTGTTCTCTCGATGACGAGCACACCACACGCACTAGAAGCAGCTCGAAAAGCTCAGCTCGGTTATTCATTAGATGCGCTGTATGAAACAGTAAAAAATTTAACACCATTTTACTTAAACGTACAAGAAGAAAAGAAAAAACCTCTCTCTCCAATGAAATCTGTTATTTTAACAGCTTGCTTAACTGGTGAAGGAAGTGCTTTAGCTATTCAAAAAATGTTAGAGAACTATTTACGATTTGATAAAGACTTAATTGAAATTATTCCGATTAGTATCGTCAATGAAAAAGATTTAACGAAAATGATCGAGAACATAAAAAAAGAGCGTAACATCATTTGTATCGTCACGAATTTCGATGTGCAAGTGCCGTGCTTAACATATCATTTCCAAGACATCGTAAACTACACAGCGATTCAGCCCATTCAAGAATTAATTACGTATGAAGAAACATATGCAAAAATGGCGGATATTCTTGAACAACAAATGCAGCGTAACGATGGAGCATTACTTATCAAAACAATTCGTTACGCATTAAATACAATTCAGGAATTAATTTCCTTACAGCTAACTCCTGATAGCTTAATGGGTGTTATTCTGCATATGAGCTGTATGGTTGACCGTCTTCAAAAAGGAGAAAGCCTTCTTCCTCACCCTGATAAAGAGAAAAGAAGACAAGATGAGTACTGGATGTATATGAAAGTAAAAAAAGCATTGCAACCAATTGAAAACACATTTGAAATACAAATACCTGATGACGAAGTATTTTATGTTATGGACTTCTTTATTAAAAATCAGCCTGTTAAAAATTAATTGAGGCAATATTTAAAAATATCGACCGTAACGTGAGTTATATCAGCGATTATTGAAATATATCGGCGCAACTCAGATTATATCAGCGATTTTCAAAATATATCGGCGTAACTCAGATTATATCAGCGATTTTCAAAATATATCGGCGTAACTCAGATTATATCAGCGATTTTCAAAATATATCGATTTACCGACAATAATTGCTAAAACTAGCACCTTATATAATGAGAAAAGGCTGTTCCAACATATGGACAGCCTTTTCCTCTATTTCTTTACTTTTCTAACTCGCCCTCTTATTTCTCCTCTTTTTTGTGATTTCGTATGGACATTAACATATACATTTGCTTGAATAATTTCTTGAAGTAAATGTACAAATGATTTCCCTTGTAAAGGTCCCTCAAAATCCTCCACATTCACTACACCAGTAATACTTCCCTCGTTCAAGCTAATCCCTTGCTCCAGTGGACCATACAAATATAAAACAACAGGACCAATTTGAGTAGACTTCCCTAAATGAATTTGACACGATGTAACCTTTTCTATATTTTTTAGTATTACTCTGTAATGCAATTTCGTTAAATCATCACTAAAAATAAACTCTGCTACCCCAAAAGCTTCTGTATTTACAGGAGGCACTTCCCTCTTACCTGTTAACCTGGCAAAGAAATGTGTTGTCATAAGGCATTCTCCTTATATAAATTTCCCAGCACTACTTCTACTACTTTATGGTTTAGACATAATCATTTATGACTTTTTCAATTTTAATTACAAAGAAAAGATTCACAAAATCTTTACATTAGATTTGTTCCTTTTGCTTTACCACTTCTTGTATAATGCACATAGCAAAAACATTCTAGGAGGTTATTTTGAAAAAAAACAAACACACCTTTCACACATTATTAGAGATTTTTCTCGTCTCATTTAAATTAGGACTTACTTCATTCGGCGGTCCTGTCGCTCATCTTGGTTATTTCCACCACGAATACGTGCAAAAAAGAAAATGGATGGATGAAAAAAGTTATGGAGACTTAGTAGCACTGTGTCAATTCCTTCCTGGCCCTGCCAGCAGCCAAGTCGGTATGGGTGTTGGATTATTACGGGGCGGGCTTTTAGGAGCTATTATTTCATGGATTGGATTCACTTTACCGTCTGTCCTTGTTTTAGTTTTCTTCGCCTCATTCCTTAATCAGTTCGATCTTGGGAGTGCTGGCTGGATTCATGGACTAAAACTTGTAGCAGTCGCTATTGTCGCTCACGCCATATGGGGAATGGCGCAAAAGTTAACTCCAGATCGCAACCGTGCGACGATTGCGATTGTAACTGCCGCAATCGCCTTATTATGGCCAAGTAGCTGGACGCAAGTGATCCTCATTATAATATGTGGCTTTATCAGCTGGTTTTTATATCGCAACCAACCAATTAGCCAATCTCAACATATAAAAGTACCTATTTCAAAAAAGATAGCAGTTTCTTGTCTCGTCTTATTCTTTGGACTCTTACTACTGCTACCAATATTAAGACCGTTCTCTTATTACATCGCTTTATTTGATAGTTTCTATCGCTCTGGCGCACTTGTATTTGGAGGAGGACACGTCGTGCTGCCCCTTCTTGAAGGTGAGTTCGTACAAAACGGCATGATGACGAAAGAACAGTTCCTAGCTGGATACGGATTAACACAAGCAGTACCAGGACCACTATTTACATTCGCCTCTTATATAGGAGCAGTGTTAAACGGGACGCTTGGGGCAATACTCGCAACAATTGCGATTTTCCTCCCTGCTTTCTTACTCGTTATTGGTGTTTTACCATTTTGGAACAGTGTGAGAAAAATATCATTCATACAAGGCGCACTACTTGGTGTTAACGCCGCTGTTGTCGGTATTTTAATTGCCGCTTTTTACGATCCCATTTGGACGAGTACAGTTATGAATGCTTCAGATTTCGTTTTCGCTTCGCTTCTTTTTTGCTTACTAGCTTTTTGGAAAACACCACCTTGGGTTATCGTTATACTCGGGGCATTTGGCGGATATGCTCTATCCATTTTATAAATAAAAAACGACGGCATGATGTAGCCGTCGTTTTTCTATTAAAACTTCACAAGCTCTATTCCTTCTGGTAATTCGCTCTCTGTTAAAATACGCAATTCCTTCACACGATCCATTACGTAAGAAGAACGCTTCACAAGCTCTGGATCAATATAGGCTGGATGAACCATAATTTCTACCGTTTGTTCACCTTGTACTCTTTCTTTTAACTTCACAAAGTAATCTTCCGTCACACCATCCGCATAAAAGTCACTGTAAAATACATCAGAAAATGGATGCACCGCTCTATCTTCCCCACAACGACGAATTGGAACATTATATTTAGCTGCTAATCTCTCAAGAACATCGTGTAAGATCGGTAATCCGTGTACATGATGATGACTATCTAAATGAGTTGGTGTTAATCCGTAAGATAGGAATTTCTCAATTTGAGCAGTCCACTCTCTCTCAACTTCTTCTGGATTTATATTCCCTTCCCTTACAACACTTTGTTTATGAAACGATCCGTCGCTACCTACAAGTGATGGTACGTCTCCAAGAAGTGGTTCCCCTGCTGTTAATACGAGATGTACGCCTACTCCGAGTAGGTTATACTCTTTCGCTAAGCGTACCGCATGCTCTGTTCCTGGCATATTCATCATCATCGTCGTTGAATTTACAAGTCCATTTATATGCCCATCAATAATGCCGTAATTTGTACCTTCTGTAAGACCGAAATCATCTGCATTTACAATTAACTTAATCATCATAATACCTCCTAATAGAATAAAAAAAGCGGGCTAAATAGCGCCGCTTTTACTTCTCTACCTTTTTAAAGAACTGTGGAAGATATTCTTTATGTGCTTCCAACATTTCATCTAAAATTTGTTTTGCAACTGTATCTGATGGTACAAGTGGATTGATTGTCATAGCAAGCAGCGCCTTATGATAATCCCCTGTAACAGCAGCTTCAATTGTTGTGCGCTCGAATGATTTAATTTGTTGTACTAAACCGCGAACTGGTACTGGAAGGTCTCCAACTGCAATTGGTTTTGGACCTTCTTTCGTAATAATACAGTTCACTTCAACAGCTGAATCATGTGGCAAGCTTGCAATTGTTCCGTTGTTTCGTGTATTAACAGGCTGGATATCACCTTTATTATTGTAAATAGACGTAATTAAGCTACATGCTGCATCACTATAATAAGCTCCGCCACGTTTTTCTAATTGTGGTGGTTTAATATCTAAGTTCGGGTCTTTATATAACTCAAATAAATCATTTTCTAATTGTTTTACTACTTCTGCACGTGTACCTTTTTCAACAGAAGCCTCTTTCTCTTCTTCTAACATTTCACGTGTTTTGTAGTAGTAACGATGGTATGGACATGGAATTGCACGAAGGCCGCGAATAAAGTCTGGTTCCCAGTTAAGCGCTGCGATATTTTCCATCGTAATTTGCTTTTCTGGATCTGTCACAAGCTCTAACACACGATCCATTACACTTACGCCATCTAAGTATACATCTAGTCCGTATACCATATGATTTAAACCTGCGAAATCAACGTGGACACGACTTGCATCTACTTCAAGTAATCTTGCAAGACCCATGCGGATTCCGATTGGAACGTTACATAGACCAACTACTCTTTGAATATTTGTATAACGAAGGACAGCCTCTGTTACCATACCAGCTGGATTTGCAAAGTTAATTAACCATGCATTCGGACAGAGCTCCTCCATATCTTTACAAATATCTAAAATAACAGGAATCGTTCTCAACGCTTTGAATAGACCACCAGGACCATTTGTTTCCTGACCGATTACATCATATTTTAACGGGATTGCTTCATCTTTTGCACGTGCTTCTAATAAACCAACGCGAAGTTGTGTTGTTACGAAGTCAGCATCTTTTAATGCCTCACGGCGATCAAGTGTTAAATGTACCTCGATTGGTAAACCTGATTTTTTCACCATACGTTTTGCTAAGTTACCAACGATTTCTAACTTTTCTTTTCCTGCCTCAATATCTACTAACCAAATTTCACGAACAGGAAGCTCATCATAACGCTTAATAAATCCTTCAATTAACTCTGGTGTATAACTAGATCCACCGCCGATTGTAGCAATTTTAATTCCAGTCATGCTTTATTCCCCTTTCGCTTCAAGCTTTTTATAAAGATCGATAAACTCTGCTGCTAATTCTTTCACTGTAATCGCATTCATTAAATGATCTTGTGCGTGAATTAAAAGAACACTAACCTCTGTTTTTTCTCCTCTTGCTTCTGATTGTATGAGCTCTGTTTGGAAATGATGCGCTTCATTAATCGCTTCTTTCGCCTTTACCATCGCTTCATCTGCTTCTACCATTTTCCCCTGTTTGGCAAATTGAAGTGCCTCCATCGCAAAGCTTCGTGCGTTACCACTATTTAAAATCAATTGGAATGGAATTTGTTCTGCTGTAGTCATCATAATTACCGCCCTCTCTATAAGGTTCAACCGATTTAAATACCCCTTCAGTTTGAACATGTCTATTAAAGTATGAATTTATTAATGATAGTTTAGTGTTCATATAGATGTTTTTCATCTTTTTGAACATGATATAAAGGTAATTGTTCTCACAGGTATCGTTGTCTATGAGAACAATTACTATATTACATAGGTAAAGAATTACTATTACCTTGCGCTGCTGCTTTTTCAGTACGAACAACTGAACGGTCACATAACACAACGAATGGATAATAAATTACCATTGCAATTACAAAGTTGAATAACTGTAGAATTGCACCAGAAATATGTCCACCTGTTACAAGATAACCACTAATAATTGGTGGTGTTGCCCATGGAATCATCACAACTGTTTTTGGTACCCACCCCATAGATATAGCTGTATAAGAAGTAATTACTAATACAATTGGTGTTAGGATAAAAGGTAAGAATAAAATTGGATTTAAAATAATTGGTGTACCAAATATTACTGGTTCGTTAATGTTAAATGCACCAGGTCCAATTGATAAGCGAGATACACCACGTAATTGTGCACTTTTTGCTACGAGTAATACCACTACTAAGAATGCTAATGTCGCACCAGAACCACCAAGGTATACGAAAGTATCAAAGAATGGTTTTGTAATAATATTTGGAACATCAAATGCAGATGTACCACCTTTGAATAAATTCATATTTTTCTCTAATGCCGGTAAGTATAATGGCTCAATAATACCACCAACGATATTAGGCCCATGTAAACCGAAGAACCAAAGAAGATGAACAAGGATTACAATGATAATTGCACTTGGTAATGTCCCTGCTAAACTTTGCAGTGGTGATTGAATCGTATTAAAAATAAATTCATGAACACTTGTACCAGATAATTTCACTGCTAATTGAATACCTGCAACTACTGTTAAGATAACAAATGCTGGAACTATAGCTGCGAAAGATCTTAAAACTGCTGGTGGTACTCCATCAGGCATTTTAAAAGTAATGTTTCTTTGTACAAAGAAACGGAATACTTCAGTAACAAGGAGTGCCACAATAATTGCTACAAATAACCCTTGTGCACCTGTCCAAGCTAAGTTCAATCCGCCTTCTTTCGGTGTTGTTGGTGTAAGAATAATTAACGCACCAAATGAAATAATACCTGCTGACAAACCATCAACGCCGTAAGATTTTGCTAAGTTATAACTTGTTGTAAATGCTATGATTAGTGCTAGAATCGCGAAAGAACCAGTCCACATTCCGCCGCCGACTTGTTTCCACGTTTCACCAAACAAACCTTTCATGAAATCTTGGAAAACTTCAGATGGAAAACCATTAATTAGTGATGCCAGTGCACCAACTAAAATAAGTGGCATAACTGCAATAAATCCGTCACGGATCGCAGCTAAGTGACGTTGCGATCCGATTTTACCAGCGACAGGAACAATATATTTCTCCATAAATGCAATAAACTTTTGCATTTCGCTTCCCCCCTAATTATTTTTTAAGTGTTAATGCGTGATCTAAAACTGCTTCTCCATTCATCATGCCGTAGTGCATTGGATTGATAACGTCGATTCCAACGTTTTTCTCGTCAGCAAGCGTTTTCATTGAAGAGAGCATATAACGAACTTGTGGTCCTAGTAATAATACATCTGCTTGGTCGATATTGTTTTTTACTGCATCCCCAGATACAGCCCAAATCTTTCCTTCTAGACCGCGAGCTTTTGCAGCCGCTTCCATTTTTGTAACTAGTAAACTTGTAGACATCCCTGCTGAACAACATAATAAAATATTCATTTGAAAATCCCCCTTGTGTAGTATAAAAAATTTATGTTTATTTATTTTTCTTTACGCTATTTATTAATGCAATTAGCGTGCCAACTTTTTAAAATCACTAAAATCAGTGCTTTTTCGAGCATTTTCTTTGTGTGTTAACGCTTTCAATTAGTGTGTCGTCCAAAAAACACACAGTGTGTTATAAAACAACACGCTTTTAACACATAACTGTATGAAAATAGATTAGTGTTTAGTCGTCTAGTTGTGTTTAATATGAAAAAACACTAAAAAAACTTTTTCAATGAAAAATAATTCATTATTTTAACCCACTATTTAGTGAAATAAAAAAACCTTGCATAAGCAAGGTTCATTCATCCACCGACATCTTCCTATATAACTCTACAAACTCACTCGCTAATTCTTTCACCGTAATTGCATTCATTAAATGGTCTTGCGCGTGTACCATTAAAAGAGTAACTTCGGTCTTTTCGCCACCAGCCTCTTTCTGGATAAGCTCCGTTTGTACGCGGTGCGCCTCCTTTAATTCCTCTAGTGCTTCTTGTAATTTAGCTTCAGCTTCTGTAAACTCCCCACGCTTCGCACAATCAATTGCTTCCATTGAACAACTTCTCGCGTTTCCCCCATGCAAGATTAAATGAAAAGCTTTCGTCTCTATCGTATCCATTGTAGTTCTTTACTCCCCCTTTTCTTCCGCCAGTTTTTGTTTATCCCATATTTTTAAGAACGGTAAATAAATGAAGAATGCTAGCGCAAAGTTAACAAGTTGCAAAATAACACCTGAAATTTTCCCGCCCGATCCTAAATATCCACTAAAAAGAATAGGTGTCGTCCAAGGTACAGCGGCCCCACTCGGACGTGCAACCCATCCCCATTCCATTGCAAAGTAAGAAACAATTGTTAGCACGACTGGAACTAATATAAATGGAATTAGTAAAAGTGGGTTCATCACAATTGGCATACCAAAAGTTACCATCTCATTAATATTAAATATACCAGGTGCAATTGACAATCTCCCTAAACTTTTTAATTGTTGACTTCGCGCAAATAGTAACATTCCGACAACTAGAGCAAGCGTTGCACCAGAACCGCCCATATAAATCCATAAGTCAAAAAACTGTGCCGTAATCGTATTTGGTACATCTTGCCCAGCTTGAAAAGCAACTCGGTTTTGATCCATTAACGACAACCAAACGGGGCTCATTACACCACCAACAATAGTAGCACCATGAATTCCACAAGACCAAAGAACATGAACGAGAATAACTGCTATTATTGCGCCCCAAAGACTAGCACCAAGTACACTAAGCGGTTCCTGTAAAATTTGTCCTACAATATTATGGATACTGCCAAAAGAAGTATTTTCTATAATTAAGCGTAAAATCCAAATAACTGTTACAACAATAAATCCTGGAACAAGTGCTGCAAATGAACGCGTGACAGCTGGTGGAACTGTCTCTGGCATCTTTATAATTATCTTTTTTTGTACAATAAACCGATAAAGTTCAGTAGATATAAGTGCAATAATCATTGCTACAAATAACCCTTGGCTTCCCATTAATGCAGCTGGGATAGCTCCTTCTACAAGTACACTTTCTTTTGTACTTGGTATAATATATGCAACTTGAAATGGAGTCGCAAGTAAAAACGTCACAAGCGACAATGCCCCGGATGCTAAAGCATCTACTTTATAATACTCTCCAAGTCTGTAAGCGATTCCAAAAACAGCTATTAAAGCCATTATATTAAAAGTTGCACTAACTGGATACCCTAAAGCTCGCTGCCAATTCTCCCCAAACAAACCTGCCATAAAATCGTTATATCCCGGTATCGGCAGTGCACTAATAATGAGGAAAAACGATCCAATAATTAAGAAAGGCATCGTTAAAATAATTCCATCTCGAATTGCTTGTAAATGCCTCTGCTCTGCAACCTTCCCTGCTACCGGCATCACATACTTCTCTAAAAACCGTATCATCTATCCCACTCTCCTCATGGTTTCATTAACAAAGCTGCTTGCAAGATAGCTTCTCCATTACAAAGTCCGTAATGAACAGATTGAATGACATCAACAGGTATCCCTTTATCCTTACATAATTCTTTCATTTTCGGTAATAAATAACGTACTTGCGGTCCAAGTAAAAGGACATCAGCTTTATCAATATGACTATTCACTTCAGAACCTGATACTGCCCAGATTGTTACTTCTATCCCTCTTGCCTCTGCTGCTTTCTCCATCTTTGTAACAATCAAACTGGAAGACATTCCCGCTGCACAGCAAAGTAAAATATTCATCCCGCTTCCCTCCCCCTTTTTCTCTACCTAAGTTATGGTGCACTCCTTGCCACCACTAGGTTACAAATATATATGTCTAGATTTCCTGCTGTATGCCGAGCTTAAAAACAAAAATTTCTTGATTTTCACGCTATTCCATTTATCCGTATTCTCCTAGTAAAGAGGCCCCTAACTCGCTATAATGATTCAGTATGATTTTTTTAATTGATAGGAGGATATATTTATGAAGGCATATCGCTTTCCACTTATTTTATTATCTTCTATCCTAATTGGTGGTTTCATTGGTTATTTCATGGGTGCCGATGCAGTTGCTTTAAAGCCGCTTGGTGACATTTTCTTAAACTTAATGTTTACGATTGTTGTACCTCTAGTGTTCTTTAGCATCGCATCGTCTATTGCTAATATGGATGGATTAAAACGTTTCGGTAAAATTATGTCTAGTATGGCTGGGACTTTCTTATTTACAAGTATTTTAGCTGCTATTTTTATGATTATTGTCGTGAAAGTATTCCCGCCAGCACAAGGTGTTGTACTAGAACTAACACAACCTGACAAAGCCGGTAAAGCTGTTAGTGTTGCAGATCAAATCGTCGGTATTTTAACAGTATCTGACTTCTCGAAGTTACTATCTCGTGAAAATATGTTAGCTCTTATTTTCTTCTCTATCTTAATGGGGATTGCAACTTCAGCAGTTGGCGAAAAAGGAAAGCCATTTGCTACATTCCTACAAGCTGGTGCAGAGATTTCAATGAAGGTTGTATCTTTCATTATGTACTACGCTCCAATCGGACTTGCTGCTTACTTCGCAGCATTAGTTGGCGAATTCGGACCACAACTTCTTGGAACTTACTTCCGAGCAGCAATGGTATACTATCCTGCTTCTCTAATTTATTTCTTTGTATTCTTCACATTCTATGCATACCTTGCAGGTCGCAAACAAGGTGTACAAGTATTTTGGAAGAACATGGTCTCTCCTACAGTTACATCACTTGCAACTTGTAGTAGTGCCGCAAGTATTCCAGCAAACTTAGAAGCAACAAAGAAAATGGGTATTTCTTCAGACGTTCGTGAAACAGTTGTCCTTCTTGGTTCTACTCTTCATAAAGATGGCTCTGTTTTAGGCGGCGTATTAAAAATTGCTTTCTTATTCGGTATTTTCAACATGGAATTCGAAGGACCGAAAACATTAGCAATCGCACTTGTTGTTTCTCTATTAGTAGGAACAGTAATGGGCGCTATTCCAGGCGGCGGTATGATTGGTGAAATGTTAATCGTTTCTTTATATGGCTTCCCGCCAGAAGCATTGCCAATTATCGCAGCAATCAGTACAATCATTGATCCTCCTGCAACGATGTTAAACGTAACAGCAGATAACGCTTGTGCCGTAATGACAGCTCGCCTTGTAGAAGGTAAGAACTGGATCAAAAACAAATTTGCTTAATAAATAGAAAGAGGATGCTCCAAACGAGCATCCTCTTTCTTTGTTGTTAATCCATTCCGCCACAAATTTGTTAAAACCTTCACAAATATTCCACACCTCTTATCCATTCTCCGTACTATAATCATGTATGGAAAAGGAGATGGATCTAATGACTCAAAGCGCACCAGAATTTAAAGTTTTGCAAAGCATTGCATTTCTCGCTGTCGTTTTGCAAAGTTCTTTATTATATACAATGAATCAAGGAAATGTCTTACTTGAGGAATCCCTCATTATGGGCATGCTATTTAATCTTGCAAAATTCTCAGCACCAGCATTCATATTTATCGTTGGATTTCACTTAATTCGTCACTATACGAAGCAATTAGTATATAAAGAATATATTTCTGAAAAAGCGATACACTTACTCATTCCGTATTTCTTTTGGTCTATTCTTTACTTATTAACAACAAACGATCTTATTACATTACAAAGTGGAATAAAAAGTTTATTACTCGGAACAGCCGCGCCCCATCTTTGGTACGTTATTATGATGTTCCAAATTCACTTATTGTTCCCTTTACTATGCACACTTTTTTATTGGTTTCAAAAACGAACAGAAAATAAAAAAGACATATATAAATATATGACCTTTTTCGCTTGCCTATATTTTCTATTAATGTGGTTCTCTTCTCACTATATTTTTAATGGAGAAAAATTAACAAGTTCAACAATTTTACATTATACAGATCGATCATTTCTATTCTACTCATTCTATTTCGTTATGGGCGGCATTGCCGCTGTAGCACTAAAAACTTGGCGTCTATTCGTCATGAAACATATCCCGCTTATAACAATATTATTTTTCATCTTATTTTTATTCATCAATTATGAGTTGTTTAGTTTTTACGGAGCAAACTCTATTCATTTAACTGTTTCTACCTATTTAAAACCATCTATGTTTTTATATATCGTATGCGAAATTATCATACTGTATGTGTTATCTATTATGATAGTACAGCGTCGTGGTTTCTTATATAAAACGTTACGTTTCATTGGAAATTACACGTATGGTGCTTATTTAGCTCATTTATTCTTCTTGCAACTATGCACAAAACTTCTTTCCTTATTCACGCTGCAAGAAAATACTATATTATATAGCCTATTACTATTTGTGTTAACGGCTATTATCTCTATTTCAACAATGGTCATTTGTAGCACAATACCATTTCATACTTGGATTACAGGTCCTTCTCCTACAACAAAGATGAAATGGACGAAGGTTGTATTACGAAAAAATCATAAAAAACTATTCAAGCCATATATTTGATATAATAATACGCATATAAAAAGAAAGCGAGAGACACCTATGATTAATCAAGTTGGACAAATTATGCTATATGTAAATAACCAAGACGAAACAGTACAATTTTGGACAGAAAAAGTAGGGTTCCAAATCATTGCGGAAGAAAATAACGGAAACGGATTCCGCTGGATTGAAATTGCACCGGCGAAAGAAGCAGGAACAAGCATCGTCCTTCACGATAAAGCGTTAATCGCGAAGATGCAACCTGAACTAAACCTAAATACACCTTCACTTATGTTCTTCTCAAATGACTTAGACCGTCTATATAAAGATCTTTCTGAGAAAAATGTCACAGTTGGACAGGTTGTAGATTTACCTACTGGTAGAGCATTCAACTTTGCTGATAATGAAAATAATTACTTTGCAGTAATGGAACGCAAATAAAAAATAAGCTATCCGAAAAAATCGGATAGCTTATTTCATTTTAAGAAACTTGTTCTGCATTCGTTTCTCTATGCTGTATATGGCTCGTGACCCAAGCAATTCCACCGGCAACAACGAGATAACATAACAATATTAAAATTTGCATTTGTAATTGCGACCAATCTCCTAAAGAGATAACATCTTGTAATCCTCTAAGAGAATGAGACATTGGGAGAAACTGTCCAATTTTACTAAGAACAGCTATGTTTAATTCTCCTGGGAAAGTACCTCCGCTCGTCGCTAATTGCAGGACAAGAAGCGTTACCGCTAAGAACTTTCCAACAAGACCAAATACTGTTACTAGCATAAGAATAAATGTCATAAACGTAAAGGAAATAACAATACTTGATAAAACAAAGAGTGGCACACTTGCGACTTCTAATTTCATAACACCTAGCACAACTACATCTACGAGTAGAGCTTGAATAAGCCCAATTAAATATACCAATCCTAGTTTATTAATAAAATGTACCGTTCCGCTTACCTTCATGTTTTGTCTGCGGCCAAGAGGTAAAATATTCGATGCCATAATTCCGCCAACATAAAATGCAAGTGATAAGAAATATGGTGCAATGCCTGAACCGTAGTTAGGAACGTCAGAAACTGTTGACTTCACTAACTGAACTGGCTCTGAGAACATCGTATTGCGTGCATCATCATTACGAACATCCGCTATCTTCTCTGCGCCCTCTCCTAATTTCGTAGAAAGTTCTTTCGCACCATCATCAAGTTTAACAAGTCCATTTGTTAATTTACTAGCACCGTTATTCAGCTCCGTTCCACCACTCGCAAGCTGATTTACACCTTCTTGCAGGGATGTAAATCCATTTCCCCACTTCATAAATCCATCAGCCAAATTCGATGCACCATCTGCTATCTTTTTCGTTCCAGCAGTAGCTTCATTTAACTTAAATCCGAATGTATTCATGCCTTCTTCAATCTTATGTTGACCATCAGTTAGCTTCTTCGCACCTTGTGTCAATTGTTGTTGGCTATTATTTAAAGTACTTGTTGCTTTAGCTAGTCCATTAGACGTAGCAACAATTTTTTGAAAAGCGGGATCTTGCTGCACTTCTGGATGATTTTTCACGTACTCTTCTAATTGTTGTTTTACACTATTTGCCGCATTGTCCGCTTTCGCTTGCCCTTCAGCAAGTTTTTCATTTCCATTCACCCATTCATTTGTACCAGCACTTAATTCACTAATTCCTGATTGTAACGTTTTTTCACCTTGTGCTAATAACTCCATACCACTATGAAGTGATGTCGCTCCTTGACTCAGCTCATTTGCTCCCCCCGTTAAGGCAGATTGGCTAGACGCAAGCTTGTCACTTCCTTCTTTCAATTTCGATGTCCCGTCACTTAAACGATCAATACCATTCGCAAGCTGACTTGCTCCATTTTTTGCATCGGTCGTTCCTTCATGTAATTTCCCCGCACCGTTACTTGCATCACTCAACCCTTGTGCCAAATCTTGAAACTTTGAAAAGACACCTTCTGTATAAGATTTCGTAATACTGTTTGAGATTTTTGTTTTCATATTTTCAACAGCTGTCGTTCCAATTTGAGCCGCTACAAAGTTTTTACCTGGATTTACTTTGTACTGCAACTTTGCTGGCTCTGGTTTCTCATTCATAAGTGTACTTACCTTTTTAGAGAAATCTTCCGGAATCGTAACAACCATATAATATTTATCTTCTTTTAACCCTTCATCAGCATTTTTTTCTGATACGAAATGAAAAGCCAATTCCTTATTTTCTTTTAAATTTTTAACAAAATCGTCTCCTGCATGAATTGTTTTTTCATCCATCGCAGCGCCCTTATCTAAATTCACAACCGCAACAGGTAATTTATCTAATTTTCCGTACGGATCCCAATATCCAGCTAAAAAGAATCCTGAATAAATTAACGGAACGATTAATAAAAAAATTAAAGCGATACGTCCATGTTTATGGTGCCACATCGCTTTCCAATCTTTAAATATAAGTTTAATTCCCTTCATGAAACATACTCCTCTTCTAATTTAACACCCTTCGAATGGTTTAACAGATTTACTATACACGTCACTTTACATACTGTATAATACATCTTTAATTATTAATTCATTCCTTTTGGTCTATAGAAAGGAGACTCGAAATGGAACTGCTCCAGTTAAAATACTTTCAGACAGTTGCACGACTAGAACACATGACAAAGGCAGCTGAAGAATTGCATATCGCGCAACCTTCACTCAGCAAAACAATCGCTAGACTCGAAAAGGATTTAGGAGTCCCTTTATTTGATCGCCAAGGCCGACAGATTACTTTAAATTCTTTCGGAAAAGTATTTTTAAAACGAGTAGAACGTATTTTTCATGAATTAAGCGAAGGGCAGCGAGAAATTAAAGATTTAGCCGAATTACAACAAAGCTCTATTACGCTGGCCGTTTCTATTCCGAGAATATTACCAGAACTACTTGGCTCTTTTTTACTAGAACATCGTAACGTTCGATTCCAACAATTTCTTGCATCCACTCCTTCTATGAAACGACAACTAGATAATATAGAAATTGACTTTTGTATCTCCTCTGTGCCAATTGAAGGTCAGGAGATTGTTTGGGAACCACTTATTACAGAAGAAATTTTCTTAGTCGTCCCTTCAGGCCATCGTTTATCAGGCCGAGAAAATATCCACCTGCATGAAGTAAAAAACGAACCGTTTATTAGTATGAACACTGGCTATGGATTTCGACACTTAACGGATGGATTTTGCAAAGAAGCTGGTTTCACTCCGCATATTGCTTTTGAAGTAGATGAACCGACCGTGATTAGCGACCTCATTAAGCAAGGTCTCGGCATCGCTTTTGTTCCAAGTTTAACTTTATTAAAAAACTCTACTTTAGCATCAAGCAAGTTGCATATTATTGAACCCAATTGTCAGCGAACCATCGGATTAAGTTGGTCAAAAAAACGCTACTTATCAAAAACAGCTCAGCAATTCCGTGAATTTGTGATTGATTACTTCTCCAACATTAGGACGTAAAATTATATCAACAAATAAAAGTTGCCACCCTCATATGGTGGCAACTTTTATTGTTCACTCTTTTTTAATTCCATTTCAGCTAAAAGTGGTAGTACATTATCAAAAATATGCGTATTATTATTTTCACCTGTTACATATCCACCGTAATATCTACTAAATACGTTATCATTTCGGAATGTGGCCATATGATCATACAATTCTTTCGCAAACTTTTTATCACCTGTTTGTAGTACGTACAAAATCGTTAATCCGTATGCGGCTGGCGATTCATAATTCACAGTTTGTTTTCCTGTTTCTAAATTGTAACGACCGTATAGCTTTCCATCCTCCTGGAATTTCTTCTTTATAAATTCCAAATAAGCAGCTGATGAAAGACCACCTAAACTTCGATGATATGCAACGTATGATTGGTCAATAAGATTCACTTCTTTATCGTACGTAAATGTACCATCTTCTTTATACTCTTTCGGGAATGCCCAGCCATGCCTTGGATAATCCGCTAAAAATTGAACGACTTCCTGATATTGCTGAGCAGAAACTTTGTCGTACTTCTTCATATAGGAGAATGCACGTGGATTTATGTATGATGTTGTTACAAAATTATTTTGTTTCCCTGCATCTGCATCATAATAATCAACATAATAATTATCTTTTTTATTATAACGAAGTACAGCATCACTTAATTGATCGGCAAGGTTTTTATAACGCTCTTCCTTATACATTTCATAAGCACGATATAATTGTTCTATAATACGAAGATCATCTATAAGTGCATTTGTAGCTGACTGCCTCTCTCCCTTTTCAGAGAGTTTCCATAAAACGATATGATTCTTATATACGAAATTATCTTGAATAACCTTTACTTGCTCATCAAATAACGCCTGATCATCTTTATCAAGTGTATATTGTAACCATAATCCCGCTGATTCTGATAAAGCTTCACGTCCCTTTGCTTCACCCGTACCTGCCTTAGTATCTACTAAACGATACGTGGCAAGCGTTCCATTGTCATTCACCATATGCCTTAAAATAAAATTTTCTGTACGGTTTCCTTGTAAAGCTGACCAAAATACAATTCCACCTAAAACGATTAAGAAGATAACTCCAATCCCTATATATAAACGTTTCCGCAATCTTTTCACCTCCCTAGTAAGGCTAACCTTAATTTTATCAGAACATACATAAATTTAAAAAAGACAATCCACTAGATTGTCTCCCCCATTTCTATCCCTCGCAAACCTCTTTAGAAGGTTTATATAGCAATTGTACAAGTCTATCATATTCACGACGTGTAATCTCTTTATTATATAGCTTCAATAATAAATCTCTATGCTCTTTTGAAAATGCCATCTTTTTAATGACTTCAGGATACATAAAACACCCTCTCCATTTCACATAAACTTCTTCTTTCCGAAAAACAGAACTTATGTTCGCATAAAAGATTATAAAAGATTCCTGTAAAAAAAACAAACAAAACATGAGAAACTATTTATTTCTTTCTATTCGAAATATTACAACATTATATTATCATATTCACTTTTTAAATACATATATATTTTTGGTAGTTTTTTTGAATAAATCTTCCAATTCAATCAGAAAATAATGGCAAAAAAGAAGAGGAGTTTACATATGGATACGGTAACATTAGCAAGAGCATTTTTTGGTTCTTCATTAGCATTCCACATTATTTTTGCAACACTTGGCGTCGGACTTTCATTGATGATTTTTATAAGCGAAATACTCTATCACTGGAAGAAAGACTCCGACTATGCCATTATGGCGAAAAGATGGACAAAGGCGTTTGCTATTCTTCTCGGTGTAGCAATTCCAACTGGAACAATTGTTGGTGTGCAAATCTCACTTCTTTGGCCTGGTTTCGCCAAAATTGTTGGGCAAGTTATTTCTGTTCCCTTCCAAATTGAGATTTTCGCCTTCTTTTTGGAGGCTTTATTCATGTCGATTTACGTATATGCAGCCGATAAACTTCCTCCATTTATGAGATTAATCTCGCTATTTTTCGTCATGCTTGGTGCCACGGCATCCGCCGTGCTTATTACATCAGCAAATACATGGATGAATACACCAGCAGGTTTTTCAATGAATCCAGATGGATCTGTTTTTAACGTTGATCCGTGGAAAGCTTTCTTTAATCCAAGTTTTGGCACAAGTGCATTTCATGTCGTTATTACGGCTTATGCAACTGGTGCGGCTGTCATTGCTTCTATTGCTGGATTTAAATTATTGAAGAAAAATTTAAGTACACGTGAAATTGCTTATCATAAAAAAGGGCTGCTATTAGGGCTTGTGGTTACATTTATTACAGGCGCTACGATGTGGCTTTCAGGACATGAATCAGCGATTGCCTTACATAAACACTCACCTGAAAAACTTGCATCTGCTGAAGCTTTATTTGAAACGACATCACACGCACCGCTATCCATTGGTGGAGTTGTGGATCCTAATACACTTGAACTAAACTATGCACTTGAAATTCCAAACATGCTTAGCTTATTAGTGGGACTAGACCCTAGCACTGTCGTAAAAGGACTAAACGAATTCCCACAAGAAACATGGCCACCATTTTATACACATACACTATTCAACTTAATGGTCGGCACTGCTGCGTTTACCTTCGCTGTTGCAGCAATTGCGCTCTTATATTGGTACTTCGTTTACCGAAAAAAAGGAACAGAACTACCGAAGTGGCTACTTTTGGGGGCTGCCGCATGCGGACCAATTATGATGCTCGGTATTGAATTCGGATGGATTTTCAGTTGTAGCGGTCGTCAACCATGGACAATTTATGGTATGCAACGTACCGTCGATGCATCTACACGCGCCGATTTCGTCGGTCCTTTATTTGTTTTGTTCATCATTTTATATATTGGACTCGCCATTTTAACAGTCATTGTTCTACGGACATTCTTTAGAAGACATCCATTAAAGAATGATTTACAACACCAAGGAGGCGATTCTCATGCATGAGGAAAGTATTGCAATCATCATCTTATGGGCCCTTATTTTCGTATACAGTATACTAGGGTCCATTGATTTTGGCGCTGGTTTTTGGGGCATGGTATACGCAAAACATCCGACGCTCGCTGCTAAACTTGCGAATCGGTACTTATCACCAACTTGGGAAGTAACAAATACATTTCTCGTTTTCGTCGTTGTCGCATTTCTCGGCTTCTTTCCGAAAGCGGCCTTTACTCTTGCGACAGTAATGTTCGTACCAGTTATGTTAATTTTAGTGCTCATTGCAGTACGTAGTACATTTATGGTATTTGCTTACTCCTTGCCAAAATATCAATACCTTCTTCGGGTTATTTCAGGTATTACTGGTCTATTAATTCCAGCACTATTAATTACCGTTTTACCCGTTACAGAGGGAGCCTATATTACAATGTCTGAAGGAAAGGAAGTACTCCTATATGGAAAACTTCTTTCTAGCCCAGTTATCTACTGTTATATGCTCTTCGGACTAACTTCTGAACTATTTCTCTCCTCTCTCTTTCTTGCTGATTTTTCGAGAGAACAAAGTTCAGAAGATACGTATAGAATTTATAGAAGAAATGCTATCATCCTTGGTCCTGCAACGCTCGTTACGGCAATTATTGCCCTCGTTGTAATGGATCCAGAAACACATTGGCTTATGCAAGGATTAATAAAGCAATTCCCGTGGTTTACAGTTTCTATTGTTTTATTCGTTATCGGATACTCGTCCCTTTGGTGGACAAACAAAAAGTACAATACACTAGGATACCCTCGCATTGCCGTTTTAGCTGTCGTCGCTCAATATGCATTTGCAAGCTATGCTTACGGGGTCGCGCATTTACCGTATATTATTTATCCTGACGTAACTGTATTTACAAGCTTTACAACGAAAGAAACGTTCTATGCACTGCTCATTCTATACGCAATTGGGATTGCAATTTTATTACCAGGATTTATTTTCTTCTGGAACTTATTCTTGAAGGATCGTACTTTTTTGAAGGAAAAATAATATAGCATTGGAGTCTGTTCCAAAAGGCATTTTGGGATAGGCTCCTTTTTTCATGTTTTGTCGATAAGTCTATACATTTTAAAAATCGCTGATATATTTTCAGTTGCGCCGATATATCTCAATAATCGCCCATATAAATTTCATTTACTATCTTACTGCCCAATAATTTATAGACTCCTCTCATAATAGTTATTTCACTATTCGTGACACTTGTCCTTTAGCATGAAAAACACATATTCGGTTCATCTCGTTATACGTCTAGTTCTTCTTATTTTTTGCTGAATATACTACCAATATAAACTTGAGACAAGCTACATCTGTTTAAGGGAAAATAGAAAGGTAGGCAAAATATGAGCATTGAAATATGGATTACTATTATTGTATTCTTCTTAACAATGATTGTTATCTTTTGGCGGCCTAGAGGTTTAAATGAGGCGTGGCCAGCAGCAATCGGAGCTGGTATCATCATAATTACTGGACTTGTATCAAAACCAGACATCATGGATATTATAAGTAAAATTGGCGGTGCTTCCATAACAATATTAGCAACTATTGTTATGGCAGTTATATTAGAAAGCTTCGGTTTCTTCCATTGGTCCGCAGCGAAACTAGCAAATTTAGCAAAGGGTTCTGGGCGCCGCTTATACTGGTATATTCAATTATTATGTTTTCTTATGACTCTTTTATTTAATAACGACGGTAGTATTTTAATTACAACTCCCATTTTAATTCTTCTTCTAAAAAACCTTCAATTAAAACCACATCAACAAATTCCTTATTTATTAAGTGGTGCTTTAATCGCTACGGCATCTAGTGCACCAATTGGTGTAAGTAATATCGTAAATTTAATCGCATTAAACATCGTCCATATGACTCTTTATATGCATACTGCTATGATGTTTGTACCTGCAACATTAGGCTTATTATTTATGTCATGGCTCATGTATACAGTTTTGAAGAAAAAACTTCCAAAAAAATTACCTGTTTCTTCATATGATATTGAAGAAATTTTCTTCACGAAAAACTTCCATCCACTAAAAGGAAATAATTCTGTTGATACGAAACAAAAACGGACAAGATTCATGTTAAAAGTATTAGGTTTCGTCTTCCTTATGCGCTGTCTTCTATTCGTTGCATCCTTCTTATCCATCCCAATTGAAATCGTTGCGGTACTTGGTTCACTCGTTCTGCTCATTTGGAGATGGTACTACTTACGAACAAATCCTGTCGACATTTTGAAAAAGACACCGTGGCACATTTTAATTTTCGCCTTCTCTATGTACGTCATTATTTACGGACTACACAACGCAGGATTAACAGCTGCACTTGTACAATGGCTCGAGCCATTTGTGAATCAGCATCTACTCTATGCTAGCTTTGCAATGGGCGGACTTGTATCCATCCTCTCTAACGTCTTCAATAACCATCCTGCCCTTATGATTGGTACAATCACATTAACAGAAATGGGACTAGATCCAGTCACATTAAAAACTATCTATCTTGCAAACATCATTGGTAGTGACATCGGTTCACTATTACTACCAATTGGTACGCTAGCTTCACTCATTTGGATGTATATTCTGAAACAAAACAAAATTAAAGTAAAATGGAAAGACTATTTAAGTGTATCCCTTATCGTTATCCCGCTCACAACAGTCGTCACACTATTCCTCTTATTCTACTGGGTACATCTCTTCTTCGCCTTATAAACAACAAAAGCCCCATTTGCTACCGTCTTAGCAAATGGGGCTTCTTCTATAATAAAGTTAGGTACTACAGTGTGATCAATCAAGTAAAGAGGTGTAACATGTTATTGATATAAATGACTACCAGCTTCTTTAAATTCTTCTGCTTTCTCTTTCATTCCTTTTTCAATTGCTTCTGTCGTTTCTAAATCATTTTCTTTTGCATATTCACGAATATCATGTGAAATTCTCATACTACAAAACTTCGGTCCACACATTGAACAGAAGTGAGCTGTCTTTGCCCCTTCTGCAGGCAACGTTTCATCATGATATTCCATCGCACGTTCAGGATCTAAAGATAAATTAAATTGATCGCGCCAACGGAATTCGAAGCGTGCTTTTGAAAGTGCATCATCACGCTGATGAGCCGTTTTATGTCCTTTCGCAAGATCAGCCGCATGCGCTGCAATTTTGTACGTAATAACACCCGTGCGTACATCATCTTTGTTTGGCAAACCTAAATGTTCTTTCGGCGTTACATAACAAAGCATCGCTGTTCCAAACCAGCCAATCATCGCAGCTCCAATTGCAGATGTAATATGGTCATAACCTGGTGCAATATCTGTCGTTAGTGGCCCAAGTGTGTAAAACGGCGCGCCCTGACAAATATCAAGCTCTTTCTCCATATTCTCTTTAATTAAGTGCATCGGTACGTGTCCAGGTCCTTCAATCATAACTTGCACATCATGTTTCCAAGCAATTTTGGTTAATTCACCAAGTGTTTCAAGCTCAGAAAACTGTGCTTTGTCATTGGCATCTGCAATAGACCCTGGACGTAATCCATCTCCAAGAGAGAACGAAACATCGTACTGCTTCATAATTTCACAAATCTCTTCAAAGTGAGTATATAGGAAGTTTTCTTTATGATGGAATAGACACCACTGCGCCATAATCGAACCACCGCGCGAAACGATACCTGTCGTACGCTTTGCCGTGATTGGAATGTAACGAAGCAATACACCAGCGTGAATCGTAAAGTAATCAACGCCTTGCTCCGCCTGCTCAATTAACGTATCACGATATACTTCCCACGTTAAATCTTCTGCAATTCCGTTTACTTTTTCCAGCGCTTGATAGATCGGTACAGTTCCAACTGGTACAGGCGCGTTACGAATAATCCACTCCCGCGTCGTATGAATATTTTTACCTGTAGATAAATCCATAATCGTATCTGCACCCCAGCGCGTTGCCCATGTCATCTTCTCTACTTCTTCTGCAATCGAAGAAGATACAGCTGAGTTTCCGATATTGGCATTTACCTTCACATGGAAATTACGCCCGATGATCATCGGTTCAGCTTCTGGATGATTAATATTCGCTGGTAAAATAGCGCGGCCTTCTGCGATTTCCTTACGAACAAACTCCGGCTCTACCCCTTCACGAATCGCAACGTATTCCATCTCAGACGTAATAATGCCATTACGTGCATAGTGCATTTGCGTAACGTTTGCACCTTGCTTTGCTCTAAGCGGCTGGCGATCCATTTGCGGGAAAACAGGTGTATGCTTCGAAGCTACTTTCACACCGTCATCCTCTGGTTTCACTTCACGCCCTTCGTATGCTTCTACATCACCACGCCCCATAATCCAAGAGTGGCGCGGCGTTGGAATTCCTTTTTCCAACTCGACCTTATACGCAGGATCTGTATAAGGACCGCTCGTATCATACACACGGATTGGTGGATTTGGGACGCCATTCGTTTCACTTTGTTCAATCTCACGCATCGGCACTTTCATACCTTCTCGTGGTCCATCCACATATACTTTCTTACTCCCTGGTAAACTAGATTTCAATTCAATTTGCTCAGCTGAAACAGATTGTTTCATAATTTTTGTTGCCCCCCTGTTCGTGACAAGGACGAGATATGGCCAGCGCATGCCAAAATAAAAAGAGCCAGGTCCATAAAAAAATAAGGACCTGGCTCATAAAGACATCATTATGTAAAGCCGTTAACTTCCCTACGCTGGTACGAGCCAGATCAGGTCCAAAGGGTTAAGAAGTTCACGCGCTTCTCTCTCAGCCTACGCATACGTTAGGCACCCCTAGTTTATCACTGATTTAATTTTCAATACTTTCCCATCATACACGATAATCTGAAAAATGAAAAGTTTATTTCTTTTGCACTTTACGGAATCATCCAAGTTAAATAATATGCCTGAACATAAGTCATAATCCCCACAATTATGACGAAGAACAAGCTATGTTTCACTGTAAAACGGAACAAATCCGATTCTTTTCCAGCAAGACCAACTGCTGCACAAGCGATTGCAATCGACTGCGGAGAAATCATTTTCCCTGTTACACCGCCTGTTGTATTTGCTGCAACGAGAAGCACTTCAGATACGCCGACTTGCTGCGCTGTAATGGCTTGTAAATTTGAGAACAGTGCATTCGCAGACGTATCAGACCCTGTTAGGAATACGCCAATCCAGCCTAAAAATGGTGAGAAGAACGGGAATAGTCCGCCAGTTCCGGCTAATGCTAACGCTAACGTAGAAGATAGACCAGAATAGTTTGCGATAAATGCAAACCCTAGTACAAATCCGATAGATAGAATTGGCATTTTTAATTCGCTTAACGTTTCTTTAAATGTCACTGCTGCATCTTTTACATTCATTTTCAAAATAAACATGGAAATGATACAAGCAATTAAAATCGCTGTTCCAGTTGCCGATAATACATCAAACTTCAGAATTGCCTCGTAAGGCGTTGGTTTATTTACAATTGGCTCTGCTTTCATTACTAGATTATGCAGACCTGGAATTTCAAACTTAAATACAAGACTTTCTAAAGCCCCTCCTGGAGCGAATAATGCCTTAAAGAAACTTTGGCTCCAAATGACTACCATAACCGTTAATACGATAAATGGGGACCATGCCTTCACTACTTTTCCAAACGTTAATTTTGGCATCGATGCTACTGTCGTTGTTGCTGCTACTTCACTATTTGCTTGCCCAGATTGATAAGTTTCTTTCGGCTGCCAAACTTTTAAGAACAGCGCTAAACTAATTAAACTTACAAGTGCCGATGTAATATCCGGAAGTTCCGGTCCTAAAAATGTCGCTGTAATGAACTGCGTAATCGCAAATGAACTACCCGCTACAAGTAACGCAGGCCACGTTTGTCTTATCCCTTTAAATCCATCCATTAAAAATACGATAAAGAATGGAACAAATAATGATAGGAACGGTAATTGATGCCCAGCCATTTGTCCAATTTTATGTGGATCAATACCTGTTACTTGTCCAGCAACTGTAATCGGAATTCCCATCGCTCCGAACGCCACTGGTGCAGTATTTGCAATCAAACAAAGACCTGCTGCGTATAAAGGATTTAACCCAAGACCCGCAAGAAGCGCTGCTGTAATCGCTACTGGTGCCCCAAATCCTGCCGCTCCTTCTAAAAATGCTCCAAATGAAAATCCAATTAAAATAACGAGTAGACGATGATCGTTCGTAATCGATAATACCGATGCACGAATCACATCAAATTGACCTGTTTTTACAGAAATTTTATATAAAAATACGGACATAATGATAATCCAAGCAATTGGCCATAACCCGTACAAAAAACCGTATCCGGTTGCTGCCATTGCCATCGTGAACGGCATTTTATAAGCGAATAACGCTACTAAAACTGTAAGTACAACTGTAATAAATCCTGCCACATACCCCTTCATGCGGAAAACTGCTAAAGCTAAGAAAAAAAAGATAATCGGAATAAGTGCGACCGCTGCCGAAATCCAAATGTTTCCGAATGGATCATAAACTTGTGTCCATGTGTTCATTGTTCTCTCCCCCTAAAGAATCCCCTTTTAAATAGAATAACCTCATCAATAGACTATCAGGTCATCATACCTTTAAGCCTAAAATAAAAAAACGTTTAAGAAAACGTTTTCAACAACTTTCATTTATACTGTACCATAACAATTTCTATTAAAAAAGATTTTTTTGAAAATTTTATTATTTAACAGAAAATCTTACAAAATCGTCACGTTCTTGTAATGTTCATCGATAGGAAGTTTGCCAAAATTATTGCATAATAATAGTATAACAACAGAAATTATTCATGAGGTGATATATATGAACGGAAATAAAATATTAGCTGCGTTATCATACTTTAGTGTACTATTTGCCCCTATCTTATTCCCTATTATCGTTTGGATTGTGGGAGACGCTGAAACAAAACCACATGCAAAACGTGCTCTATGGACACACATCATTCCAAGTATCGCTACATTCATTGGCGTAACTATTCTAGGAATTATGGGTCTTGGATCTGATCAACCAGATGTAACACTTGGAATTGGATCAATGATTGTCTTAGCTATTTGCGGAATCATCAGCTTATACTACTTCATCTGGAACATTGTAAAAGGAATTAAAGTGCTGAAAGCTTAATTTTAAACAAATGTTTGTTTAAAAAGGGCCCCTTGCAATTTGCAAGGGGCCCTTTTCCTAATTCGTTCACTTTATCTTCTGCGTTTCTTCTTTTTTCTCATCATTTTCTTTCGGCGCGTATTCACTTTATCCGCTATAATGTGGAGCGTACTCGCCACAACAATTCCCATTAAGAACGTTACAATTTCAACCTCATGCTTCTTCGCAATTTCTATTAAATTACCATCCAGTGCGATTACATTTAATAGTAATAAAAATGGAGAAAAGACGATTAACATGTACGCAATACGAATTACATCACCAAGTATAATCGTATGTGTAAAGAAAGATCGATGCGGCATTACTTTCTTATAAGGATACCAAAATATACGTAAGAAACCCCATTTGTTATAAGCATTACTGTACGTATCTAAATCTGGTGTTAAAAATGAAGTACCTACTAAAAAACCAATCGCAAAAGTTAATAAAAAATCAAAATTTGTTAATCCATACGAAAAGAGCAAAAACAAAACAACCGGAAGGGATATTAAGTTTATTTTCGTATGCGTTCTTCCTGATGGCATAATGCACTTCCTCGCTTACGTTCGTCCTGTCACCTTATGACAGGTTTCACCTATTGACCTAATTTCTGATCGATAAATGTTGTGTCTATATCCGAACCAAACCATTCTGCCAACTTCACTCGTGCCTTATCTTTCACATCTTCATTGACGTATAACGACACCTGTATTAGTGCGGCCGTTAACGCCCCCAAATCATCCGTATAGCCAATTCCAGCAATGAAATCTGGAATCGCATCAATCGGTGCAATAAAATAAGCAAGTGCTCCAATTACAATAATTTTCACTCGTTTTGGAACATCGGGTCTTTGCAAAACGTAAAACAGTAATAAACTTGCATAAATGACCGATTGCCCTGCTTGCTTTGCAACATGTTTTACTTTCTTCCAAAACGCTTCAACTGAAAATTTTTGTTTCATGTAAAAAGCCTCCCTATTTTTAAAAAGAAATAAGCTACAATATGTTATCAGTAAAAGTTCATGGAAATTACACAAAACCTATCAATGAACTTTTATTGTAACAAACAAACTAAAAAAGAACAAGTGTTCGTTAATTTTCACACTATTTCCTTCATATAATAGATTTCTAGATAACCCTTACCCATATTCATTTCTTATTTCTCAACAAAGAAAATTTTCACTTCCACTTAACATTCTGCTCTACCTTTGTTATATTTTCTAGTTGACGGACATATAAACGAATGTTAAAGTTTTCTCTGGTAGTGACAAATCTTATACAAAAAATGTAAAATGTTATAGTGTTTCTCAGAAATGAATTTTGTTGTATAATACAGAAATGACGTTATGCTTATGAGCAACAAAAGAAACCAAAAGGGTATGCATAGTTATAGTCGTATATGGGTGAATATAGAACCTTTAATTATGGCCAAGAAAACTATGTATTTTTTATTTTAACATTTTTCGCTCCAAAATCGACCAAGCCTGATAGAGAAAGGGTGGAAATGAATGAAAGAAACCTTGAAATCACAATTTCAAAATGTGCGTTTCACTGTATTCGTAGCTTTAGCCTTATGGCTGAAAACTTACCTTATTACACGCACAAGCTTTGATTTAAAACTTGAATCTTTCATGCAAGAATTCATTTTATTCCTTAGCCCATTAGCAGCATCATTACTGCTTGTTGGTCTTGCATTATTTGCAAAAGGGAAAAAACGTAACTATATAGCACTTGGAATTAATTTTGTCTTAACAATCGTTCTTGTTGGTAACGTAATGTTCTACGGATTCTACAATGACTTCGTTACATTACCGGTGCTAGGACAAACATCTAACTTCGGAAGTTTAGGTTCTAGTGTGAAAGAATTATTTAACTACAAAATTATCCTTGCATTTGCAGACATTATCATATTCTTCGTTCTGTTGAAGAAAATGAAAAACTTTGCACCTACAGAGCGTGTAGCACGCCCGATGCGTTCCCTATACTTCGTATCAACAGTTGCTATCTTCTTCGCAAACTTAGGACTTGCAGAAGCTGAACGCCCAGAACTATTAACACGTTCATTCGACCGCGTTATGCTTGTTAAAAACTTAGGATTATATGTACACCAAGTATACGATCTTGGCTTACAAGCAAAATCAAGTTCACAAAAAGCGTTCGCTGACGGTAGTAAATTACAAGAAACAGAAAACTACGTAAAAACAACACAAAGTAAACCAGATCCAAATATGTTCGGTACTGCAAAAGGGAAAAACGTAATTGTTGTCTCTCTTGAGTCATTACAAACATTCTTAATTGGTGCAACAGTTAACGGACAAGAAGTTACACCATTCTTAAACCAATTTACGAAAGAAAGTTATTACTTTGATAACTTCTTCCATCAAACTGGTCAAGGTAAAACATCTGATGCTGAATTCCTAGTAGATACTTCGTTATATCCACTAGACCGCGGTGCTGTATTCTTTACACACGGTAACAATGAATATACAGCAACTCCAGAAATTTTACGTCAGCAAGGGTATCACACGTCGGTATTCCACGCAAACAACGCAACATTCTGGAACCGTAACATTATGTATCCAGCACTTGGTTATGATCGTTACTACAACGAGCTTGATTACAAGATTACGCCAGAAACAAAATTAAATTGGGGATTAAAAGATATCGAATACTTCGATCAATCTATTGATATGTTAAAACAAGTGAAGCAACCATTCTATACTCGCTTCCTTACTTTAACGAATCATTACCCATTCACTTACGATGACAGTACAAAATTAATCGACGAATATAATTCTGGTGATGGAGTATTTGACCGTTACATGGTAACTGCTCGTTACTTAGACGAAGCAATGAAACACTTTATTGAGCGTCTAAAAGCAGAAGGTATTTACGACAACTCAGTAATCGTATTCTACGGTGACCACTACGGTATTTCTGAAAACCATAACCGTGCAATGGCACAGTTCTTAGGAAAAGAAGAAATCACTGCATTTGACCATATGAACTTACAAAAAACACCGATGTTTATTCACGTTCCAGGTCAAAAAGAAGGTAAAACAATTTCGAAACCAACTGGTGAAATTGACATTAAACCAACTATTCTAAACTTACTTGGTGTAGATTCTACAAATGACGTTCGATTCGGTCATGATGTATTCTCACCTGATAATAAAGGATTTGTTGTTCTTCGTGACGGTAGCTTCGTTACAGATAAATACATGTACACAAACAGTACATTCTATGACCGTGCTACTGGCGAAGTTGTACAATTACCGAAAGAAGAATCCCAACCACTAATTGATCGTGCCCAAAATGAATTGAACATGTCTGATAAAATCATTGAAGGTGACTTACTTCGCTTCTCTGAAAGTAATAAGATCAAAACTGGTGAAGTAAAAACAGTTATTAAAGAAGAAAAGAAGAGCGCTGAGTAATCTCAGCCTCTTTTTTATTTTCTTCCATACAACTACTTATATTCATTAACTTTAAAATTACATAACCTTTACCAAATATTCACATAGTGTTAATGAAGAATCTCTATAATAAAATATGTAAACGAGGTTCTACATATTTCTTATCTCTCATCTTTCGTAAGATCCCTTAAAGAAATGTGTAAATCTTTTGTTTCTACTTTCTTATAATTGTCTTTCAACTTGTTTTGTTTCCATACACAAAGCATTCAACGAGACAATGTCCCTATGAAAGATAGCTACCCTCCTTGTGCAGCATTCCATAAGAATGTTGCTTTTTTTTATTTAAAAGCAGGATTCTCATTTCTTATTTTCGAATTTGTATATACAAAATGCTGTAAAGTGAAACTTTAATCAGCCCTCACCAATCGGGCATTTACGGGCAGTAATTCGCCCACTTCACTTCTTTGCTCTACCCGAATTTGTAAGTAGGGGCTTTACTGCCGTTAATGCGGGGTAAATCATCCTTATTTCTCTATGATTTACAAATACATATACGGTCATATGTAGAGAATTGCTCACATAAAAATTACTATAGTGATTTTTATCTCGCATGAATGAAAGTTTCACGTTACTTACGTACTTACGAAAGGATGGGACGGAAATTGGCATACGAAAAATTTGTACTTTGGAATGATGAAGTTATTGATACAACAAAACAACAAATGTACATAGAACTTGAAGAGAGAGGTTCGCAGTTCGGAGATGGTGTCTATGAGGTTATTCGCCTATATAAAGGGAACTTTCATTTATTAGATCCGCACATAACGAGATTATATCGATCCATGGAAGAAGTAGAATTATCGCTCCCTTTCTCAAAAGCTGAGCTCATCACTTTACTTTACAAATTAATTGAACGAAACCATTTCCACGAAGATGGCATCATTTATTTGCAAGTATCTCGTGGTGTACAAGCTCGCACACATGTATTTTCATATGACAACCCTCCGACAATTTATGCCTATATTACAAAAAAAGAACGACCAGCTTTATGGATTGAATATGGTATACGCGCTATATCAGAACCCGATACTCGATGGCTACGCTGTGACATTAAATCATTAAATTTATTACCAAACGTACTAGCTGCTACGAAAGCTGAACGGAAAGGCTGTAAAGAGGCACTTCTCGTAAGGAACGGTATTGTAACGGAAGGGAGCCATTCCAACTTCTTTTTAATTAAAAACAGAACGCTTTACACACATCCAGCCAATCACCTTATTTTAAATGGCATTATTCGTCAATATGTCCTTTCTTTAGCGAATACTCTTCACATTCCTGTGCAGGAAGAACTTTTCAGCGTTCGTGACGTTTATCAAGCAGATGAATGCTTTTTTACAGGCACAACGATTGAAATTTTACCAATGACCCACCTTGATGGGACCGCGATTCAAGATGGGCAAGTTGGGCCTATCACCAAAAAACTGCAAAAATCTTTTAATCAAATCTTATTACAATCCAATATGGCATCTTCTTAAACACGAATAATTTCTGTCCTTTCATATTCAATATATGCATTTAAATGGAAATCAAGGTGTAATTTTATGCCTTGATTTTTTTCTTGTAATCTTTTTGTCATATTCAGATTCCTATATAAGTCTTGACAGTAATCGACATGCTCTTTAGAATTTTTAACAGTTGGTAAATATTTCTTCACTACATTACAGACAGAAAGGAATCGACAAATTATGAAAAAGTATCTTGCCGGTCTTGCGGCAGTGTCTGTAGCAGGAGGAGCAGCACCTACACTTGATAGTGTTCAAGCTGCACCTGAACAAAATACACAAAAAGCTGCTACAACTGTCCAAGCTTCTGCATCAAACAGCTCATCTTATAAGGTAAACGCGAGCGTATTACATGTTCGTGCGGGATCAAGCACTTCTCACGACATCATCTCACGCGTTTATAACGGTCAATCACTAAACGTGATTGGCGAAGAAAACGGTTGGTTCAAAATTAACATTAATGGACAAACAGGCTTTGTTAGTGGCGAATTTGTATCAAAAAGTGGCGCAGCAAACAACAATGTAAGTACAGGTGGAAACAATAAAGTTACCGCTGATGTATTACGTGTACGTACAGCTCCTAACACATCTAGTTCTGTTTCTGGGCGTGTATATGAAGGACAAACATTAAACGTAATTGGACAAGAAAATGGTTGGGTGAAAATTAACCATAATGGACAAGTAGGTTATGTAAGTGGCGAATTCGTATCTGGCGTTTCTTCTAATGCAGGTTCTTCAAACAACAATACGAATAATAACAACCAAGAAGTAAAACCAGCAAGCGGAAACTATACAGTAAATGTATCTTCCCTTCGCGTTCGTACAGGTCCTAGCACTTCTCATACAACTGTAGGTTCTGTCAAAAAAGGACAAGTAGTACAAGTTGTTGGCGAAGTTCAAGATTGGTTCAAAATCAATTACGCAGGACAAACTGCTTATGTAAGCAAAGACTACGTAACAAAAGGCGGTTCTAACGAAAACGTTACAGAAGGCAACAAACAAGAGCAAAACAATAATAATGGAACTATTCAAACTGGTGGTTCTTACGTGGTTAACGCTACATCTCTACGTGTTCGTACAGGCCCTGCCGCTTACCATAGTGTAATTGGTGGCGTTTTAAATGGTACAACATTAAACGTAGTTGGATCTGAAAACGGTTGGTTTAAAGTAAATTACCAAGGAAAAACAGGCTTTGTTAGTAGCGAATTTGTGAAATTCGTTAAAGGTGGCACTACTACTCCTGAGCAACCAAAACAACCTGAAAAACCTAACCAAGGTGCAATTGGCGACTACTACATTAATGCTTCTGCACTAAATGTACGTAGCGGCGAAGGTACAAATTATAGAATCATAGGCGCACTTCCACAAGGACAGAAGGTTCAAGTAATCTCTGAAAACTCTGGATGGAGCAAAATTAACTACAACGGTCAAACTGGTTATATCGGAACACGTTACCTGTCTAAAACACCAGTTGGAGGCGCAGTAGATAATAAGCCTAACAATAACCAAAATAACAATCAAAACAATAACAACAATAATAATACAGGCAATAATAGCGGCGACAGTTCTTCCGTACTTGCATATGCAAAATCAATGCAAGGTGTACCGTACGTTTGGGGCGGAACTTCTGCTAACGGCGTAGACTGCAGTGGCTACATCTACCACGTATTTAAGAAATTTGGTCATAACATTAGCCGTCAAAGTGTTGCGGGATATTGGAGTAGCCTACCAAAAACTTCAAGTCCACAACCGGGTGACTTAATTTATTTCCAAAACACTTATAAATCTGGTCCTTCACACATGGGTATTTACCTTGGAGGCGGATCGTTTATCCAAGCTGGAGATAAAGGTGTCGCAATCGCTTCATTAAGTAACTCTTATTGGAAGAGCCACTTCTTAGGATACACGAAAGCACCTTAATTAATAGTTTCAAAGCCTTCTAGTTTACTAGAAGGCTTTTTTGCTATGAGTTCAACATATTACTCCCTTTCTCCTACCTTCTCTCTACAAAAATAATGTATCCATTCTTCCATTTCATACACTTTATTCTGCAAAAACAATGCATAACGTTATCATAATGTATATATTTTCATAAAAAACATAACCTATTTCATGTCTATTTATTTTATATGTGTTTTTTTGAAGAATTTTCTTTTTATTTAAACTTTTCATTAGACGTTTGACCTCCGATGTCCATTATGATAAGTTACTAAAGATGTTATATTCGCAAACGTATAGACAACTGGTTTATACACTGTTTTTACTATGAGGAAGGAGCATACACTGCATGAATCTTTTATGGGGAATTGGCGGCGTGATTGGAGTATTAGCAATTGCTTTCTTACTATCTTCCAACCGCAAAGCTATTAATTGGCGCACAATTTTAATTGCGCTAGCATTACAAATGTCATTTTCATTTATCGTATTACGATGGGACGCTGGTAAAGCAGGTTTAAAACACGCTGCTGACGGTGTTCAAGGATTAATTAATTTTTCTTACGAGGGAATTAAGTTCGTTACTGGGGATTTAGTCAACGCAAAGGGACCTTGGGGATTTGTATTCTTTATTCAAGCACTACTTCCAATCGTATTTATTAGTTCATTAGTAGCAATCTTATATTATTTCGGTATTATGCAGAAATTTGTTAGCATCGTTGGTGGTGCATTAAGTAAACTTCTTGGAACTTCTAAAGCAGAAAGCCTAAACTCAGTAACGACTGTATTTTTAGGACAAACTGAAGCTCCAATTTTAATTAAACCTTACTTAGCACGCTTAACAAATAGTGAATTCTTCACTATTATGGTAAGCGGTATGACAGCTGTTGCTGGATCCGTTCTTGTCGGTTATGCAGCAATGGGTATTCCGTTAGAGCACTTATTAGCAGCTGCAATTATGGCGGCTCCATCGAGCTTATTAATTGCGAAACTAATCATGCCAGAGACAGAAAAAGTAGATAATAACGTTGAACTTTCTACAGAACGTGAAGACGCAAATGTTATTGATGCAGCTGCACGCGGCGCATCTGAAGGTATGCAACTTGTTATTAACGTAGCAGCAATGTTAATGGCTTTCATCGCATTAATCGCTTTATTAAATGGATTATTAGGATGGGTTGGTTCTCTGTTCGATATTAAACTTAGCCTTGATTTAATCTTTGGTTACTTATTATCACCATTCGCAATCTTAATCGGGGTTTCTCCTGGTGAAGCGATACAAGCAGCAAGCTTTATCGGTCAAAAACTTGCAATCAACGAATTCGTTGCATACGCAAACTTAGGACCACACATGGCAGAGTTCTCTGACAAAACAAATCTAATTTTAACATTTGCAATCTGTGGATTTGCAAACTTCTCTTCTATCGCAATTCAATTAGGTGTAACAGGAACGTTAGCTCCTACTCGCCGTAAACAAATTGCACAATTAGGGATTAAAGCAGTTATCGCTGGTACATTAGCGAACTTCTTAAACGCAGCAGTTGCAGGTATGATGTTCCTATAAACTTATATAGAGTCTTCTCTTTCTACAAGAGGAGACTTTTTTCATGCAATCCAAACGTCTTTTATGTATCTATTAATCAATTTATCCTAAATATAAGCACATTATGATACAATAATGTTTAAGTCTTTTTATTTTTCTTATGAAAATAGAGATACTACTTGTTGTTGCCCTTCAAAAGAGTTTAACGACATGGTCAATTTCTTAATAATTGCGCATACTACAAGTATCTATTGATGAAATAGCTTTAAGGAGGAAAGTTTTGTGAAAGATAAGTTCTATAAAATCCTCTCTATGTGGATTTTACAAATTGTATTTTATTTTACTACTGTATATGTGACGAAATATGAGCATGCTCTCATTTTTACAATAATATACATAATCGTAAATGTACTATTCTTATTTTTAGCTGACAAAACAGCATTTGTTTTCTTCATACTAGGAACCATTATTTCCGTATTTTATTTGTTCTATCAAGCATGGCTTCACTTATGGAGTACATCAGATCAATGGCAATATATGATTACCCACTTCCTGATGGCAGCTAACTTCTTCATTGTATATATAACAACTCACCTATTGAAAAAAGTGATTCATGAAAATAAAGCTTTAACTGAGCGTGTGAGAACATTGGAACAATATATTGGAGAATCCAAATTACTAACAAGACAAGAATTCGAGAGACGCCAAGCGTTATTAACGACTGCAATGAATCGTCGTAATGAAACAGGCATTATTGTTTACTTTGATTTCACTTCCTTTAGTAAATATACAAAGGAAAGTGTTATGGACCGTGTAGCTTCTTTATTAGTTGAAACGGTAAGGAATGATTTTGACCTTGCTGCTGAATATGATAATAATACGCTAGTTATTTTATTACAAAACACAAATGAAGCTGGTGCTGACATTGTAATGAACCGCCTAAAACCAAAAATGGAGCAATGGCTTGCTGCTAAAGCAATCAAAGATATAAAAATTTCACGCGAGCAAATTGGAAACAAAGGACAGACACTGTTATGATGACTCTCGTTATACTTCTTTTATTCCTTCTGTTTTGCGTACTCGTTTTTTGGATTAGTATCACATTTTCAATTAAATATGTACTTATTTTTACGGCCTTTCTATTCTCTGGCTTACTCGTTTACTACTCTTTCTTAACAATCGCGGGCTTAATTCACCGAAATAGTAAACGAAAAGATCGTACGCTAGAACATTATCCGAGCGTCGATATTTTCATACCTGCCCATAATGAAGGCGTCGTTATTAAAGATACTTTAGAGGCGATGGCAAAGATTGAATATCCAGGAAAGCTAACTATTTATTTATTAAATGATAACTCTCAAGATGAAACACCTGAAATCGGCGATGATTTCGACAAAGCTTATGCTCATATTCGCCATATTCGTGTTCCTCCCGGTGAACCGAAGGGTAAATCACGTGTACTAAACTATGGGCTTAGTATTTCAGATGGTGAGTACTTCTGTGTTTACGATGCAGATAACCAACCTGAACCACACGCACTGCGAATGCTTGTAGAGCACGCTGAAACAACTGAAGATGCTGTTGGAGCTGTTGGACACGTTCGTACAGTAAACGAAAAAAGAAACTGGTTGACGCGAATGATTTCGCTAGAATTCCAAATCTTCCAGCTCCTTATGCAATCTGGACGCTGGTTACTATTCCAAACGGGCTCGCTGACAGGAACAAACATGCTTCTTCGTCGCTCCGCACTAGAAGAGCTTGGTGGCTATGACCCTTACGCAATTGCAGAAGATGCTGAATTAACATTACGAATTACACAAAAAGGTTATCTCTTACCAATCGTCCCAGAATCAGTTACTTGGGAACAAGAACCAGAGCATTTAAAAATTCTTATTAAACAACGTACACGTTGGCTCCAAGGAAATTTATATATTTTAGAAAAAATGTTCTCATCATTAAGTTTCTTTAAAGGAAAGCTGCTTGTTCATTCCTTACAACAAGTTCTAGTGTATGTTGTATTTTGGCTATTCCTAATCATTTCGAACGTTTGGTTTGTAATTGGGCTGCTCGGGATATTCCAAATTCAATATAGCATTCCGCTACTATTTATGTGGTATGTCGCATATATTACATATGTTTCTCAATTATTTAGTGCCCAGAGTGTCGAACGAACCTTTACACCGACTAATATTTTTATTAGCGTTATTATGTACTTTACGTACGCACAGCTCTTTACGTACTTATTTATTCGTAGCTTAATCTTATACTTACGTGCAAAGAGCAAGAAACAAGTCATTGGCTGGGATAAAACAGTTCGATTCAAAAAAGATAAATAATAAAAATAAGCACAGAGCGCCGTATGCTCTGTGCTTATTTATTGCCGTATAAATTATATATCAGACAATACCCCTTAGCTGAAAGTAATTTCACGTCCATCCCCCAACGAACGATCGACCTTCATTTATATACGAAAAAGTGATTGCTATTTTTGTAGAACCAATTGCTTCTCTTGCTGTTCTTTGCGCGTTTCAGTCTTAGGTTCCGTGCTTTCTTGGACACTACGATGTGCCACACGTTTCAAACAAATATGCTTCCACTTTCTTTCGTAACGTTTCATTATTCTAGATGTCCCCCTTGAATGCGCTTTAAAACTATTTGAAATCGCTTACAGGAAATAATATAGCACATATATATAAACGTGACAACACATTTCCGACAATTTTTTGTCAAAAATATGAATAGAATTCGTAAGAGATCGAATATTGTCGAAACCTATCGTTTTTTCTTCGTATAAAAGGCATACTACTTATATGGTAAAGTATTTTATTTCCCCTACCCGCATTTCAAATTCCTTCTATATAAAGTGAGATTTTAATCAGTCATCACCAATCAGACTTTTACAGGCAGCCCGATTTCTTTGCTTTTGCTGACTTTTGAGTTGGGGGGCTTACTGCCCGACAAATAGAGGGATTAAAAAAAGAGCTGATATAAAATCAGCTCTTTTCCTTCTATTATTAATGACGCTTCATACGTCCTTCTTTTTGTAACTCTTTAAATAATGCTGCCATCATAAAGAAAATAACAAAGACGAATGGGAATGCTGCAATGATAGCTGCCGTTTGTAAGGCTTCTAATCCGCCAATATATAATAAGGTAGAAGCTATCGCGGCTAGAACGATACCCCAAATCATTTTAATACGATTTGGTGGGTTTAAACTACCATGTGTCGTTAACATGCCTAAAACAAATGTTGCAGAGTCTGCAGATGTAATAAAGAATGTAGAAATAAGAAGAATCGCTAAAACAGATAAAGCTGATCCAAAGCTTCCCATCTGATCGAACATAGCAAACAATCCTACTTCTGTTCCCATCTCTTTAATTTTTTCAAAGATATGTGCATCACCAAACAGCTCCATGTGAATACCAGTCCCGCCGAAAACGGAGAACCAAAGCGCACCGATTACGGTCGGTACAAGTAACACACCGATAACAAACTCACGAATTGTACGACCTCGTGAAACACGAGCAATAAACGTACCTACGAACGGTGACCATGCAATCCACCATGCCCAATAGAAAATTGTCCATGACTGAATCCATTGATTTCCGCCTTCATCCAATGGACTTAAACGGAAACTCATACTTGGCAATTCCTGAATATACGAACCTATTGTTGAAGTGAAGTAATTCATAATAAAGTTTGTTGGACCTGCAAATAATACAATAATCATAAGTGCAAACGCAAAAATAATGTTCGTATTACTTAAATATTTAATTCCTTTATCAAGACCTGTTTGTGCAGATAACATGAAAAGAACTGTTACGATTGCAATAATAACTAACTGTGTCGTTAATGAATTCGGGATAGATGTTAAATAGCTAACACCACCTGCAATTTGTTTTGCACCGAGACCTAATGACGTTGCAACACCAAACACAGTTGCGAAAACAGCTAACACATCAAATGAATGAGCAATACGCCCGTGTTCCCCGCCCTTAAATAACGGACCTACTGTCGCACTAATCGTACTTGCTTTTCCTTTTCTAAAGGTAAAATAAGCAATACATAACGCTACAAACGCATATAGTCCCCAAGGATGTAATCCCCAATGGAAAAATGAAAAACGCAGTGCAAGGCGCGCACTTTCCTCAGTTGCACTATCTCCAAACGGAGGTGCGTATAAATGATTTAATGGTTCGGCAACGCCCCAGAAAACTAAGCCGATACCCATACCAGCACTAAATAACATAGCAAACCATGTCATATAACTATAATCAGGTTCGTCATCATCTTTACCTAAACGAATAGAACCGTATTTCGAAACAATTAAAAAGATAGACACACCTAAAATAATAGAAACGGAAATAATATAAAACCAGCCAAACTTACTAACTAATGCAGTTTGAATTGCGGTTGTTACATTTCCTAAACTACCTTTTCCAATAATAGATTCGGGAATAATCCCCCAAATTGTAAATGCAATACATAATGTTAATGAAACGATGAATGTTTTTGTCAGTTTCCTCATCAAATCCCCCTTCGTAGGTTTCGCTTTTGTAAATAACATAAATTCCGATATGTAAAATCGGATAGAAAACTATAATTTTGCGGTGATTTTCTTACTTTCACCTTCACCAATTCGAATTCTTATGGACAGCCTTACCTTTCGTATAACCTTTTCACTCTGCAAGAGCTACAAGTTAGAAATACTGGTGTCAAATTGTGTGAGAAAAACGCGGATAGGAATGTATTTTCCTAAAAAAGGATGTGTTACATATGTAAAAAAGGGCAAATTTCTTCCTTGCAACCCTTTCGTTTTGTAACAATTATGCGGTTTTTTTGCTAGTATATAGCACGTGTTTATAGCTTCACAAACAAAATGTTTATGTTTATATAACTATATTACCCATAAAACGGTAAAATACTCAAGGAATGTAATCGTTTAGTAAACATCATGTAACATTCCTGTAATATTTTTATTTACGTCGAAAAAAACATGTTGTATTAAATATTTTGAATATAACTAGAAACCTATGAGTCATATAGAATGAAAAACGCTTTCCTATATTTTTTGTTATATTACAGGATATTAACGACTTATTACGAATGGTTTGTAATTGTGTGTTTTCCCCAAATCCGAAAAAATCTGTTGCTATAATGAGGACACGAAAACAAACGCAATGGAGGCTATCATGAAAAAATTAATTGGTATAGCAACAGCAGCAGTTTTTGGTCTTGGGATTTTCACATCATCTGCTAATGCAGAAACTGTTGTAACAACAGACGTACTAAACGTACGCGAAAACCCTACTACGGAATCAAAAGTTGTCGGTAAATTACTAAACGGTAATAAAATAGATGTACAAAATACAGAGAACGGATGGTCAAAAGTTACTTTAAACGGTAAAGACGCATTCGTAAGTGCAGAGTTCACAAAAAGCATCTACTACGTAACAGCTAACGTATTAAACGTACGTGCTGAAGCGAACACAAACTCAGAGGTTCTTGGAAAGTTGAAGAAAGACGATGTAATCGAAACAACGAACCAAGTACAAAATGAGTGGTTACAATTTGAATATAACGGGAAAACAGCTTATGTTCATGTTCCTTTCTTAACAGGTACAGCACCTGTAATTGAGAAACAAGAAACAACTGCTCCTGCTAAAGCTGAAGCACCAGCTAAGGCTCAAGCACCTGCAGCACAAGCAAAACCAGCTACTAAGCCTGCTGTAAAAGCTGCTGAAACTAGCGAACCATCTGGTGGTCGTGAGTTAACAGTTGTAGCTACAGCATATACAGCTCACCCGAGCGAAAACGGTGGCACATATGGCGGCCGTGTATTAACTGCAATGGGTCATGATTTAACTGCGAATCCAAACATGAAAATGATCGCTGTTGACCCGAAAGTAATCCCATTAGGATCTAAAGTATGGGTAGAAGGTTACGGAGAAGCTATCGCTGGAGATACTGGTGGTGCAATTAAAGGTAACCGTATTGATATCTTACTTGGATCAGATAGCGCTGCTCAAAAATGGGGACGCAAAACTGTTAAAGTGAAAATTTTAAAATAACCAATGACTGCTAAATTACAAGCCGGTTCTCTTTATTGAGAGCTGGCTTTTATTTATTTATAATACATATAAGGAGGCTATGCCCATGAATGTACAAGCAAAAGTAGACTGGATTGGTACGCCAAAACCGTACATATATAAAGATGAAGTAACATATAACGCTACGTCTATTGATTTCTCACTCGCTGGCGATGATAACCGCTATAAGTTAATTGTGCTCAAGTCTGAAAACAATACACATTACAAAATTGTGCAATATGGAGTAAAACCAGGCTCTCAAAAGCCATTTCCTATCGACATTCCATTTGAACAAAACATGTTACCAATTATAGAGCAGATATTACATGATCCATATGTACAAGAAATATTAAAAGAAACACACTCATAATTGTAAAAAAATATATCAACGATTTTTCAATTATATCTATCATAACTTACGATATATCAACGGTTCGACACGAAATATCGATTTAGCTACAAAAAAGAAGCTGTTCAAATATTGAACAGCTTCTCTCATATTAACGAGTTGGACCAGATACATCTTCTGATTTCAAAGTATTATTTGCACCAAGAGAATAATACAACATCTTTCCATTTCCATTCACGGTTACAATATGTTCGTTATTAAAACTTTTGAACTTCACAGATCCATCACCGTAACGAATATGATACTCTTCATATGTCGTTACTTTATATTTCGTATCACTTTGACGCTCTACATTACGAACTTCCATCGCTAATAAGTCTTCTGTAATTCCTTTTTTGTGTAAATACTGTATATAATCACGGTCTTCCTTATACGATTTCCCGCTCTTATCATAATTCTTTTCAATTAAACTAAAATCATTTAATGAAATTGCACGTACGTTATCATAAATATGATTTCTTACAAATTCGCCCACCGCTGAACTTGATGTTTCTTTCGGGAATTTTAAGTAATACGTGCTTTGGTCTCCAATTTTAACACTTTCAGATTTCATCACACCAAAATCAGTAGTTTTCTCTAAATGTACTTCTACTGTTTCATCTGTGGATACAGGACCAAGCTTATAACTTCCATAATTTAATTTTCCACGTTTTTTCCCGTTCACAAATACAGTTGCATCACTTTCATCAGAAGAAATGCTTACATACTTGCCTTCAAGCGATAAATCCACTTTCACCTTCTCGCTCTGTTCATCCGCTAAATCTACTTCTTTCTCTGTTTCTAATTCAGTAAGTTCTGTCTTCGCCGTTGCCTTTACAACATATGTACCTGGGAAGTATGGCCCCAACTCTTTCGAAGTTTTATCACTAGAAAGCTCTGTTTCTTTTTTGTCATTCACATGTATTTCTGCATTTTTTGCAGTTGTACTAATGCTCATATAATAAGATTTCATGCTTAACTTATACTTTGGATATAAGAACCACTCTTTTCCCTCTTCTACTATTTCCCCGTCTTTAAATGCAGGTTTATCTTTTGTTAACTTTTGATCTACTGTCTCTTTCTGTAAATAAGACAGTAATTGTTTGTTGTAAGAAGGATTCTCTTTTAAATAACGCATGTACGCTTTAATATCCTCTGTCTTAATCTTTAAGCTTGAATCATTCGCTTTTACAAACTCATCAATTGCATTAATATCTTTCTTTTGGAATGCTTCAATCATTACATTTACTTGCTTTTCTTTTGAAAACTTATATGCTCCAAATTTATATGCCCCAAATAATAATGCAGCAATAACAACAAAACCAATGATCAAAAATAAATTTTTCTTACTTTTCACTGGTTTTGTCTCGCTTTGTAATTCTGTATATGAAGCAGCAGTGTTATCAACAATTACTTCTACTTTACTCCCACACTCCGGACAAAAGTTCAAATGGTCTGCAACGTTCTTTTTACATGTTCCACAAAACTTCAACGTGCTCTCCTCCTATTTTTTAGCTAATTTCATTCCAGCAAATGCTGCTACATATGTCACAATCAAGCTAAACAAAGTTAAATATATAAATGAATTTTGCATAGATAATACCGTTCCACTTGTTCCAAATAAACCTGTTACCGTTCCTGAAACATTAATTTGGAACTTAGAAATCATATTCATTACAATCATCATAATTGTGTAAGAACCACTGCATACCGCTAATGTAATATATATATTGGCGGTCGGTAATTTAGCTAACTTTCTTCCCGCTCTAAACATAAAGAACAATGGAATAATAAGCAGTAATAAACCATAATGGAATACGTTATTCACTTTATCAAATTCTGCAAGGCTTTCCTCATTTGCTCCTTTTGAAATCAATATCTCTCTAAGCTCTACGCCATTTACAGAGACGCCTGATATAAATGAAAACGATAGTGTGCTCTCATATGTATTTGATTTCTTACCAATTCTAGTAAATTCCTTACTAAGTGCTGGACTTGATACTTCTAACGGCGCAAAATGAGCCATACTCCATAATTGAGGTGTTAACTCTAATGCTAATAATGTACTTTCAGATTTTAAAGTTGTTATTTCTTTTAATGGTTCAATACCGTCTTCCTTACTTACTAACGCCATAATACAAACCGCTACTGCTGTTACTAAAAGTCCTTTTATCATAGCTGAAACACCGTAATAAACAGACGCTCCATATGGCATTAACTCTTGAAATGCTGCTGCCATATTGTTTTTGCTTGTATGAGCAATAAATCCTAATAAGGTAAATAATGTTCCACATACAAAACCACTCAATAAACTCTTAATCGCTGAATAGCCAACCGTAATCTTACCTGCTTCTGAGAATGGAATTGCAAAAGATTGTGATGCTATAAAACTTATAATAAATAAAAAGATGCCATAAATAATACCAACTGTTGCTGCCATAAAGATTTGATCTTTAATCGTTTTCGCAACATGCTGTTTTCCTAACCAAATTCCTGTACCAGCGAAAATAATAAATGGAATAATTAATAATAATGTAAATGGAGTATGCCAAGATAAAGAAAATATCAATCCACTATCATCGTTAGCTGTAAAACCAAGTAAATGGTAACTTAACATCGTAGAAGTTGCACTCGAATAAAAACTTGGCAACATTTCTAATTCCTTCGCAAATTTGCTAAACATCTCACTTAACATAGAAGCAAATAATAAACTACCAATCCAGCCAGCAATTAACATGAGAATACTTGCAACAGCCCCACCAATAAAACCTTTTTGTAAAACGGCTTTATCTGCTTTAAATTCAACTTTAGGAGCACCATCCATTGTAGGCAATTTTACAGATTGTTCTTTTTTCTTCACAATAGATAAAGAATACCCACACTTTTGACAATATAAATTTTTTTGAGCATTTTCACTGCCACAACCTTTGCAGTATTTTGCAGTATCTTTTTCTAATGTTACTGCATCTATAGCTCCTGCAATCTCCATACTACCTTCATTTGGGCAATAATTTACTTCTTCACCATGTTGTTTTCCACATGTGCGACAATACATTTAATTCACTCCCCACTTTGCTTAATTCCACAAACTGGACAGTAAGTAGAGTTTTTATCGATATGCTCATTACATGAAATACAATTTACCGTTTCACCTTCATTTTCTACTGCTAACATCGGGTTAGGTTTTCCACACGAACCACAAAACTTATCATTTATTGATAAAGGTCCACCACATTCACATGTAGATTTTTCACCTTGTTGTTTTTGCAATTCAACAATGCGCTTTCTTGCTTGATAAATAGCTACATCAAATTCTTGAACTGGAGCAATCATTTCTTTTAAGCTCGCTTCATTTACTCCACTTCCTCTTAATTGAACATACACTTGCTGCCCAACCTCTAATAGAACCTCTGCTTTTTTCTGCATTTGCACTTGCATTCCCTTTTTCAATTGAGCAATTTCTTGTGCAACTTGCAACTTCATTTTCCCTTGTTCTATTCCTTCTTGTAACTTATTCATTCCACTACCTAACTTCGTCTGTAAATCTGACAAATTATTTCTCCTCCTATACGTATATATTCATATATGAAATTAACATTTTATATATTACCATGATTTTCAAGTTATGTAATCCAAATTTCATTTTTTCTGTTTTGAGCATTTTTTGTTTATAATGGTAAAGGAAAGAAATATGTGTACGGAGGAATATTATGCTGCAACACTCAATTACGAAAGATGAAATTATGATGATTGCGAATGAGTTCGTTCAAGGACTAGATCCGCAGCAAACAGCTGATCAGGAACATGTCGCTACAGCTCGGCACCTATATCGTAGTGGTGTTGTCTACAACGTTGACTTTGATGGTTATACACTGTCAGGAACTGTAGATGCGGAAGGCAACGTATATAGCGTTCATATTCCGATTCGTAATGTCGCTGAAAGTTATTGTGATTGCTTCGCACCAACACAATGTGAGCATATGCTCGCTGTATTGCTATCTGCAGCGTCTAGTTTCGGGCAAGTAGGAGATGTATTAACTTTATTTAAAAATAATACGAAACCTTCCCTTCCTCCTATTAGAACTGCAAGACAAGTATTGCAATCATCAGCTTTTGAAGAAACGGATTATAAAAGTTGGGAATCATATTTTGAAAAAGAATATGATTCATTTAAAAAAGAACAAGCTCGCCTTACTTATAAACAAATGTATTTTCTTATGAGTATCTTTACAGATTTCTATACGAAGCTTGAGCGGAAAGCTCCGCGCGTCATCGCCATACATGAATTATTCAGGTTACATGCAGCAATTTACTGCTTTCAAAAATTATTAGAAGAAATTCAGGCATTCGAAGCAAACAAAACGTATTCTTATCACCAACCTGTTAATGTCATTCGCCTATTTGTAGATAAAGTGGAATCCATCGTTCGGGACTTACAATCAGAAGCGATTCCTTCAGAGTCTGAAATAATTTTGCAAGAAACAGCTCGTCTCGTTCATGAAGTATTCTTCTCTACCGACGCTTATACGCAAGAGCGATTTTTCATTTATCGTCACATATGGAGTGAACTTTTAAACAATAAAGAGAACATAGAAGAGGAAGAAAAACGAATCGATACGAAAATCAATCTACTATCCAAAGCATTAGCGTCTTCTCATCTTCTCTTTTTAAATGATGAAGATTTACTAGCGATGGACTTACTAAAGAAACAACCTGCTTCTGTTGTGAGTCTATACTTCTATTGGTTAGAAGAACTATTAAGTGCCATGCAATGGGATCGTGCAAAAAACTGGCTTTCCTTTACGTATAAACAAGTAAAGAAAACGATCCAAGATCACGAAAATACGATTTTCATAAAAGATATCGTTCGGCTATTTGTAATCATGTATGAAACATATGCAACACATACAAATGAACAAGCTGGTTTTGAAATGATTTTACAAGAACTATTGCCGTATAGTTTCACAAACTACGAACAGTACGTACTCGCGAAAAAACAGTATCGCACATGGGCAGAGCTTCATCTCTTATATGGATTTGAGGCAATTGAACTGTTGAAAGAGCCACTGAAAGATATTGAAAAAGAAGCGCCAGAAGTGGCACTTCCTCTTTACCATCTTGCTGCTGTAGAGGCGATTGAAGAACGAAATCGTAAATCATATAAACGTGCAGTTCGTTACTTAAAGAAATTACGTACATTATATAAACGATTAAAACGCACCGATGAATGGGATGCTTTCATTATTCACATCGCCAATCTCCATTCACGTCTGCGTGCACTACAAGAGGAATTACGGAAAGGAAAATTAATCGATGATCAATCAAACTGAAGTAACAATTAGGCTCCAGCATGTTAGTCAAGGTTGGTTCCTTTGGGGAGAAAATGACAGCGGTACTCCATTATCCGTAACAAGTTGGAAACGAAATGCATTCACATGGCACTCCACTTCTTTCTACGGTACGTTTCTAAAAGAAGCAACCTTCGAAGGAAAACAAGGTGTGCTGCTAACAAATGCACAAGCCTTTGAATACATTGCAAACAAACCGATGAATTCCTTTGCACATATTCAAATAAACGGCACGATTACAGCACTTACGAAAGATGCTAATGAACTATGGGATGCCTTTACGAGTGGTAGTTTCGTACCAAATATGAATCATTGGCCTAAACAACCATCTTGGAAAGTTCAAAATACACCAATTGAAGATGACACATTAGCATCGCTTTTCTCAGCAGCAGTAAATGAAAGCATATTACAAGACAACCGCTCAAATGACGGCTGGGAAGATGCTAAAAGACTATATGAACATTATGACTTTACGAAAAGACAACTGGAAACAGCACTACATGAAGAAGATTGGCTTCGGAAAATTGGTTATATTGAAGATGATCTTCCGTTTACAATCGGACTAAGACTACAAGAACCACAAGAAGAATTTGAAATGTGGAAGCTTGAAACAATTGTGACACCAAAGCGCGGGGCGCATCGCATATATGTATATGAAAACATCGATTCCTTACCGAAAAGGTGGCACGATTACGAAGAACGGATTACAGAAACACAAGAAGGTTTTAGTAAACTCATACCGTGGTTAAAAGAAGGAGATACGTTCCGAAATGAGCTCTTTGAAACAGAAGCTTGGAACTTCTTAACAGAAGCAAGCAATGAATTACTTGCAGCCGGCATTACAATTTTACTACCATCATGGTGGCAAAATTTAAAAGCAACAAAACCGAAATTACGTGTCCAGCTGAAGCAAAATACAGCACAAACACAATCGTTCTTCGGTATGAATACGCTCGTTAATTTTGATTGGCGCATTTCGACGAACGGCATTGATTTATCAGAAAGCGAATTTTTCGAACTCGTTGAACAAAATAAACGTCTATTTAATATAAATGGTCAATGGATGCGACTAGATCCAGCCTTTATCGAAGAAGTAAGGAAACTCATGAACCGTGCCGATAAATACGGACTAGAGATGAAAGATGTCCTACAGCAACATTTATCAAATACGGCTGAAACAGAAATTGTAGAAGATGATAGTCCGTTTACTGATATTGAAATCGAACTAGATGGATATTATGAGGAACTATTCCAAAAGCTGCTTCATATTGGAGATATTCCAAAAGTAGATGTCCCTACTTCACTAAACGCAACACTTCGTCCGTATCAACAACACGGCATTGAATGGTTGTTATATTTACGAAAGCTTGGATTTGGAGCATTGCTAGCCGACGATATGGGACTCGGGAAAAGTATTCAAACAATCTCTTACTTACTATATATAAAAGAAAACAATCTCAAAACAGGCCCTGCATTAATCGTAGCGCCGACATCTGTTCTTGGAAATTGGCAAAAAGAATTTGAGCGTTTCGCACCGAATTTACGTGTTCAATTACATTACGGAAGTAATAGAGATAAGGGGAATTCATTTGAAGATTTCCTTCAATCAGCAGATGTTGTATTAACATCTTATGCATTGGCTCAACTCGATGAGGAAGAACTAACTTCATTATGCTGGGATGCTGTTATTTTGGATGAAGCACAAAATATTAAGAACCCACATACGAAACAGTCGAAAGCAGTACGAAACTTGCAAGCAAATCACAAAATCGCTTTAACTGGTACACCGATGGAAAATCGCCTCGCTGAACTTTGGTCCATTTTCGACTTTATTAATCATGGATATCTCGGAAGCTTAGGGCAATTCCAACGCCGCTTCGTCACACCAATTGAAAAGGATCGTGATGAAGGAAAAATCCAGCAAGTTCAACGGTTTATCTCACCATTTTTACTGCGCCGAACGAAGAAAGATCAAACAGTCGCATTAAATTTACCAGATAAACAAGAACAAAAAGCTTACTGTCCTCTTACTGGTGAACAAGCTTCCTTATATGAACAACTTGTTCAAGATACACTGCAAAATGTCGAAGGATTAAGTGGAATTGAAAGACGCGGCTTTATATTACTTATGCTGAACAAGCTAAAACAAATTTGTAATCATCCAGCTCTTTATTTAAAAGAAGAAGAGCCACAAAATGTCGTTGAACGCTCTATGAAAACAAAAACGTTGATGGAGCTCATAGAAAATATAAAAGATCAAAATGAAAGTTGCCTCATCTTCACTCAATATATCGGCATGGGGAACATGCTAAAACGTGTGCTAGAAGAAAAATTCGGCCAGCGTGTCCTCTTCTTAAACGGTAGTGTACCGAAAAAAGATCGCGACAAGATGATTGAGGAGTTCCAAAACGGAACGTATGACATTTTCATCTTATCCTTAAAAGCTGGCGGAACAGGATTAAACTTAACCGCTGCCAACCATGTCATTCACTACGATCGTTGGTGGAATCCAGCTGTGGAAAATCAAGCAACAGACCGCGCATATCGCATTGGTCAAAAACGATTTGTTCATGTTCACAAACTCATTACAACAGGAACATTAGAAGAAAAGATTGATGAAATGCTAGAAAGAAAACAATCTCTAAACAATGCGGTCATCACAAGCGATAGTTGGATGACTGAACTATCAACAGACGAACTAAAAGAATTACTCGGTGTATAAAGTGAAACTTGAATCAGTGGGGGTTTTGTTCATCTCCCACTGATTATCAGCCCTCACCAATCGGGCTTTTACGGGGAGTTTTACTACCCGCAAAAAAAGCGCTAATCTCGAAATGAGATTAGCGCTTTTTTCTATTCCAAAACCAATTACTTATTATAATCCCCGTTAACCCGCCGCACGTATCAAGCAATGAATCTTGCCACATTGGTGTACGGTCTCCCGTATACCATTGGTGAATTTCATCAAATGTTGCATAACCCGCAACGAAAAGAAGGGCATATATAAAACATCTTTTCCTCGAATGACCTGATCGATGAAAAGCGTAATAAATCAATGAACCTAGCATAAAGAACACCATAAAATGAGCACCTTTACGAAGGAAAAACTCAATAAATCCGCCTACACCTTTATTCGCAATACTAACAGGGGTTCCTCCACCATAATCGATAGATACCCATGAAAAATGCTCTTTCACAAATTCAACATTTACATATTGTTCAATATCTGAACGCATATCCTGCTTTTTATATGGTTGTGCCGAAGAATAGAAAATCAGCCCCATCCATAGTAATACAGGAATCCAAAATAACCATTTACGATTCATTATCCAGAATTCTCCTCTCTTAATCTTTTAAGGGTACCAAAAAAAAGAAAAAATTTCACGCCAAAACATGACATTTGCATCCTATTTATAAATTGAAAGGAGGTGATACACATGGCAATTGAAACAATCGTAATGGATTTAACTTTACGTCTTGTCTTAAATAACGGATTAGATAAGAACGGCAAAACAGTTTTCAAGAGCAAACAATTTAAACGTGTTAAAACAAATGCGAGCTTAGATCAAGTACACAATGTAGCTCATGCTCTAGCTTCCTTACAAGCATCACCGCTTCACGCTGTACAACTTGTAAGCACATCAGATCTTTCTAAACTATAAAGTAAAACTCGGATCAGTGGGGATTTTATTCATCCTCGCTGATTATTAGCCCGCAATTTAACCGGCAGACCCAAATCCCGTAAATAGCGGGATAAATACAAAGGAGGGAATAACACATGCAAGTACTAGAGTTGATTTTCGCGAAGGAAGATGGAAAAACAGTCGTTTTTTCTATCGATACGCCCATCACACCAATCGATGCACAAGTCGTAAATCAAGTAATGGATACAATCCTTGCCTCATCTGTATTTTCATCCATTGATGAAAATACAAGAAAAAAGGGAGCTCGCCTTGTAGAAAAAAATGTATCTGAAGTTCCCATTACTCTATAAAATGAAAAAGACGAATCTGCATCATTTTGCAGATTCGTCTTTTTTCTTCGGCATTTCAATCGGGATAAAAATCTTTGAAAAACCGACGCATACATACTTATAATGTTCTTCCCCTATATCAAACTCAGTCGTATATGTTGAGAAGAATATATAATCATTTCGCTTCGTATAATGATCAATTAATAACCCAACTTGTGGCTCAACATACTTTTTGGCTAACTTTTTACCGGCCGATGCCAAGTCGCCAAGAAGACCCTCTTCATTCTCTTTTTGAACTTCATCTAGCTTCTTACTCACATCATTACGCTTCATAAACTGCTTCGCTGCCCATTCTGTATATTCTCCTTTACTCGGATTACTGTTTGCTAAATATACTAGGAGAACGACAACTAAAGCCATAATAATATACTTTTTCTTCATACTATATCACCGCCTACTCTTTTCTATTTTCATATATATGTACAAGCGATGCAAATTAGAAAGACTATCACCTATTGATTGTAAACGAATAGCCAAAATTTACAATATGAAATAGAATATTAACAGTAAATTTACTTAATTTACATATAATTATATTCGGAATGAAAATTATAAGGGAGGCTATAGAATTATGGATAATGAAAACAACATTTTTATTTCTAGTTCTACAATGATGCTTGAACCATGTAAACACCCTTATTACCGTACAAAAATTATCGACAGTAGCGGAAACCATCTTTACTCCTGTCAAACTGCTCTCCAACTTATACAGAAATCTTGTCTAACAAATATTCATTCTACTTATCAAGGGAGACGTAATGCCGTAAAAACAAAATTTAAATTCAAACAAAACGTTCCAATTCCGATCAATCATAGAGAATATATTTGTGCTTTCCCAACAGAATCTCCTGCTTCTCCAAATTGTATTTGGCTTTTCTTCAAACATGTTCATACAATAGAGTTTTTCAAAAAAGCTAAACGAGCTAAAATTCATTTTTCAAACGGAGCTACCGTAACGATACAAATTAGTTCCCATAAGCTAAGTCAGCAATTATGGAAAGCGGGATATGTATTATCCCAAATGAACATGCAAGATTCATCACCTTAATAACAAATAGAATGGAAGGTAGTATTTCATCACCTTCCATTCTATTTGCTATTTTTATCCTTTTACACTATCGCGCATTTTCTCGAGTGCTTGCCGATACATCCATCTTACTTGATAATATGTCATTTCCGTCTCTAAAGCGATTTCTCCCATCGTCTTCCCTACAAAAAAACGTTCAAAAATAATATACTTCTCCTTCTCGTCTAACACACTCATAAAATCCTTCACTCTTATTTCAACATCTTCAAAATGAAAGATATCCTCATACTCTCCTACACATACACACTTCTCCTGCACTGCGAACTCTTTCTTCAATCTCTCTAATATATAACCTCGCACCGTTACAACTGCATATGCAGGGAAATACCCCTTCTTTGCATCAAACCTTTCATACGCATGCCAAAGACCGATTAAACCACATTGATAATACTCTTCATAATCTTTACGAATACCTAATTTCTTTATCTGATTTACAATCATCCCTTCGTACAAAACAACTGCTTCTTTAAAAGTGGCTGGCTTCACACAGTACCCGTTTCTAAAAGGTATACCTTTCTAGTATTCCGCGGTACCTTCACAATATAAAAATAAAGAAAAGATTTCACCGTGAGTAATTTCAAATACTACCGACGGAATTTGAAATTACAATAGGTAGTATTTGAAATTTTGTTGGTGGTATTTGAAGTAGGGGTAAAAATAAAAAAGGTGACTCTTGAAAGAGCCACCTTTCTATTTTATTTCCTTATTGGAACATACCTTGTAAAGCGCCTATTCCAAGAGTTAAAACAAAGAAAACAATAGTAATAATTGTTGCCTGCTTTTTAGTTAAACCTGCTGTAATTTGAAGACCTAGCCATGTAACTGCATATCCCCAAATTGTAAACACTTCAAATTTACTTACAATGCCTTTTACAACACCACTACTTGAAGCAAAAATTGGCTCTAGGCCAGTGTACATTTCTTGACCTGATCCACCTAAAATATATGCTAAAATCGTATTTATTAATAAACCTAGTAATGAAATAACACTTGAATATACAGTAATCGCTAATAATTTTTTATAAGAAGTATCATTGCTTATAAATACCATTAACACTTTATACACCACGGCACTAAGTAGAAAGACAAATGCCATACTAATAGCAATTACCCCAAATCCCATACCATATGTCATTGCAGCTGAAACAGTAACACCTAATTCCTTATTAAGCTTAATTGCTTCAGGTGTTAGAGAATATACATAAGCAGCAAATCCCCCAACAAGCCCAGCTATTAAAACAAGTAGCCAAAATGCACCCCAAACTGCATTACTCGTCTTCATTCTCTCAAACTGCTCACTTGGAGAAGTAATCATTCCTAATAATGATGGCTTCTTCGCACCTACATCTTGCGTATTAATATTAGCTTCCATTATAACGCCTCCTTCTATTTATATAACCCGTTCTAACGGGCGGTTCACTTCCTCATATAGAGGCTACGAACCGCCCACTAGAACGGTAATGTGTAGTTCTACTACACTATTAATTACTCATAACGCAATGCTTCAATTGGATCTAATTTCGCAGCTTTATTTGCTGGAATTAATCCGAAAATAATACCGAGTGTCATCGAGAACAGTACGCCTCCAACGACAACTTCCCACGAAACGAGTGGTGGCCATTTTGCGAATGTAGAAACGATATATGCTCCGCCATACCCAAGACCAATTCCGATTAAACCACCTAGAAGTGTTAACATAACAGCTTCAATTAAAAACTGTAATAAAATTTTACTACGCGTTGCTCCTAGTGCTTTACGTATCCCAATTTCGCGTGTACGCTCCGTTACAGATACAAGCATAATATTCATAACACCAATACCACCAACAACTAATGAAATACCCGCGATACCACCAATAATCATCGTCATAATGTTAGTAACTTTAGAAACACCTTCTTGGAATTCTTTTAAATTCACCAATTCATATTTACCTGGAATATCGCTTGGTTTACGACTATTTAATACATCAACAGCTTTTTTCCCTGCCGTTTCTAAATTATCTACGTTTTTAGATTGAATGGCGATACTTTGAATTTCATCCGTTCCGTATAAAACAGGCCATAAAGTAAGAGGAATTAACATTTCCTCAGCCTCGAACCCCATAAATTCATTATCTGATTTATAGACACCAATAATTTGCATCGGTTGTCCTTTCATTTCAATAATTTTCCCTACTGGATTTTCATCTTTAAATAACGTCTCTTCTGATTTCGTACTAATCATAACAACGTTATTTCCTTGTGAAATATCAGATTCATTTAATGAACGACCTTTAACCACTTTCACTTTATTTACTTCAAAATATTCACTATCAAGTCCAATAACATTAATCATTGATTTTTTATCATTAATATCCATTGTTTCCATCGTATTATTCGTCGTAATAACATGAGAAACATCTTTAACTTGCTTTACTTCCATAATATCTTCTTCTGTTAATTTCGGTACTTGATGCCCCCCCATACTGAACTCATCATTAATATCCGGTTTAAATTGAATTGGCATAAGATTATTACCAGAACCAGCGATTTTCGACTTCAGCATCGCTTCCCCGCCTTGCCCAATTGCAACGACAGTAATAATCGAACCTACCCCGATAATAATACCGAGCATCGTAAGAGCTGAACGCAGTTTATGAGCTAAAATAGAAGACAGGGCAATTTTTATACTATCTAGTAAACTCATACCGCACACCTTCTATCTTCTGTAACTTTCCCGTCTCGCAGTACAATGCGGCGAGAAGAATACGCTGCTACTTCCTCTTCATGCGTAACCATAACAATCGTCGTACCTTCTGCATTAAGCTTCGTGAAAATATTCATAACTTGCTCACCAGACTTCGTATCAAGTGCACCAGTCGGTTCATCGGCCATAATGAACGTTGGATTATTTGCAATCGCTCTTGCAATCGCTACACGCTGCTTCTGTCCACCTGATAACTCATTTGGTAAATGGTGCACGCGATCTGCCAATCCAACTTTACCTAGCGCCTCCAAAGCACGCTTGCGACGCTCTGCTTTCTTCACGCCACCATATACGAGCGGAAGCTCAACATTTTCCACTGCGGAAAGACGAGGCAGTAAATTAAAATGCTGAAATACAAAGCCAATATATTCATTACGAATTAAAGCAAGCTTTGACTCGTCTGCTGTTAAGATATTCACGTCATTCAGCATATATTCACCTTCTGTTGGACGATCTAAACAACCGATAATATTCATAAGCGTCGACTTACCAGAGCCAGACGGTCCCATAATCGAAACGAACTCACCGCTCTGAATCGTTAAACTAATACCGTGCAAAATCGGCACTGCCAATTTTCCTTGATAATACGTTTTAGCAATATTATTTAACGTAATCATTTCTCTTTCACTTCCATTCCGTCATACACATCGTCGGAAGGATTTTTAACCACCTTTTGCCCCACTGTTACGCCTTCTACAACCTCTGTCCAGTCCCCATCAGTAGAACCTTTTTTCACATTTTTTTTACGAAGCTTTCCTTTCTCCTCAACATAAACAAATGCATCATCGCCTTTTTCTACAATGCTCTTACTTGGGACAGCAAGCATCTTCTTATTCTCTAAGTTTACTTGCAGAGAAACGTGGTAACCTGGAGATAAACCATCTTGGCTATCAAGACTTGCTTTATATGTATATTGAGACATATTTTGAGTTGCTTCACCCATGCCGCCAGCTTGCGCCATCTCTGCGCTCGTTGGGAACTCACTTACCTCTGTAATCTTACCTGTCCACTTCTTCTTATTATTTGCTTTTGCCGTTACAGTGAATGTTTGATCTTTTTGAATTTGTGACTTCTGAAGCTCAGTTAACGTACCTTGAACTTGGAATGGGTCTTTAGAAGCTACTTGTAAAAACGCTTTTCCTTGACCACCTAACGCTTGAGATGAGCTTTGTGCCGCATCTTTATCTAACTTTTGAACAACACCAGCGAAATTACTATAAATCGTAAGCTCTTTCTGCTTTTTACTTAACTCTTCTTTCTGCAACTTTCCTTTTTCTTTCTCAAGATCAATTGTTTTTTGTCCTATCTCTAACTCGTTTACTTGCTCGTCCATCGGATCTGTTACTTCTTTCCCAGCTCCGCTATCTTTCGCCTTCTTAATTTCTTTCTTCAACGAATCAATCTTCTTTTTCCCTTGATCATAACGCATATCCGCCATCTTCTGATCAAGCTCAGCTTGCTTCATTTGAAGATTAATCTCTTCATTATCATAAGAGAATAACTTCGTACCTTTCTCTACCTCTTGCCCTTCTTTTACCTCAATATCTTTCACTTTCCCTTTGGCCGGATCTGCATAGAAGCTTTCAATATTACCAGGCTTCACCTGACCAGAAATTAACTTCGTATTATTCAGCTTACGCTCTGTCACTTTCTCAAAACTTACAGCATCAGCATTTGTTGATGCCCCCTTCTTCTTACCTTGCATAACAAAAATATTAATCGCCGCTACAATAACAATTAGTGCAATAACCCCAATAATAATCCATTTCTTCTTCTTGTTTGGAGTACGAACCGTATTTGGTAACATATTCTCTCTCCCTTTATAAATTAATAGTTTAATAAATACCATAATTGTATAAAACTTTCTGAAAATAAATTGTATATTATTACAATCTTTTTACAAAGTTTTACACATCCATTTATATTGTAACAAAAATTCCAATGATTAGAAATATGACATTATATCTTTTAAGATAGATTTAAGGAAAGGAAAAAGAGCAATTTTAATTGAATAGAAGCCATTCTTTATTAACAAACTTCTTGCCAAAATGAATCATTAAAATCATTTTCCTAATTGCACCATCGCTATTGTGTCATATATATTTGACATTTCATCTATTCAATTATAAAATGTCACATATAAATGACATTTTGGTACACGAGGTCTACAACCAACAATGGGAGGGTTATATTTGAATAACGTTAAACAATATCGAAAATCTGAAGGGCTATCGCAACTAGAGTTAGCTAAAAAAGTTAACGTGGCGAGACAGACAATAAATTTAATTGAAAACAATAAATATAATCCCTCTTTAGCCTTATGTATCGAATTAGCAAAAGCACTAAAAACAGATTTAAATAGTCTATTTTGGGAGGGAGATTAAATGATGAAAATTGAATGGAAAGAAAGAGTTTATAATAGTTTTGTTGGAACAATAAGTGAGAGAGATGAATACCAAAAACAAGAAATCAATAAAGAGTTATCTGTAGCTGGAATTGGTTTGTGGTGGTTAAATATGTTGGTAATGCTTATTATGTTACTTGTTGATACTATGAATCACACAATATCTATAGGGACAATATTCATTTTTCTATCTAATATGATTTACGCTAATTACTTAGCCTTTAAATTCAAGAAAAAAGGTTTAAGTGATACTGAATGTGCAACAAAAGAAGAATATTTACAACACAAGAAAAAATTAAGAAAAGCTGGCTTAAAAGCAGGTGTGCTTTGGGGCTTTCAAATGTTTGTTTTTATGAATTATATCCTTCCCTATGTAGGTTCAGAAGAAATCTCTATTTCTTTATTTAAGGTTGTAATTTTCATCTGTGGCGGCGGATTTTTCGGTCTAACTATGTACGTAATTGGTCTATTAAATCTAAAAAAATTATATTAATTAACAAAAATCATTTATATATTAAACTGCAATTTTACATACTGTTTGTTTTTTCTAATATAAAAGCTATCCAATCACACACAATTGGATAGCTTTTCAAACAAAATATTACGCTACTTTAGGATCTTTTCTCTCATGTCCACGTTGAACAATAAATAAGAAGATTGTTGATAAAACCGCTCCTGTTAATAGTAAGATGAAACAACCATCCCAGCCAGAACTATCAACAATAACACCAATTGCTGCGTTAGCTACAAGACTTCCGCCTACGTAACCGAAAAGACCACACATACCAACTGTCGTACCTACTGCAAATTTCGGTACCAATTCCATCGCACTTAAACCGATTAAGAACTGTGGTACATAAATTAAACAACCGATAATAGAAACTGCAATACTTACAACAAGTACGCTAGTTGCTTGCCAATATATAAACGTACCAATAACAACTCCAACCATACTAATAATACATAATGGCATACGTTTTCCTTTAAATAATTTATCACTTAAAAAGCCAACGATTAATGAACTTGGAATTGCCATACCTTCAAAGATTGCATATGCCGCATGCGCTTCTGCTTTTGAAAATCCTTTAACTGTCGTTAAATAAAGTGGAACCCAGTTAATAACACCGAAACGAATTAAATAAACAAAAGCATTCGCAATACATAAGAACCATACAAATTTATTTTTCACTACATACTTCATTAAAATTTCTTTTGGTGACATCTTGTTAGCATTATCTGCTTTTTCAAGATTTTCATAGTCATTACGATACTCATCAATTGGAGGAAGACCTTCAGATTCTGGTGTATCCTTCGCATTGATCCAAACAAGTACTGCAATTACCATTGCGATAATCGCTGGGAAAATAAACACGCCGCCTTGCCAATGATTTTCACCGAAAATACCTACACCAATTCCGACAAGTGGTGGCACAAGCATTCCACCAACGTTATGTGAAATATTCCAAAGACCTGTTTTCGTACCGCGTTCTTTCTTCGAGAACCATTTCGTCATAACAATACTACAAGGTGGTGCTCCCATACCTTGTACAATACCGTTAACAACAAGTAATGTAACAATCATCCCAAATGATGATGCAAAGCCGAAACAAATATTTACAAGCCCTGATAAGAATAAACCGACTGCGATAAAGCGCTGGGCGAAAGCTTTATCTGATAAATTCCCCATAAAGAACTTACTAAATCCATAAACAATTGCCATTACTGAACCTAGTAGACCAATTTCAGCTGTACTAAAACCATATTCTTGTACTAAATACGTACTTGATAACGTAAAGTTACTACGAACTAAATAATAAGCAGCATATCCAACTGAAATCCCGATTAACACACGAATACGTAGTAATCGATATACACGGTCGATCATATCCGCTGGCAATCTTTCAATTGCAGGTGCTGGCTTGAGCCATTTAAACATATATTTTCGTCTCCTTTTCTCACTTCAGAGAGAGACGCTGTCTATTCCATATCTCGATTATTCCGCTATTTGATATATTTTGGTTCGTCCTTCTAACCGGCTGTCCTTCTATTTCTTTCTCATTCTTCGCAAACATCGTTGGTACGCCAAACGACACTTTTTCTAAAATATGCCCCGCTTCTTCTGATAAACAATAATCAATAAATAAATCCGCAATAATACCACTCGGTGCACGTTTTAGTTTCGAAATCGCATTAACAGATAACCCTGTTTGCTCAGGTTCGTTACTTAAAATCGGAAAGCCTTGTTTTTGAAGCATTCTCTGATCTCCCATAAAGTTGATGCCTATCATATATTCACCGCTCGCAACAAGTTCTGCTGGGATGTAACCATTCACTGTTACTTCTCCAACTTGTTCTGCCAGATTCTTCACATATCCCTTCGCTTCCTCTTCACCTAACGTATCAATCAGTGATTGGAAAAACGTATATGCTGTACCTGAAACATTTGGATCGGGCATGACAATCTTTCCTTTATATATTGGATTCAATAAATCTTTCCATCTTAACGGATACGAGAGACCGAGCGGCGCTATTTCCTCGTTCCACCGCTCTTTATTAATCGCAATTGCCAGCTTCTCCACTTCATAACCATACCAATAACCATCTTTATCTTTAACAGTTTTTGAAATACGATTTGCATGTTGGCTTATCACAGGAATAGAAAGATTTTTCTGCTTCATCATTTGATGCGCATCTACTGTACCGCCAATAATAATATCCGCCTTCGGATTTCCAGCTTCTTCTTCCACTCTACGAAGAAGTTCTTCTGTTGAAAGACGAATAAATTCATACGTACATCCGCGCGGCTTACAAAATGATGAAAGTAACGCTTCACCAACTTCCTCACGAGCCGCTACATACGCAACAATATGACGATCATCCAAAATAGGGAGACCATTTTTACTATATTTAATAGAGGTTGTATCTCGAGAGCAACTAGACATCGCTCCTCCAATTACTAGCAAAAAGAAGAAAAAGGCTATCTTTCTCATGACGCATTCTCCTTTACGAATAACTCTGCTAGAGAGCCTTTCATATACATAACATTTCCGTTATTATCACCGAGATATTGCACAACAAAGTACGATGGATACACAGAAATCGTAAGAATATCTTCACGATCATTCTTTACACGCTTACCTGTTTTATAAGCTGTAATATAAGCAATCGGTTCATTCTGCGATTGTAATAACTTCTGAATTTCTCCGTAATCTGTAATTTGCTTTGCGGACCGAATAGAATCAAGTATGTGCGTAAGATTGATAGTACGTACCACATCGCCTTGACGTACTACGACATCCTTTGCTGAAGCAAAGAAATCACTAATACGCTCTGGCGTGTAATACAGGCTTAATAAATACGTTTGAAGTGCTGAAATCATCGGATCCATGCCATTCTTTCCGTATACATTTTCCCCATACTGGAACAAGTCACCTACTGCAAAAGTACGCTTATGTCCATTCAAGTACGTTACTTCTCCAGTAAATACTTGTTCTTGGCTCTTAACGTCCCCTGGCTCTATTCGAATTCGGTCAAAGAATGAAACAATCGTATGCAAACGAACTTCATCCGTTACAACGATTTCTCCCCACTTTTCATGTCTTACTTTCACTTCAATTGGAAGAGATTCATTCACCCTTTGTAAAACGGCTTGTTTATCATTTACAATGTTGATTCGATTATAGATTTGCTTCTCCATAACATAAAACAAAACAAGAGAAACAATCATACAAATGACAAACATAAGAATTTGAAATGATAGCCTTTTCATTTCTGCCTACCTCCAAGATAAAAAAACGTTGTTTCGAAAATACCGCATAATTGTTTCATAAATGTATCATTTAACCGCTTTCAAGTTTTTTATGTCTTCCATCCTTCTCGGAAGCAAAAATGTAATAAATATTGTAGTACCTATTTCTTCACTACTCTCAATCCGCATGCTTCCGCCCTGCTTATTCATAATCTCCTGACAAATATACAAACCATAACCATTCCCGTAACTAGAAGGCAGTGTCTTTCCTTCCGGAGACTCATTCCACTCTGCAAGCACCCCTTCATCTATACCAATCCCATCATCATGAACAAAAACCTTCGCCTCATGCTCATTTACAATTACATTCATACGAATGTGCGAAGCATCACTATACTTAATTGCATTATCAAGCACATTTAAGAAAATTTGCTTCGTCTTATCAAAATCCGCAACAACATGTACATCCGTTAACTCATTTATCACTTCAATTTCAAATTGATTTAGGCGAGGTTTCACAATTGAAACTGCTTCTTCTGCCAATTCCTTTATATTCACAACTGTAGGAGACACTTCAAACGTACTCGTTCCATATTTCGAGGACTTAAGCAATTCCTCTACAAGTGATAATAAACGCTCACTTTCCACAGCCACATAACGAAGACTTTCCTGTACATCTTCTTTCGATTGTAACTTCGGAATTAAATCAACATAACCGATAATTGCCGTTAGCGGTGTTTTTAGCTCATGCGTAATGCGGTCTAGGAAATCTTTCTGCTTCTCTTTCTCCTCCTGCAATTGCTTAATATGCAGCTCAATTCCATCGGCCATCGCATTAAAAGATGCTGAAAGCTGAGCGATTTCCACGTACTCATTTAACTCAATCTTACTCTTATAATCACCATTCGCGAGCCTCTGTGCCATTTGTCTCAACTGATCAATCGGTTTATGAAGAGACTTCGCCAAACGAATCGCAAAGAAAATACCGGTAGCTACTAAACAAAGAGACGTCATTAAGAAAGTCCAGCTCACATTTGTTAAAACTTCCTTCTCACCTGTTAACTCATTTATAAAACGAATACTTCCAATGACATCGTTTCCATAATAAACCGGGCTTGAAAACAAAAGAATAGGAGCTGGATCCGCCTCCTCGAAAACATAAGACTTCTTCCCCTTCAAGGAACTCTCAATGTCGATGTTACGGTGAAGCAATGCTCCTTTTTGTGTATCTGCAACAACATCGCCATTCTTCCCGATCATCTGCACACGGACATCCATACGCTTCGCTAAATACGACGCAATTAAAAGTGAATTCGGACCAAGCGTATCCACTTCTGCTTCCTTCTCTAAATAATTCATCGTATAAATTTGTGCTTCTACACTTAACTTTTCTAAAGAATCTGCTGCGTTATGATACATATTCTTTTCTAACGTAATATAAACAACTGCATATAAAAGAACAAAAATCGGAATTAACAGCCCAACTATTCCGAACACCATATTTCGCTTTAAAGACATACCATCACCACTTAACAATCCAGTTTATAGCCAACGCCATAAATTGTCTTAATATATTCTCCGCTCGTCCCAAGCTTCTTGCGAAGTCTCTGCACCATAATATCAACGGCTCTCGTATTTCCGATATACTCAAATCCCCATACTTTCTCAAGTAACTCATCCCTCATAAACACACGCTGTGGATTTGAAACAAATAACTGACATAAATTAAACTCTCGGTACGTTAACTGAATCTCTTGTCCACTCACATGTACCTTTCTTTCCTTAGGACAAATCACGATCTCTCCAGCCTCAATTACTTCATGACTTACAGCCGCCTCCGTCTTCTTTACACGCCGCGCCATATTCTTAACCCGAAGAATAAGCTCCGCATAATTAAACGGCTTCGTCACATAATCATCAGCACCAAGCTGCAAGCCAAGCAACTTATCATTCATCTGACTCTTTGCCGTTAACATAAGCACGGGAATATCCCTATCCCTCTCACGGAACAAACGAAGCAACTCATACCCATCCGTATCCGGAAGCATAACATCCAAAATCAATACATCCGGCCCTTCATTCCATCTCTCTAAAGCTTCTCTCCCATCAGCCGCTGCCAATACTTCATAACCTTCCATCTCCAACTGCATCCGAATCAAATTACGAATACTCGATTCATCATCCACCACAAGTATTTTCATCATTCTCCTCCTTCCACCACGTATTATAGTACAGTTTAGTATAGCAAAAATCCTATAAAAAAAGAGAGGGTATTGTCGAACATATTTTGTCGACGATACCCTCTCCCCTTTTTATTATTTAGCTACAAAATAATCCGTTACATATTGTGCCCAAACTTCATGACCTTTAGCAGTTGGGAAACCAAATTCTTCTTTTAAATATGGTAGGATAGCCTTTGTCGATGCATCCGGCCATGCTCCCCAATGATCAATATATGTATAATTATTTTGCGCCGCAAATTGTTTTAATGCTTCAATTGCTTTCGGATAATTCTTCGCACCATACACTGGATTTGATGGTTGAATCATAATCGTAGCACCCTTTGCACTAGTAGAAAGTGCTTGAACGAACTTCTGTGTATTTGCGACAGAGTTCCCATTACCAGTTTTACCGTTATCAGTAATAAATGGTGGCTCAAATAAAATCACATCTGGATTCTCTTTCGCAATCTCTTTATCACGCTTATTCGCAATTAACTCTTCTGTGCTTTCACCCTTATATTCCTTTACAGTCACATTCCATAAACCTTTACCGTAAGCAGTTTCTAAATTAGACGTTAACTTAGCTGCCCAAGCACCTTTTTCAGATGAAGAACCTTCATCACCAACAATAATAAGGTTTACTGCCTTTTTATCCTGGGCAGCTTTCTTTAACTTCTCTTTCACTGCATCTGGCAAGTTCTTCGCGTATGCCTCATTAAAAGATGACTTCGCATCTTGTTTTTTCTCTTCCTTTTTCTCTTCTTTCTTCGCTCCGCTATCTTTCACTTCAACCTTTGCTTTCGTTACTTCACTCGTCTGTCCCGTTGCATTTGCAACTTTCTTATTCCAGTACAATTTACCGCTCACAATCGAAGCAACAAACAATACAAAAACAACAAGGACAAGTACTGCTTTCTTATTCATCGATTCACCTCATCTATTAATCTCACAATATATAATACTAATATAAATCCATGCAAAAATAAACCCAACTCCTTCCAAAGGAGTTGGGTTATTACATATTATTTAGTCACTTCAAGATGCGCTCTTAATTTATTCGTTAAATCTTGTTTTGCAGCATCTGGAACATAGTAGTACCAAATACCATCAGCGGCTTTGTGGCCGTCGCCTGGGATTTGGATATCTTCACTATTCTGCAGACAATCTTTATAATTCTTTTGCATATCAAACATTTGATCTTGCGTTAAATTTGTCTTCACATTCTTTTGAATTGCTGTTAATACATCACCATAGCTTGTTAAAGAAGAGAAGGTTGCCCCTTTCTTAATAACAGCTTGCATCACTTGACGTTGACGCATTTGACGACCGAAGTCGCCTCGTGGGTCTTCTTTGCGCATACGTGTATATGCTAGAGCTTGGTCACCTGTTAAGTGAATATTCCCTTTCTGGAAGTGTTTCCCTTCTAGGGAGAATTCTAAATCATTATTAACATCGACACCGCCTACTGCATCTACAATATCTTTAAATCCTTCCATGTTTACTTCAATATAGTAATTGATAGGAACATTTAAGAATTTTTCTACTGTCGCTACAGACATGTCTACGCCACCAAATGCGTACGCATGGTTGATTTTATCACTTTTACCCTTTCCAACGATTTCAGTATACGTATCACGAGGAATACTTACTGTTTTCATTGAATTATTTTTAGGATTTAATGTAATGACCATTAAAGAATCTGAACGTCCTTTATCTCCACCACGCTCATCTGCACCTAATAGTAAAATTGAAACAGGTTCAGATTTATTGATTTTTTCTTCTGGTTTAGTACCTTGATCACGTTTTAATGGTTTATGAACTTTATCCAATGTTTTTGAAACAGAAGAATATATATTATAAGCGTAAGCTCCTCCACCTATAATTAGTACTCCTATGATTCCTAATATCCAAAATAGGATTTTCTTTTTCATGCTTTTAACCTTCTTTCTTCAGGTACCGCTATCAAATTATTATAACTTCAAAATATAAAATACATTATACATGTAATTCGATTTTTAAGCCAAACTATATTGATAACTCAATGAAAGTTTTAGCAACCTATAACCAATTCTCTAGTTACTAACTTTTTGATATCCAGCCTTATTTTCAGACTGCCACCTCCAAGAATCTGCACACATTTCTTCTAATCCGCGTGTTGCCTCCCAGCCTAATTCACGCTTTGCTTTCGATGCATCAGCAAAACATACTGCCACATCACCTGGGCGACGCTCTGTAATTTTATAAGGAACTTTCTTGC
>NZ_RPSJ01000047.1:0-515 GCF_003946765.1 Bacillus sp. 2D03 | reverse complement strand
TCGGCGTTAGTCCCGTCCTTCATCGACTCCTAGTGTCAAGGCATCCACCGTGCGCCCTTTCTAACTTAACCAAACTAAAAATTAAAAAATATGAGCTACACTGTTATCTAGTTTTCAAAGAACATACCATTTGCTATTTAAAATAGCTTTTTGGTGGAGCCTAGCGGGATCGAACCGCTGACCTCCTGCGTGCAAGGCAGGCGCTCTCCCAGCTGAGCTAAGGCCCCAAAATGTATGGTGGGCCTAAATGGACTCGAACCATCGACCTCACGCTTATCAGGCGTGCGCTCTAACCAGCTGAGCTATAGGCCCATACAAATTGCAGGATTTATTTATATCATATCCTCATTTAAGAGTCAATACTGAATTGAACTCTCAAAACTAAACGAAAACGAAACACGGAAACTTATATTGATAAGCAGCGCTTATCAATTCTCCATAGAAAGGAGGTGATCCAGCCGCACCTTCCGATACGGCTACCTTGTTACGACTTCACCCCAATCATCTGTCCCACC
>NZ_RPSJ01000043.1:0-1499 GCF_003946765.1 Bacillus sp. 2D03 | reverse complement strand
TTTTTGCTATAATATCCTTAACAAGGAGGTGAATAAAATGACAAAGGAAAATCCGTCAAACTATAAAACTCTTCAAATTTGGATTAAAAAAGGGCATCGTATGTATTCTTATTTTCAAGAATGTTGTCATAACGCTAAGAACATGTACAACACCACAAACTTTTATATACGCCAGGTGTACACTGGATTAACACAAGAAAAAGAGTTGCAGCCTTTGCAAAAAGAAGTTCTGGATAATATTCATAAAAATATTGGTAAGATGAATGACACACAACGTCTTGCCTATCAGAAGAAATTGGAAAAAGAGAAATTAAAGCCTAAAGAAGAACAGAAAGAGATTACATGTAATTTGTTTTCAGAACCTAATTTTGAAAACCTTATGTAGATTACAACTTTCTAGATGCACTATTTAAGGCTATGATTCAAAATGATTATCGAGCTTTGCCTACGCAATGTAGCCAGTCAATCATGAAAGGTTTGTTCCAAAATTGGAAATCTTTTTTTGCTAGTTTAAAAGACTATAAAAAGAATCCAAACAAATATGCTGGAATGCCTAGGATTCCAAAGTATATTCGTTCTTCTGAAAAAGAGATTCTGTATACAAACCAAGATTGCATCATTAAAAACGATAGATTTTTAAAGTTTCCAAAGACGAAATTGCAATTAAATATTGGGAAATTAGGTTTCACTGAAGGTAAACTGAAACAAGTTCGTGTGATTCCAAAATACAATGAATATGTAGTGGAATTGGTAATTGATGTTCCTTCTGAACAACAAATGATTGAAGAGAATGCTCGTTATATGAGTATTGATTTAGGTATTGATAACCTTGCAACCATCGTAACAAACACAGGTATAAAACCTGTCCTTGTTAAGGGCAAACATATCAAAAGCATAAATCAATATTACAATAAAATGAAGAGTCATTTTACAAGCATTCTTAGAAATGGAAAACAAACGAATGAAGGACCTTTTACTTCTAAAAGGATAGAAAAACTTCATCAAAAACGTTACTTGAAAATAAAAGACGTCTTCCATAAAGTTAGTCACCACATCGTAAAACTAGCTCAAGAAGAAGAAGTTTGTAAAATCGTTATTGGTCAAAACAAAAGTTGGAAACAAGAAACGAATATGGGAAAAAGAAATAACCAATCGTTTTGTCATATCCCGCATAATTTACTGATTCAAATGATTACATACAAAGCAAATGCTGTAGGCATTCAAGTTGTTGTAACTGAAGAATCATATACATCGAAAGCAAGTTTTCTGGATAACGACTTCATTCCAACGTATGGAGAAAATGACCAAAATACAACTTTTTCAGGAAAACGAATAAAGCGCGGTATATATCGTTCAGCAAATAAAACTTTAATTAATGCAGATGTAAATGCTGCGGCTAACATTTTACGAAAAGTAATCCCAAATGCATGGACAAATGGGATAGAGGGGTTAGGCGTGAAACAGCTCGCTAATGTGTTAACTCCCCTGACGTTAATCGT
>NZ_RPSJ01000042.1:0-2539 GCF_003946765.1 Bacillus sp. 2D03 | reverse complement strand
TCTCCTCCCCCCGTTGAACGGTCCTCCTACTAAAAGCCGAACTTTTTGACCGGGGGGTGTTTAAGAAACTAATTCAAAGTAAGTTTCAATAAAATCCAAAATAAAAAAGACTTCTTCACTAGAAATCTTTAGCATGTCTGTTGTAAATATTAAATTCTCTTCTTCTTGCAATCTTTCTCTAACATCATTAAGTTTAAGTCGTTTGCACTTTCTTGGGTTCACACAATCTCTTATTTGGCAGTAACGCCAGTAAGCATACTTTCGGAACTGATTAAGCATGTCGCGCTCATATGACGTACGCTCGTCCTTCTCAGCGTATTGAATCATTAAGTCAGTATCAAATGTCCAACTACCATCCACAATAATCATAGCTACCACCGTTCCTCATTCATGAACTTAGGTACCTTCTTCTCAACCTTATCTAACCGATCGTGTACTTCATTGTGACATCGAATACATAAGCATTGCAGGTTATCTAAATCCATTGCTAAGTGTGGATGTGTCTTCACTTCTTTAAGGTGATGCACATTCTCAGCAGCTTTGTATTTACCTTTTGACTTACACATCTGACATTCACAATTATCACGCTGTAAAGCCTTTAGCCTCAGCGCTCTCCATTCTTTAGACTTATAGAACTTCATAAGCTTACCTTCTCTTATGAGCTTAATATAGTCCATTGTTAACACACCGTCCTCGCTCTTATGCATCTAGGCTTGCGATTTATAACCTGTGACTTCATCACTTTATGTCTAAAATATCCATATACTTGTTTAGGTGTTGTTGGTTCATAGTCATAATCTAGGCATTGTGTAAAAGCTCTAGCCATTTCCATTATTGATTCCCAATTATCTCGAATCCAATTGCTGATTACTTTACACGCTTCATATAACTTATAGAACTCTTTTAATCTAGTCTCAATTACATCTTCCATCTCCTCAACCCTTTCTTAACTTTCTCCAAAAAAAGATATCTTCTTTGAATGTATAAACTACAATCAAAGAAAGTGTAGGACTTTTAATAATCCCGAATTTATGTAGAAAATATGAGAGCAATCCATTTTTATAATATCTCTTAGCCCATCTAATCTGAGCAATCCACATTCCTAATAGGCTCTTCATTTACTCACCCCTTATCTTTCTCTAACAAATCATCCAATAATTTTTTGGTTACACTTGTTACAGCTTCTTCCTTTTCTTCAAGTGTTGCTTTTTCTTGTAACTCATCTAACACTTGAATGACATCTGGTAACCTTTCTAATCCCACATACTGTTTTATTTTCTTTTTGCTACGAAGAGCGCGAAGGATTATTCCAATGACCATTGCTTTTTCAAGCTTATTTAATTCCACTATTCATCATCCTTTAAAATCAAATGTTCAATTCCTTTTAATCCTTCATCATCAACATGTAGAGTAACTCTTTTTAAAATTTGAATCACATCATCTAATGTTTTGATTTTATTTGGATCAATCTTGTGTGGATACGTTGATTTAAATACTATTGTTTCGTTCCCCATCATTCATCCTCCTCAAAAATAAAAAGCACCCGAATGGATGCTTTTTTAAAATAAATTATTGACCTAAAATCCCCTCAAACGCCTCATTCAAATATTCCACCAATATGCCTTCAGTGAATATTTCTTCACGGTTTTTACTGAATAGTTTTCCTTCTTGTAAAATAATTTCGTCCAAATCTTCATGTATGAATGTATCTGTTGTTTTTTTCACTTTAATAGTATTAGTACTTTCGTCCACTCTAACTCTAAATTTTACATTTTGTATTCTTAGTTCCGAATTCTCATTCGATGTAGAAATAAAGTAATCGTATCCATCTATTTGTTTTAAACTTTCTTCAATTTTTTTCATACATGGAAGTATTACCTGATTGTATTTTTCGCGTAATATCTTTTCTTCTACATCTGCAGTCACAACTACCTTTACTCTTTCAATGAATTGATCTAAACTACTCATCCGTTCCACAACCCTTTCTACATTTAATATTAAACTTATAAACCAATACAATTGTATCATGTTCAGAATTTAGAGTCTTATTGAAAATCAACAAAAGAGCAACATTGCGCTACTTATTCTTCCTTCAAAATATGAATACGGTAAATGAAGTTTTATCCTTCTTCCAATCACCTAATGTTGCCCCATCAAACCGCTCGTACATTATTAAGTAACTGGAAGAAGAGCAAAAGCTCTCCTTATTAACGGTGACATTCAATCAGTACCATCTGCTGGTTTCGGATTTTATGTGCCGTCATTATGAAGCCGTTTAGAAATTTAGAAACAACATAGTGAGTTGTGTTTTCCGCCACTTCTCACAATACAAATATATCATGTTAAAAACCAAAACGTGTCCGTAAATCGTTCGCAAATAGTCCGCAGATAGTTCACAAATAGTTCGCGTTTTTTATTTATGCATTTTTTTACATCGTTTTTCAGCCTCTTTTCGCATAGTTTTGAATAAATATGTTCTTTAATCCTAGGAAATGAATTAGCTATAATCTGGATTGTGTTAAATTCACCTATTCCGTTT
>NZ_RPSJ01000041.1:0-2677 GCF_003946765.1 Bacillus sp. 2D03 | reverse complement strand
TTCGCTCGACTTGCATGTATTAGGCACGCCGCCAGCGTTCATCCTGAGCCAGGATCAAACTCTCCAATAAAGTTAGTTTGTCTAGCATCTAAAATAAAAATTGACGTTTCACGTTGTTTGTTTCGTTCAGTTTTCAAAGAACTACTTAGTCGCTCATTTGCGACTTCCTTATGTTAACATCTTCGTTAGTTAATGTCAACTAAGTTTTTTTATTTCATTTGTCGCTTGCGACGTTATTATCAGCGGCGACTTGTTCTATATTACACCTCTAAGGTATAATCGTCAATACGTTTTTAAAAAAACTTTATATTTTATAGATTTCACTTATGTATTTCTTCTACAGTTATATACAAGCACCCCACAGAACTATCTATGGGGTACTACTCTACTATAAAAACTATTGCTCTTTCGACGGCGCCGAACAACTTCCATCAGTACAAGAAAGATCGCTTCCACCATCTGAAGAAAGTTCTTGTAACTTAGGTGCAGGATTCTCTTCTTCCCACACTTGCTGAAGTGCACCAACAAAAGTTTCAAGTGGTTGTGCACCTGAAATAGCATACTTTTGATTAATAATAAAATAAGGTACTCCAGAAATTTGATATTGCTGAGCAATTGCTTCATCAATTCTAACATCATTTGCATACGCATTTTTATCATTAATAACATTTAAAGCCTCTTGCTTATCTAAACCTGAAACTTCAGCGATAGCAGCAAGTGTATCCACATCACTTAAATTTCTCGATTCAGTGAAGTATGCAAAAAGTAGATTTTCCGTAATCTCTTTTTCTTTTCCTTGATCCTTTGCAAACTTCGCAAGACGATGCGCATCAAACGTGTTCGTCGGCTTCATCTCATCAAAATTAAAACTTAAACCCATACTAGCTGCATAATTTCCTAGCTGTACGTTATTACGCTTAGCTTCTTCAATACTAATTCCATACTTTGATGCAAGTACTTCATTAATACTTGTCCCAGAATAGATTGGAGCATTTTGGTCTAATTCAAAACTTTTAAACTCAACTTCAACATCCTTCTTATGCGAAAATTGCTCTAAAGCCATCTCTAATCTATGTTTCCCAATATAGCAAAATGGGCATACAAAATCTGACCAAACTTCAATTTTCATAGAAACACCTCATTAACTTTTAGTTTTCAATCATTGTAGCACTGAGATTAAGGAATTCAAAAGTTTTTGCTCTACCTCCTTCATATAGTACATACAAAAATACACTTATAGCAGAATACCTAATTAACAAAAAAACGATAATCAAAAGGATTAACTATTATCCCTCCGATTATCGTCTATATAAATGCAACAACTTTAATTATGCCGGAATATACTTCCCTACGAACTTCCATACAGTATTCCAATATTTATTCGAATCTACTTTCTCCGCTTCCCCATGTCCAGCACCTGGAACAATTAATTTCTCTTTTTCTACTTTTGCAGCATTATATACTTCATCTAACATTTCAAAAGGAACGAATGTATCAGCATCCCCATGAATGAATAGCATAGGTGTTTTACTTTTCGCTACTTGTTTTACAGCTGAAGCCTCTTCTAAATCATACCCAGCTCTTAATTTAGTAACCGTATTTGCCGCATTCATAACAGGAAACTTCGGTAAGTGGAATAAATCTTTTAGTTGATAAGTAAATTCATCAATAACAGTTGAATATCCACAATCTTCAATAATAACTTTAACATTAGAAGGTAAATCTTCTCCTGAAGTCATCATTACAGTTGCCCCGCCCATTGAAACACCAAATAGAGCTATTTCAGCATCAGGGTCTTTCTTTAAGATTTGTTGAATCCAAATTAAAATATCTTTACGATCATGCCAACCCATACCAACATAATCCCCTTCACTATTTCCGTGTCCACGAAGGTCTGGTGCTATGACATTATAGCCTTGTTCATAAAAGTTACGAATATATTTCGTCATTTCCGATGCTCTACCACTATATCCATGAACTACAATTGCCCATTTATGACTAGATGGTTCATTCATATATTCATAACCTTTTAAATTTAATTTATCGAAAGAACGTATAGTTAATGTGTTAGGTTTATACTTCGATACGAAGTTTGCATTCTTTTCTTCATTTGCAGCCAATACATCTCCCGACGCATTTACCGTTTCCACTAAATGAGGATTATCTTGCAAAAATTCCTTTTCTTGTTTCGCATTTAATGCATAGTTATAAAAATAATTTCCAACTAACATATACACGATTACTAGCAGGACTAAGACTACTATAGTAATTATACTTATCTTTTTCATATTATCTCCTTTTCTAACTTAAATCTTCTTATATTAAAGTACATCAAAAACAACTGTACTATTTTAACATACCAATGAATTCTATCTTTGATAAATAAAATAGAAAATCTTAAATTACCTGTCAAAAATCACGAAACAAATTGAATAAAACTTATATAGCTACGTACTCAAAAATCTTTAAAAAAATGAGCAGCACTTCAAAATATTTAGCTTTGAAAAGAAATTATAAAACACAAAAAAGACGAGTCATTCTGACTCGTCTTAAAGTTGCTTGGCGACGTCCTACTCTCACAGGGACAAGGTCCCAACTACCATCGGCGCTAGAGAGCTTAACTTCCGTGTTCGGTATGGGAACGGGTGTGACCTCTCTGCCATCATCACCAAACTAT
>NZ_RPSJ01000040.1:0-2678 GCF_003946765.1 Bacillus sp. 2D03 | reverse complement strand
GCTCCAATTATGCTTGAAGCCATTGTTGGGATTATAAACACAATTTCACAGATGATTGCTACCTATCTCCCTATGATTGTTCAAATGGGAATACAAATCATTCAAACTTTAATTTCTGGAATTGTACAAGCCTTACCTACTCTGATAGAAACAGGACTTCAATTGATTCTAACTTTAATAAACGGAATTATGCAGATGCTTCCACAGTTAATCCAAATAGCTGTAACAATTATTCAAACTATTATTAACGGAATCATGTCATTTTTACCTCAGTTAATTGAAATGGGAATAAATTTATTAGTTTCATTAATTACAGGAATCACACAAGCTTTACCAATGATTGCTTTAGCGATTATTACAGTCATTACAACTTTAATTGAAGCCATTACAGCGAATTTACCTATGATTATTGAAGCTGGTGTTAAGGTTTTAACTAGCTTAATAGATGGAATCATTAAAATGCTACCGCAACTTATTGATTTAGCGATAAATCTTATAACCAAAGTGGCGGATACTTTATTAACAAACTTACCTAAAATAATTGAATCCGGTGTAAAGATTTTAATGGCCATTATTGATGGTATCGTACAAGTGTTACCACAGCTTATTAATGCAGCATTAGATTTAATTGTCAAAATAGCATCCACATTAATTGCAAACTTGCCGAAGATACTGGAAGCTGGTGTGAAAATTTTACTTATGTTGATTGCTGGGATTGTAAAGGTGATACCGGAATTAATTGCAGCCGCATTAAAGCTAATTGTTACTTTAGCAGGAGAGTTAATTAAGAATCTACCTAAAATCCTTGAAGCTGGTGTTCAACTAATTTGGGCTTTAATAAAAGGGATTGTCAGCATGGTAGGGCAATTAGGTTCGACAATTGTAACAGATATTGTACCGAAAATCGTTGACACATTAAGAAAAATCGATCTATTTAAGATAGGTAAAGATATCATAAGTGGATTGATAGATGGTCTAGGTAGCATGGCTGGTAAAGTGTTAAGTAAGGTGAAGTCTATAGGTAACGATATTCTTGATGGTTTTACTTCCTTCTTCGACATCCATAGTCCATCTCGAAAAATGAGGGATCAGGTTGGTAAACAAGTTGGTGCGGGGCTTGCTGTTGGTATGGAACAATCAATTTCAACAGTTCTTGCAGCAGCTAAAAACTTAGCGAATTCAGTATATTCAGTATTAGAAACAACATTAAATACTTTCAATAGCTCCACTGTAAATGACATGATGAATAACAATCCTCTTCGGAGTTATTTTGAAGCAATTTTATATGATGGAGATTATCTTAATGATTGGATTACTCATTTACCAATGGATATGAGAGATGCATTAAAAGCAGTTGGGAAAGAATTAGAACAGTTCACTCTTGATGGAGTAGAAGACGATAGTCCTATTGCGCGGTATATTCGTAGCATACTAGAGGGGGGAGACCCAGCTCAAGATATACTAAAAGAATTTAACAATTCGAATAAGTGGCTAGAAATTGGTAAAAAAATATCTGGTTTCAGAGAGCAAATTTTTAGAGATTTTTATAATGCTCCAAACCAAAAGACAAACAAAAGTAATGGGTTACAATCCGCACTTAATAATATTTCAAACATGGTTGATGATACTTTTAAAAAGTTGAATTTATATGGGATAAACAAACAAGATAACATCGCTTCTAATCTGTCAGCATTAGCAACAGGAGCAGTTCAACCGATTGTTCAACAAATTGATAGCGGTCCTGTAGAAATTAATTTTTATAACACAATTAATAATGAACGTGATGTTGATCGCATGTTTGAAAAAGCAAATGATTGGTTTGCTGAGCGTGGCCGTAATGTAAAAATAGGAATAGGGAGGACTTAAATTGCTAGACATAGGTATCGATAATCAGTTAGCAAGTGACTATGGAATATGTATGGTAGAACGCCCTGTTATTCCTACAGCAGAACAGGAAGTAGAACATATTGAAGTGCCGGGTAGACATGGCTCACTTACAAAAAAAGGGGCGTTTAAAGACGTCCCTTTAAAAATAAAGTTCAATATGCTTGAAGAAGAGAATATTAAGCCATTAGTTCGGCGCATGAAGGCTTGGTTGATGAATGGCAAGACACTATATTTTACAGATGATGATGTGTATCGGAAAATTAAACATGTTGTAGTAGGTGATATTGCAAATGAAATTGAAGAACATGGTGAGTTTGAAATCGACTTTACGCTTGATCCGTTTGAGTATACAGAAGATGCAAACATAATGTTGAGTACTCCTGGATCTATTTATAATCCAGGTACAATGGAATCAACTCCAATGTTGTTCGTTGCAGGGAATGGTACATTTCGAATTTTTATTAATGATGTTTCTTTTCAGATTAAAGATGTAAATGGTTCTGTTGTAATAGATTCAGAATTATTAGAGGCATACAGTGGTACAGTATCAATGAATGATAAGATGATTGGTGGTTTTCCAGAATTCCAAATAGGAGAAAATAAAATAGAGTGGTCAGGTGCTATTCAATTTATTTCAATTCAACCAAGATGGAGATATAAATAATGATTACTTTATATAAACCAAATGAAACAGACTTTACGCATAACGGAATTGGTGTTTTAGATAAACATATTTATAGTGCAACTGTTGAGGAAGAACTCAACGGTTTATTTGTTTTTAATTTTAATTA
>NZ_RPSJ01000039.1:0-2717 GCF_003946765.1 Bacillus sp. 2D03 | reverse complement strand
TTCGCTCGACTTGCATGTATTAGGCACGCCGCCAGCGTTCATCCTGAGCCAGGATCAAACTCTCCAATAAAGTTAGTTTGTCTAGCATCTAAAATAAAAATTGACGTTTCACGTTGTTTGTTTCGTTCAGTTTTCAAAGAACTACTTGGTCGCTCATTTGCGACTTCCTTATGTTAACATCTTCGTTAGTTAATGTCAACTAAGTTTTTTTATTTCATTTGTCGCTTGCGACGTTATTGTCATCGGCGACTTGTTCTATATTACACCTCTATATAATAATAGTCAATATTAATCTTTCATTTTTTTTAAAAGATGAAAAAGACTCTCATACCCACCTTTTATTTCTCATACATATCAATAAGATAACTGAAAGGAGTGTAGAACTTGTTCGATCCTTCTTTATTACACATCATAAGCTCCCATTCAAGAAGCCCACACTATCATAGGAAGTTTCCAATCATTCTATTTTGGAGTCAAAAAAGCGGTTGTACTTCTCTTGCTAAGTGGTTCTTTTACCAGATTGATTTATTACAAACCGCTCTAAGCTATAGTCCTTTCATTCATAATTATGAATATGATATATACAAAAGTACACCTGCCTATAGTGTACGACTAGGAGTAGCTTTACGAGAAAAACAAAAAGAAACTTTTAAACTTGTTCGTAACCCTTATAGGAGAGCAGTCAGTTCTTTCGTATCCTTAATTGGACCTCCTTATATGGAACATCCCGAATGGAAACCCATCCGAAAGTTTTTATATCAAGATGAAAATTCCTCCAAAGGGATCTCATTTAAACAATTTCTATACTATCTATTTATGAAAGGGGCTCACGCAAGTGATATTAACCCACATTTCACACAACAATATATAGCTGGTGAAGAAGAATATGTGACCAATTATATATACTTAGAAAACTTCGATCAGGAAATGAAAGAATTAGAAAAGCGTTTTGAATTAAAAACCACACCAATAAATGAGTTCTCAACATCATGGCATCATCAAACTCCCGCCATGATTTATAAAGGGAATTTTAGCGAAGGCGATATTACTGATCCTTTATTTCCCCGTCATCCGACTTTTGAAAGCTTTTATGATACTGAATGTATACAACTTGTCCAAACAATATTTCAAAATGATTTCGACACATATAAATACAGCAAAGAATATCCTTACTAATTTTAGTCTATTATCTTTGCTAAATAAAAAAGATACCTCATATATAAGGTATCTTTTTAACATTTCAATTATATAAATCATACTGTTTAACAGTCTCTATTCTCCACCTTGTTACCTTTTAATAGATTACACAACTTTTGCTTATCCGCCCATCCTACTCCGATTAAAACTAAACTTGCTCCCATTATTACTCTCCATGTCAGAGATTCATTTAATAGAATAATTGAAGTAACAATACTTATTAATGGTAATGCATTTAAATATAATCCGCTTACTGATGCTGAAACTCTCTCTAGCGCTTTATTCCAAAACCAATATGCTAAAATTGTTGCTCCAATAACAAGGTATATTACACTAAGTCCCGTTTTCCAAGTTTCAACCTTTGGGAGACCGTAATAAAAAATTTCTACCAGTGCAAACGGTAAGAGAATAACAGCTCCAATAATTAAAGTTAATGTTGTAAAAACCTCGTTTGATAAATACTGTTCTTGTTTTGGTCGTTTTAGTAAAACTGTGTAGAAAGCAAATAGAAAAGTACTTAATAATATCAGTATATCTCCTATTAAAGATACTTCTTGATTAGCACTTTTAGATGGAATCGTAATAAAGAGTACTCCTATAGCACCCAATATAATTCCTATCCAATAATTCAATCGAATTTTCTCTTTCAAAAAGAGTGCTGAAAAAAGAATTGTAACTAATGGTAACGCAGCATCTATAATACTCACATGTAATCCACTTGTTAAAGAAATGCCGTAGGATGTAAACATAAAATAACCAGCTACACCGGTAAAAGCTAACAAACTCATTCTTTTCCATGGAACTTTTTTATGTACAACTGATTTTTGTAGTTCCTTAAATGAGAATAGCATACAAATTCCACCTGCAAAGAAAAGACGAATAAATAACAAAGTAAACGGCTGAATAGATTCTAACGCCCATTTTGTTGGCGCAATGGCTGTGCCCCATAATATAACAGCCACTAATAACATGCATATTTCTTTCATAATCCCCACACCCATCAAAAATATATGTTAACTACCTTAATTATAGATTTTTTCTAATATAAAATCCTTTAAAAGCACAAAAGGTTATGTAAAAATAACAATCTAACTCTTTTTACATAACCTTTTTATATAAGATCACAAACATTCTTGTTACATCTGGACTATATTCTTATAAAGGTAATTATTACCTTTATATTTTAAATAATAAAAATAAGCACAAAAAAACCTAAGTCAAAACGACTTAGGTTCTTGCTTGGCGACGTCCTACTCTCACAGGGACAAGGTCCCAACTACCATCGGCGCTAGAGAGCTTAACTTCCGTGTTCGGTATGGGAACGGGTGTGACCTCTCTGCCATCATCACCAAACTATGAAGGCATATTCCTTCAAAACTAGATAACATTGCTACATATTATATGGTTAAGTCCTCGATCTATTAGTATTCGTCAGCTCCACATGTCACCATGCTTCCACCTCGAACCTATCAACCTGATCATCTTTCAGGGATCTTACTAGCTTACGCTATGGGAAATCT